>NZ_JBICLV010000018.1:0-12732 GCF_043105735.1 Leclercia sp. GLN_9
CGCATGTACCCCTCACCCCAGCCCTCTCCCCATAGGGGAGAGGGAGCCGACTGTGCCAGAATCAGGAGAGGGAGCCGACTGTGCCAGAATCAGGAGAGGGAGCCGTCTGTGCCAGTATCAGGAGAAGGAGCCGACTGTGCCAGTATCAGGAGAGGGTGCCGACTGTGCCAGTATCAGGAGAGGGGCCGACTGCGCCAGTATCAGGAGAGGGAGCCGACCGTGCCAATTTTTGTGTGAGGATCCTTCAGCCCACAGGGAGGTCGCATGTTCCCCCTCACCCCAACCCTCTCCCCAGAGAGGAGAGGGGGCCGACCGAGCCAATATCAGGAGAGGGGGCCAACCGTGCCACTGTTTTTTGCGAGGATCCTTCAAACCTTGACGGACAGGGCGTAAAGCATCAGAACTGCGTATTCACGCTCATATACCAGGTCCGTCCCGGTTCGTTATAGGTATACGCGCCCGCGCCATACATATACGCCCCGGTAGTGGTATTCCCGGTAGTCTGGGCATTACCCGCACGCCACTGACGTTTATCGAAGACGTTATCCACGCCACCGGTCAGGCTGACGTATTTGGTCACGTCCCAGGTCGCGCTCAGGCCGACGATGCTGTAAGGGCTAACTTCGTCCTTCTCAGAACCACTCACCGGCTGACCTTTGTAGTTGTACTTCTTCGGCTGCTGCTTGCCGTACCAGGTAAAGGTCGACTGCAGCGACACATCCTGCTGTACCTGCCAGCTCAGGGTTGAGTTCAGCGTGTACTCCGGGATGATCGACAGGCGGTCGCCGGTCTCCTTGTTCTTGCTTTGCAGCATGTAAGTTACGTTGTTCGTCCAGTTGATGGTGTCGCTCACCGGCACGTTCAGCGTGCCCTCCAGCCCTTCCACCACCGCTTTCGGCACGTTTTCCCACTGATAGATATCGGTCTGCACTTTACCGGAAGAGGTATGACCCACCGGGGCGTAGCCCGCTTCAATCTTGTCGCGATAGTCGTTACGGAACCAGGTCACGCCCGCCAGCCAGCCGTCGCGTTTCCACTCCAGGCCGATCTCTTTGTTGATGCTGGTTTCGGCTTTCAGATCCTCGTTACCCAGCATATAACAGCCGACGCCGTCCGAACTTGCATAGCAACCCTGGCCTTTGCTGTAGAGCAGGTAGTTCGGGTTGGTCTGATACAGGCTCGGGGCTTTATAGGCCCGGGCGATCCCCATTTTCAGGGTGAAATCATCCCCCAGACCTTGCGACAGGTTCAGGGACGGACTCCAGTTGTTGCCCACGATGGAGTGATGATCGAAGCGCAGCGCCGGGGTCAGCATGGTGCTGTCGGTCAGCTCCATGTTGTTCTCCGCGAACAGGGAGAAGATTTCGGCATCTGAGTACGGGCTGCGGTTGTTGCTCATCCCCGGAATGGCGCCGCCCTGCAAGGTCTGGCCGTTGGAGGACATATCCTTCATCCGCTGCTGATCCCACTCGGTGCCCAGGGTCAGGTTCTGGTTGACGATAAAGTCGATCGGCAGGTTGATTTCGCTGTGCAGCATCACGTCGGACAGGTCGGTATCGGTGAACTTATTGCTGTTAAACAGCCCTTCCAGACCGCCTGCCAGCCCTTCGCCCAGACGCGAGTTGCGGGTGTGTTCGTACTGCGCCCAGTTGTTGGTGGTGATGCCATTATCCCAGCCGCCGGTCCAGGTGAGCGCGAAGTTCTGGCGATAGAGACGGTTGGTCTCTTTGCCGTAGTTCTTCTTCACCAGCCCGTTGCTGCTGTTGTCGTTATTGGTGTTCTGCGTATCGCCCGCGTAAAGGTTGTTCTGACGGCTGTAACCGGCCTCAAACTGCAGGGCCTGCATCGGGGCAAAGTCCCAGCGCAGCACGCCGTTGATGTCTTTGTTTTCGACCCCTTCGCGTCCGGCAGGCAGCGTATCGGCATAGGCACCGGTACGTTCAGACTGATGGCCCTGGTTGATATCCCATGCATCGGCCTGGGTTTTATCCAGGTTGCCGTACAGGCGGAAGCTGAAATCCCCGCCGAGCGGGCCATTCAGGCTAAAGTTGGTGCGTTTGGTGGAGCCTTCTTCATTGTGCTCTGGGGTGTTCAGATAGGTATTCCAGGAGCCATGCCACTCGTTGCTGACCTTTTTGGTGATGATATTCACCACGCCGCCCGCTGCGCCGTTACCGTAACGTGCAGCCGCCGGGCCACGGATCACCTCGATGCGCTCGATCATCTCTGGCGGCACCCAGCCGGTATCGCCGCGGGTATCACGCTCGCCGCGCCAGCCCAGACGGATAGAGTTGCGGCTGGTCACCGGCTTGCCGTCAATCAGGATCAGGGTATTTTCAGGACCCATACCGCGGATATCAATCTGGCGATTGTTGCCGCGCTGGCCGCTGGTGGAGTTACCGGTGAGGTTGACGCCCGGCATGGTGCGGATGATCTCTGACACATCGCGCGCGGCGGGGTTTTTACGGATCTCATCCGCGGTGATGGTTGAAACGCCCGGTGCCTGCAGGTTCTGCTCGGCGGCGGTGATCACCATGGTATCTTCGTTAGCCGCGGTATCGGCTGCCATCGCAGGCAGTGCCGCACCGTAAATCCCCAGATTGACCAGTAAGGCCAGTGAGTGAAGCTTGTAATTCATTGTCTGTCCTGCTTTTCAATGCCGCATGCCTCAAGGCTCCTTCCCGAATGGGTGAGGCGGCGGAAGGATATCGCCCGCAGTCTGCGAAAACCTCTCTGTCCTGAGTCAGTACGCAGCGCATGGCATGGTTATTTAATGTGCGCGCTTCCCACAGCGCGCCCATACGCTATTGCAAATGAAAATAGTTATCAATAATATTATTGATATTGTTTATCTTTTATCAAAAAAACCGAACAGGTCATGGGGTTATATCGGTGACGACGCTGGAAACGGGGAGCGATGGCTGGTGGCTGTCGAAGCAGGGGCCGGAGTGGGTACGGGAAGACGACCATTACCGGGTGACGTTCTGGTGGCGCGATCCGGCTGGAACAGAGCAGACCTCGCCGCTGAAGCGGGTGTGGATCTACATCACCGGCGTGACCGATCACCACCACAATGCCCGCCCGCAGACGCTGGTGCGCATTGCCGGAACCGATGTCTGGCAGTGGCAGGGCGAGTTCAGCCCGACCTGGCGCGGCAGTTACTGTTTTATCCCCTCAACCCATGAAGACGACTTTGCCGAGACGGTATTTGCCACCGATCCGCCGGACCGCATGGCGTTGCGCGAAGGCTGGCGCAAGCTGCTGCCACATGCCGTCGCCGATCCGCTTAACCGCCAGCACTGGCGCGGCGGGCGCGGCCATCCGGTATCAGCGCTTGAGATGCCCGAGGCACCGGTTCAGCCCGGCTGGGATCGGCTCGACACCGCTTATCGTCCTCCGCACTGTATTGCCTGGCAAAGTACCCGCCTCGGTAATACCCGCCGGGTCTGGATCTTCACCACCGGTGAGGACACCCCTCATGAGCGCCCGCTGGCGGTGCTGCTTGACGGCCAGTTCTGGGCCGAAAGCATGCCGGTATGGCCCGCGCTGACGGCACTGACTGAACAAGGCCAATTGCCCCCTGCCGTTTATGTGCTGATCGATGTGATAGATACCGTCCACCGCAGCCACGAGCTGCCCTGTAACCCCGATTTCTGGCTGGCGGTACAGCAGGAATTACTCCCCGAGGTGCATAAGCTGGCCCCGTTCAGCGACCGCGCCGATCGTACCGTGGTCGCCGGGCAGAGCTTCGGCGGGCTTTCCGCGTTGTATGCCGGGCTGCACTGGCCGGCGCGTTTTGGCTGCGTGCTCAGCCAGTCCGGCTCCTTCTGGTGGCCCCACCGCGGCGGCAAGCAGGACGGCCTGATCCTTGAGCAGCTTAAAAACCACCAACTGTCGGCACAGGGGCTGCGCATCGTCCTTGAAGCGGGGCGACGGGAACCCCTGATTTACCGCGCCTGTCAGGCGCTGTACGCCGAACTACAGCACACCCGGCAGCCGGTTATCTGGCGGCCGGTTGAGGGTGGACATGATGCACTTTGCTGGCGGGGAGGGCTGACGCAGGGGCTGATGACTCTCTGGCAGCCGATTATTTAATCACGGAGTCTGGTATGGAATTCAGTAACCCCTTCGACGATCCACAGGGTCTGTTCACCCTGGTGCAAAACGCGCAACAGCAGTACAGCCTGTGGCCGCAGCAGTGCGCCTTGCCGGAAGGCTGGCGCGTGGTGTGCGAGCCGCAGTCGCAGGAAGCTTGTCAGCAGTGGCTTGCTGCCCACTGGCAAACGCTGATCCCGGCCCATTTTGCACAGGTGAACCCATGAGCGCTGCCTATCCTCTTGTTGCCGCCCAACCGGGTATCTGGATGGCGGAACAGCTTTCCGACCTGCCCAATGCCTGGAGCGTGGCCCACTACGTCGAACTGACCGGCCCGGTTGACGCCCCACTGCTGGCGAAAGCAGTAGCGGCGGGCATGATGCAGGCTGATACCCTGCGCATGCGGTTTACCGAAGACAACGGCGAGATCGCGCAGTGGGTGGACGAGAGCATTATCCTGCCGGAGCCGCAGATCATTGATCTGCGCGCGAACCCCGACCCCCATGCCGCGGCGCTGGCGCAGATGCAGGCCGATCTTAACCAGAACCTGCGCGTGGACAACGGGCAACCGCTGGCCTTTCATCTGCTGATTCAGGTGGCAGACAACCGCTGGTACTGGTATCAGCGTTATCACCATTTAGTGGTGGATGGCTTCAGCTTCCCGGCCATTACCCGCCAGATCGTCGCCATTTATCGCGCCTGGTCTAATGGCGAAGCCACGCCGGAGTCGCCTTTTACCCCCTTCGCGGAGGTAGTGGAGGAGTATCAACGCTACCGCGACAGCGAGGCGCATACCCGCGACGGTGCTTTCTGGGCCGAACAGCGCAAGCAGCTTCCGCCGCCGGTGTCGCTCTCCAGCGCGCCATTGCCCGGGCGTGCTGCCACGACCGATATTTTGCGCCTGAAGCTGACCGCCGATCGTCACGCCTTCAGCCAACTGGCCACTGCCAGCCAGAGCCAGCGCACCGACCTCGCCCTGGCGCTGGTGGCCCTGTGGCTCGCCCGCCTGACCGGGCGCATGGACTATGCCGCTGGCTTTATCTTTATGCGCCGGATGGGGTCTGCGGCCCTGACGGCCACTGGCCCGGTGCTGAACGTGTTGCCGCTGGCGGTGAACATCAGGGCGCAGGAGACGCTGCCGGAGCTGGCCCAGCGCCTGGCCGGGCAGATGAAAAAGATGCGCCGCCATCAGCGTTACGATGCCGAGCAGATCGTGCGCGACAGCGGGCGCGCCGCCAGCGACGAAGCGCTGTTTGGCCCGGTGTTCAACGTTAAAGTCTTCGACTACCAGTTGGATCTTGCTGGCGTTCAGGCGGTCACTCATACCCTCGCCACCGGCCCGGTCAACGACCTGGAGATGGCGCTGTTCCCGGACGAGCAGGGCGGCCTGAGCATTGAGATCCTTGCTAACAAGCAGCGTTATGATGAAGCCACCCTGGTGCGCCACGTCGAGCGCCTGCATGGGCTATTAGCGCAGTTTGCCGCCAATATTGACCTGCGCTGCGGCGAGGCAGAAACGGTGTCTGATGCCGAATATCAGCAGCTGGAGAAGATTAACCAGACTGAGGTGACGCTGCCGCTCACCACCCTGAGCGCACTGGTGGCGGAGCAGGCGGCGAAAACCCCGCACGCGCCAGCGCTGGCCGATGCGCAACACCATCTGACCTACCGCGAGATGCGTGAGCAGGTGGTGGCTCTGGCGAACCAGCTGCGCGCCCGGGGCGTGAAGCCCGGCGACAGCGTGGCGGTGGCGTTACCGCGTTCAGTGTTCCTGACGCTGGCGCTGCACGCCATCGTCGAAGCGGGTGCCGCGTGGCTGCCGCTGGACACCGGCTATCCCGACGATCGCCTGCAGATGATGCTGGAGGACGCCAGACCATCCCTGTTGATTACCACGGACGACCAGCGCCCGCGCTTCAGCCATCTGTCGGTGGACGTGTTTAGTTACAACACACTATTTAGTGCTGAGGGCAGCGAACCGCTCAACCTCAGTGCCCCGGAACAGACCGCCTATATCATCTTTACCTCTGGCTCGACAGGACGGCCAAAAGGGGTGATGGTCGGCCAGACCGCCATCGTCAACCGCCTGCTGTGGATGCAAAACCACTATCCGCTCACCGCCGACGACGTGGTAGCGCAAAAAACGCCGTGCAGTTTTGACGTCTCGGTATGGGAGCTCTGGTGGCCCTTTATCGCCGGGGCGAAGCTGGTGATGGCCGAGCCGGAGGCGCACCGCGATCCGCTGGCGATGCAGGCGTTCTTCGCGAAATATGGCGTCACCACCACCCACTTTGTGCCGTCAATGCTGGCGGCTTTTGTCGCCTCGCTGACCCCGGAAAACGCCGCCTGCTGCGCCAGCCTGAAACAGGTGTTCTGCAGCGGTGAAGCCCTGCCGACGTTGCTGTGCCGCGAGTGGCAACACCTTACTCATGTGCCGCTGCATAACCTGTACGGCCCCACCGAGGCGGCAGTGGATGTCAGCTGGTATCCGGCCTTTGGCCCGGAACTGGCATTGGTTACAGGAAACAGCGTGCCGATTGGCTTCCCGGTGTGGAATACTGGCCTGCGCATTCTGGATGCCATGATGCGCCCGGTGCCGTTCGGCGTGGCGGGGGATCTCTATCTCACCGGCATTCAGCTGGCGCAGGGCTACCTGGGCCGCCCGGATCTGACTGCCAGCCGATTCATCGCTGACCCGTTCGTGCCGGGTGAGCGCATGTATCGCACCGGCGACGTGGCCCGTTGGCTGGATAACGGCGCGGTGGAGTATTTAGGCCGCAGCGACGATCAACTGAAAATTCGCGGTCAGCGCATTGAACTGGGGGAAATCGACCGGGCGATGCTGACCCTGCCCGATGTGGCCCAGGCGGTGACCCATGCCTGCGTTATCAACCAGGCCGCAGACACCGGCGGCGATGCCCGTCAGCTGGTGGGCTATGTGGTATCGGAGTCCGGCCTGCCGCTGGACCGCGATGCGCTGCTGACCATCCTGAAAACGCAGCTGCCACCGCATATGGTGCCGGTGGTGTTATTGCAGTTAAGCGCGCTGCCGCTCAGCGCCAACGGCAAGCTGGATCGCAAGGCGCTGCCGCTGCCTGAACTGACGGTGAAAACCCCGGGGCGCACACTGGAAAGCGACGCGGAACAGGCGATTGCGGCGGCATTTTCTGCCCTGCTGGGCTGCGAGATCAACGACATCGAGGCCGATTTCTTCGCCCTTGGCGGGCACTCGCTGCTGGCGATGCGTCTCGCTGCCAGCCTGAGTCGCCACTTTGCCCGCCAGGTCACGCCCGGTCAGGTCATGGTGGCTTCGACGGTGGGCAAGCTGAGCGCGTTGCTGACCGGTGACATGAGCGATGAGCAGGCGCAGCGTCTGGGTTACGAGACGCTCTTGCCCCTGCGTGAAAGCCACGGCCCGACGCTGTTCTGCTTCCATCCGGCCTCCGGCTTTGCCTGGCAGTTCAGCGTGCTGGCGCGCTACCTCAATCCACGCTGGTCGATCGCTGGCATTCAGTCTCCGCGACCAGGGCCGATGGAGCAGTGCGCCACGCTGGATGAGGTGATCGAGCATCATCTGGCGACGCTGCGCGCCCAACAGCCGCACGGGCCTTATTATCTGTTCGGTTATTCCCTCGGCGGCACGCTGGCGCAGGGTATTGCCGCCCGGCTGCGCGCGCAGGGGGAAGATGTCGCGTTCCTGGGACTGCTGGATACCTGGCCGCCGGAGACGCAAAACTGGCGCGAAAAAGAGGCGAATGGCCTCGATCCTGAAGTATTAGCGGAGATCGAGCGCGAGCGTCAGGCGTTTCTCGCCGCCCAGCAGGGGCAGGCTTCCGGGGAGTTGTTCAGCGCGATAGAGGGCAACTACGCCGATGCGGTACGTCTGCTGACCACGGCCCACAGTTCTGCCTTTGACGGCAAAGCGACGCTGTTTGTTGCCGAACGAACACGAACGATGGATCCGCACCAGGCCTGGGCGCCCTGGGTGGGAGAACTGGAGGTTTATCGCCAGGATTGCGCCCATGTCGATATCATCTCTCCAGAGGCGTTTGAACAGATAGGGCCGATGTTGAAAGGGATATTGGGGTAGCTTATCCCCTCACCCTAACCCTCTCCCCATAGGGGAGAGGGAACAGTACGGAGCCGGTTTTTCGGCCTTGCACTTTGGGGAAGAGGGTGCGGGGCCGGTTTTTCGCCCTCGCCCCTTGGGGAAGAGGGCACGGGGCCGTCTTTTCACCCTCGCCCTTTGGGGAAGAGGGTACGGGGCCGTCTTTTCACCTTCGCCCTTTGGGGAAGAGGGTACGGGGCCGTCTTTTCACCTTCGCCCTTTGGTGAAGAGGGCACGGAGCCATGTTTTCACCCTCGCCCCTTTGGGGAGAGGGCCGGGGTGAGGGGATCAGACCGCACGTTTCCCCAACGGCACCACCAGCGGTGTGCCCGCCACCGGATCGTCGATAATCATGCAGCGCATCCCGTAGATCCGCTCGATCAACGCCGGGGTGACGATCTCCTTCGGCGCACCCTCCGCCACAATTTTTCCCTCGCGCAGGGCAATCAAATGGGTGGCATAGCGGCAGGCCTGATTGAGGTCATGCAGCACCGCCGCCAGGGTAAAGCCCTGGGTGCGGTTCAGGTCGCTCAACAGCTCCAGCAGGTCAATCTGATGGCTGATATCCAGCCAGGTGGTCGGTTCGTCCAGCAGCATAATTGACGTCTCCTGGGCCAGCACCATTGCAATCCACGCCCGCTGGCGTTGCCCGCCGGAGAGGGTGTCCACGCTCTGCGCCGCCAGGTCGGTAATACCCGTGGCCTGCATCGCTTTGGCCACCGCCGCTTCGTCCTCTTTACGCCAGCGGGTGAAGAGCGGCTGGTGCGGATAGCGCCCGCGCGCGACCAGCTCCTGCACCGTAATATCCCCCGGCGTCGTGGCGTTTTGCGCCAGCAGTCCGACCCGGCGCGCCACCTCTTTGCTGGCGAAGCGCTGGATCTGCTCGCCATCAAGAAATACGTTGCCGTGTAACGGGGTCATCAGGCGGCTCAGGGTACGCAGCAGCGTCGATTTTCCACAGCCGTTGGGGCCGATAATGGCGGTAAAGTGGCCGTCGGGGATCGCCACCTGCAGATCCTTGGCCACGGTTTTTTTGCCGTAGCCGAGGGTCAGATTTTCGCCGCGCAAGCGGGTTGCAGTCTCTGTCATTTCTTGCGGGACTCCTGAACAAGCAAGACGATGAGGTAGATCCCGCCAAGACTGACGGTTACCACCCCCACCGGAAGTTGATACGGCATAAACAGCTGCTGGGCGCAGAGATCGGCGGCCAGCAACAGCAGCGATCCGCACAGCGCCGACTGGGTTAACCCCCAGCGGGCAGTGCCGCTCAGACGCCGCGCGATGTGCGGGGCCACCAGCGCAATAAAGGATATCGGTCCGGCAATCGCCGTCGCGGCGGCGGTTAACACCACCGCCACCAGCATCAGCATCAGACGCGAGCGCTCGACGCTCACGCCCAGCGCGCAGGCGCTGTCGTCCCCCATCTCCAGCAGGCGCATCCGTTTGACCAGCAGTAAGGCGCAGATAAACATCAGCAGGATCAGCGGGGCTGCGGGCAGGGTTTTGGCCCACGTCAGGCCGTTGAGCGACCCGGCGAACCACAGCCCGGCAGAGAGCGAGGTCTCCAGCGACGCCTGCAACAGCAGCCAGGTGTTAAAGGCCATCAGCATGGCGCGCATACCGATGCCAATGATGATCAGGCGGAAGGTCTCGATGCCATCGCGCCACGCCAGCCCCCAGACGATCAGGGAGGTGAGAATGCCGCCCGCCATCGCCGCCAGAGTAATGGCCGTCAGGTGCTGACCAAACAGCACCATCGCCACCAGCACACCGCTCCAGGCCCCGGTGTTAAAGCCCATCACATCCGGGCTGCCGAGGGGGTTACGCATCAGCGACTGGAAAATCGCGCCACTGATCCCCAGCGCCGCGCCCACCAGCAACGCCATCATCACCCGCGGCAGTCGCCATTCGGTCACCACCATAGTGATATTGCGCGGCGCACTGCCGGTAAGGGCATTAAAGACCTGAGTGAAATCAAGCGTCACCGCGCCACTGCGCAGGCTAATCACGGCCACGGCGAGGCTAACCAGCATCAGCAGCAGGCAACTGAGCACTAACCGACGGGAAGGGGTCATCACAGGGCACCTCCGCGCTTACGGCGTACCAGGAAAATCAGCACTGGCGCGCCGATAAAGGCGCTGACCACCGAGACGCGCAGTTCGCCCGGCACCAGCAGACGCCCGATAATGTCGGCAAACAGCAGCAGGGCAGGGGTGGCAAGCAGCGTCACCGGCAAAGACCAGCGGTGATCGGCCCCCACCAGCCAGCGCGCCATGTGCGGCATCATCAGGCCGATAAAGGCAATGGGGCCGACCACCGCCGTGGCGCTGCCGCACAGGACGGTGATGGTCAGTAACCCGGTCAGTTGGGTACGCGCCACGCGGCTGCCGAGGGCGGTGGCGGTGTCGCTGCCAAGGCTCAGGCTGTTGAGCGCCCGGCTTAACAGCAGCGCCACGGTGGCGGCGATCAGCACCGGCACGCTCACCACCTGTAAGGTTTGCAGGGTGCGGATATCCAGCGACCCCGCCTGCCAGAAGCGCAGTTGATCGTAAACGTCCGGGTTGAGCAGGGCGATACCGTTGGAGAGGCCGTCCAGCACCGCGCCGAGCGCCACACCCGCCAGCGTCAGGCGTACCGGGCTGAGCTGGCCTCCGCCCTGGCTGCCGGTAAAGGCAACCAGCAGCGAAGCGGCAAAGGCGCCGCACAGCGCCATCACCAGCTGTTCACCAGGGGTGGAGAAACCAAACAGCGCTGCGCCCAGCACGATGGCGAAGCTGGCACCGGCGTTAACGCCGAGAATGCCCGGGTCGGCCAGCGGGTTGCGGGTCAGGGTTTGCATCAGCGCCCCGGCGAGACCGAGGGCGGCTCCGGCCAGCAGACCGGCGAGGGTACGCGGCAGACGCGCATCCCGCACGATGGTGCAGTCGGCGCTTTGACAGGTGGCGGTGAGGGCATCCACCACCACGGAAAACGGCAGCGGTTTCGCACCCACCGACAGGCTGAGGGCGATCGCAAATGTGAGCAATAGCAGTAAACCGGGCACGGCAAGGGCACGTGGCGCGGAAGAGGAGTACGACATAGCAACGTCCATGACTTGATAATGATAGTAATTATCGTTATCTATCTTATTTAGCTATGTTAGCATGTGCGGCCATGGAATTGGTACAAAAGAAACCATTAAGGCTTTGTAATGACCCGACAATCCTGGCTGCTCAATCTGAGCCTGCTGAAGACTCATCCGGCGTTTCGTGCTGTTTTTATTGCCCGTTTTATCTCCATTTTATCCCTTGGCCTGCTCGGCGTGGCCGTTCCGGTCCAAATCCAGGCGATGACCCACTCCAGCTGGCTGGTGGGGCTATCCGTCACCCTGACCGGCGGGGCGATGTTTATTGGCCTGATGGTGGGCGGGGTGCTGGCGGATCGCTACGAGCGTAAAAAGCTGATTCTGCTGGCGCGCGGCACGTGCGGCGTGGGGTTTGTCGGTCTGTGTCTGAACGCGATGCTGCCGGAGCCGTCGTTAATCGCCATTTACCTTCTCGGCCTGTGGGACGGCTTTTTCGCCTCGCTCGGCGTGACGGCGCTACTGGCGGCGACGCCAGCGCTGGTGGGGCGCGAAAACCTGATGCAGGCCGGAGCCATCACCATGCTGACCGTGCGTCTGGGATCGGTGATCTCGCCGATGGTGGGAGGGTTATTGCTCGGCACCGGCAACGTGGCCTGGAACTACGGCCTGGCGGCGGCGGGCACGTTTATCACCACCTTAACTCTGCTGCGTCTGCCTTTACTGCCGCCACCGCCACAGCCGCGTGAACATCCGCTTAAATCCTTGCTGGCGGCGATCCGTTTTCTGTTCAGCAATCCGCTGATTGGCGGTATCGCCCTGCTGGGCGGGTTACTGACGATGGCGAGCGCGGTGCGGGTGCTTTACCCGGCGCTGGCGATGGAATGGCAGATGAGCGTGTCGCAGATTGGTCTGCTGTATGCCGCCATCCCTCTGGGGGCGGCCTTTGGTGCCCTGACTAGCGGCAATCTGGCGCAGAGTGCCCGTCCAGGGTTGATTATGCTACTGGCGACCCTGGCCTCGTTTATTGCGATTGGCTTCTTCAGCCTGATGCCGGTCTGGGCGCTGGGGGTGATCTGTCTGGCCCTGTTCGGCTGGCTGAGTGCGGTCAGCTCGCTGCTGCAATACACCCTGATCCAGACCCAGACCCCGGAAGCGATGCTCGGGCGCATCAACGGCCTGTGGACGGCGCAGAACGTGACGGGGGATGCGATTGGTGCCGCCATTCTGGGCGGGCTGGGGGTGATCATGACCCCGGTGGCGTCGGCCAGCAGCAGCGGATTTGTGCTGGCCATCGTCGGGGCGATGTTGTTGGTGGTGTTAGCCGAGTTGCGCCGGTTCCGGCAGACGCCAGCTACGGTGTAGCGGGAATGTGCCGGGCGGTGGTTTTCTTCCTCTCCCTGTAGGCTGAGGGATCCCCAGTCATTTTATTGACCTTACAGCAATGAAATAATCACAATATTATAAA
>NZ_JBICLV010000019.1:0-21078 GCF_043105735.1 Leclercia sp. GLN_9
CGGAAACGCTTCGTCGATTTTCAGCCGGACAGCGGAGTCGCTGTAAGTCATTTATAGTATTGTGATTATTTCATTGCTGTAAGGGCAATAAAATGACTGGGGATCCCTCCCCCTGTGGCAGAGAGTTATCACCAGGGAATATCAGCCCACACGCTCCCCAAAAACCCCCTTCGCCACCTCGTCAGGCGTCACAACCCCGCTATCCAGCACCCAGCCACTGATCAGCGCCGCAGGCGTGACGTCAAATGCCGGGTTATACACCTGTGCGTCAACCGGTGCCCACTGCACCGCCCCAAAGCTCCCCGCCACACCGGTCACTTCCCGGGCATCGCGCTGCTCAATCGGGATGGCCTCGCCGTTCGGGCACGCGGGATCGAGGGTGGTTTGCGGTGCCGCCACGTAAAACGGAATACCGTGGAATTTTGCCAGCACCGCAAGGGAATAGGTGCCGATTTTGTTCGCCACATCGCCGTTGGCGGCAATGCGATCCGCCCCAACCCATACCGCATCCACCTGCCCTTTTGCCATCAGGCTGGCGGCCATGGAGTCGGTGATCAACTGATAAGGAACGCCCAGCTCGCCTAACTCCCAGGCGGTTAACCTTCCGCCCTGCAACAGCGGACGGGTTTCATCCACCCAGACGTGGCTGACATTGCCCTGCTGATGCGCGAAAGCAATCACGCCCAGCGCGGTACCCACGCCTGCGGTCGCCAGCCCGCCGGTATTGCAGTGGGTCAGCAGGCGGCTGCCCGGCGTCACCAGCGCGCTCCCGGCGCGGGCAATGGCATCGCAAAGCCGCTTGTCTTCGTCGATCAGGCGCAGCGCCTCAGCCACCAGCGCCGGAACATAATCCTCCTGCCACAACGCCTGTTTCATGCGGTCGAGGTTGTTCATCAGATTCACCGCCGTCGGGCGCGCGGCACGCAGGGTCTCCAGCGCCACCGCCAGCGCGTCCCGGTTATGGCCGTTTTCCGCCAGCAGCGCCAGGAGCAGGCTGGCAGAGAGACCAATCAGCGGCGCACCCCGCACGCGCAGGGCGTGAATATGCCCCACCAGGGCGTCAACCATCGAGGCATCCAGCCAGCGTTTCTCCTGCGGAAGCGCCTGTTGATCGAGAATAAATAGCTGATTTTCCGTCACCCGCAGGCTGGTCGTCTGTAATCTCTGCATGTCGTTAATTCTCTGTTGCGTTGTTGTAGCACATTGTGTCAGGATAAAATTCAGATGTATAGACGTCTAAATGTCTTTATTACCGGAACAGATGAGGAACTGGCAATGTCGCAATACCGTACCTTTACCGCTCATGACGCCGTGGCCTACGCCCAACAATTTGGCGGCCTTGAAGATCCCTCGTCACTGGTGGAGGCGCAGGAGGTGGGCGACGGCAACCTTAATCTGGTGTTTAAGATTTTCGACAGCGCGGGCGTAAGCCGCATCATCGTTAAACAGGCCCTGCCCTACGTGCGCTGTGTGGGGGAATCCTGGCCGCTGACGCTGGACCGCGCCCGTCTCGAAGCACAAACCCTGGTAGAGCACTATCAGCACAGCCCGCAGCACACGGTGAAGATCCACCACTTCGACCCGGAACTGGCGGTGATGGTGATGGAAGATCTCTCCAGCCATAAAATCTGGCGCGGCGAGCTGATCAACAATGTTTATTACCCCCAGGCGGCCCGTCAGCTGGGGGAATACCTGGCCCACACCCTGTTCCACACCAGCGATTTTTACCTGCATCCCCACGCCAAAAAGGCGCAGGTGGCGCAGTTCATCAACCCGGAAATGTGCGAGATCACCGAAGATCTGTTCTTCAACGATCCGTACCAGATCCACGAGCGCAATAACTACCCGGCGGCGCTGGAAAACGACGTCGCCGCCCTGCGCAATGACCATCAGCTGAAGATTGCCGTCGCCTCCCTGAAGCACCGCTTCTTCTCCCAGGCCGAAGCGCTGCTGCACGGCGATATTCACAGCGGCTCGATTTTTGTCGCCGAGGGGAGTCTGAAAGCCATTGACGCAGAGTTCGGCTATTTCGGCCCGATTGGGTTTGATATCGGCACGGCGATTGGCAACCTGCTGCTTAACTTCTGCGGCCTGCCGGGTCACCTGGGTATTCGCGATGCGGCGGCCGGTCGTGAACAACGCCTGATCGATATCCAGCAGCTGTGGACCACCTTCGCGGAACGTTTCCAGGCCCTGGCGGCGGAAAAATCCCGCGATGCCGCCCTCAGCGTGCCGGGCTACGCCAGCGCGTTTCTGAAAAAGGTCTGGCAGGATGCGATTGGCTTCTGCGGCACCGAACTTATACGCCGCAGCGTCGGCCTGTCCCACGTGGCGGATATCGATTCTATCCGCGACGACGAGATGCGCCACGAATGCCTGCGCCACGCCATCACCCTCGGTAAGGCGTTGATTGTGATTGCCGACCGTATCGACAGCGTGGATGAGCTGGTGGCGCGGGTGCGTCAGTACAGCTAAGAGCAGGCGCGACACTTACCGGGCCTCTCTCACAGAGAGAGACCCGGCGTAAAAACATCACACCGCACTCATCCCAGATACTCAATCACCGACAATCCGCCGTTGTAATCCGTGCTGTAGATAATTCCCTGCGCATCCACAAACACATCGCAGGACTGGATCACCTGCGGGCGATTGGGCCGGGTATCCATCATCTTCTCTGGCGCCGCGGGCACCAGCGCCGCGGTTTCTACCGGACGGTACGGGTCCGAAATGTCATAGGCGCGGACGCCTGCATTCTGATAGGTCGCGAAAATCAACGTTGAGCTGATAAAACTGCCGGGGCGGTTTTCATGCAGGTTATGCGGCCCGAAGTGCGCCCCCTTCGCCACGTAATCCCGCTCGTTGGGCTGCGGGAAGGTGGCAATACTCACCGGGTTCGACGGCTCGCGGATATCAAACAGCCAGATCAGCTTTTCGCCATCCTCCTGATTGTCGAGCACCGCTTCGTCCAGCACCACCAGCAGATCCCGGTCCGGCAGGGGTAGCGCGGTATGGGTGCCGCCGCCAAATGGCGGACTCCAGTTGCGATGGCTGATCAGCTTCGGCTGCGCTCTGTCTTTTACATCCAGCAGCGTCAGGCCGCCGTCACGCCAGCTTCCATAGGCGATATCACCCGCAATGATCGCATGATGCAGAGCATAGCGTTTGCCTTCCGGCCACGCTGGCGTTTCGCCTGCCGCCTGGTTCATCCCCGGCAGCCACCAGCGCCCCGCGACCTCTGGCTTGCGCGGGTCGGCAAGGTCTATCGTCAGAAAGATATAATCGGTAAAGCCGTCGATCAGCGCCGAGACATAGGCCCAGCGTCCCCCCACGTACCAGATGCGGTGAATGCCGATCCCGTCCAGCGACAGAAAGCCGATCTCCCGTGGCTTATCCGGGGTAGAGATATCAAAGATGCGCAGCCCGGCGCTCCAGCCTCTGTCCTGTACGTCGCTGACCGTCTCCCCCACCTGGCGGGTGTAGTAGACCTTTTCATCCGCAAAGCGGGCATCGGCAAACAGATCCCGGGCGTTGATCACCAGCAGCAGGTCGTCATGCGCCTGGAGATGTACGTTCCAGGTGCCGGGCGGCGCGGGCACATAGCCTGCGGCCCGCGGGTTTTTCGGGTCGCGCACATCAACGATCGAAAAGCCCTGCGACACCATATGGCCGATATAGGCAAAGCCGCGATGCACCATCAGCTGCACGCCGTCCGGGCGTCCGCCCTGGTCGCTGTGGCCGATCAGCCGCATATTGTGGCTGTATTCAGGGGTGGGTAATTGAGACACCTTAAGCTCCTGTGGCCCGGTGGCGTAGGTTTCATCCTCTTCCTGGGGAAGAGAGCCGGGGTGAGGACACCAGGCTCCACCCCGCCACGTCCGGGAAAGTGTTACTTATTCTTCGCTTCTAACGTCGCGAACCACGGGGCGATAAAGTCTTCGGTCTGGCCCCAGCCCGGGATGATTTTCCCTAATGACGCCACATTCACCGCGCCCGGCTGGGCCGACAGCAGCGCCTGCGGAATAGCCGCGGCTTTAAAGTCATAGGTTGCAGGCGTTGCTTCACCGGCAATCTTATTGGCGATCAGACGCACGTTGGTGGCACCAATCAGCTTCGGATCCACCGCCACGCTCACCACCCACGGACTGCCCGCCTCACGCATCAGCTGTAAATCCTGGTTGGAGATGTCGATACTGTAGAGTTTGATCTCCGTGCGGCCATTCTCTTTCAGAGCCTTATACGCGCCCTGGCTGAAGGCATCCCAGGTGCCCCAGATAGCGTCGATCTTACCTTTCGGGTATTTCGCCAGCACCGCGCCCACTTTGTTGGCGGTGTCACCCTGCACGTCGGAGGAAACCGCGCCGATGGACTCCAGCTCTTTGATGCCCGGATTCTCTTTCAGTAACGCCTGGTAGGCCGTCTGACGACGCTCCATCGGCGGGAAGCCAGCGACCCACAGCTTGATGATGTTGGCCTGGCCGTTGAAATCTTTCACCAGTTGGCCGAAGGAGAGATTGGTCAGGGAGGCATCATCCTGCTGCGTGACGGTCACGCCCGGGATCTCCCCGGTCACTGCGGTATCGAACACCGCCACTTTGATCCCGGCATCGACGGCTTTTTTCACCAGCGCGGTGGAGTACGGATCGCGCCCCTGAGAGAGAATAATGCCGTCATATTTCTGGGTGATCGCCTGGTTAACGAAGTCCTGGAATTTGGCGTCGTCGCCGTTGCTTAAAAAGGTGCTGACCTTAAAGCCGAGCTTTTTGCCTTCCTGGATCGCGCCCGCCACAAACTGGGTGGTGTTGTCGTCAGAGCCGAGGTTACGGATCACCGCGATGCGGATCTGCCCGTCGTGGTTGGCGATGGCCGCCGGCACCGGCGCAGGTGTCGCCGCATAGCCCGGCAGTGAACTCAGTAATCCCAGCGTCAGCAAAGAGAGTGCAACTTTTTTCATTTTAAATCCCGTCGTGTTGTTAGCGTTTTTGTACGTAGGTGATGGCCAGCGCAATCGCCAGCACCAGCCCTTTTATAATGTCCATGGCGTAATAGGGCACCGAGAGCATCACCAGCCCGTTAGAGAGCACCCCAAGGATCACCGCCCCCACCAGGGTACCCAGCGCATTCGGTTTACCGGAACCGGCCAGCGAGAAGCCGATCCATGCCGCTGCCACCGCATCCATCAGATAGCCACCGCCGGCATTCACCTGCGAGGAGCCAATGCGCGAGGCCAGCAGAATGCCGCCGAGGCCCGCCAGCAGCGAAGCAATCACATAGGCGGCCACCTTGTAGCGGGTGGTGCGGATGCCGGATAAGCGCGCCGCCTCCGGGTTGCCGCCAATCGCGTACATGCGGCGTCCGTGGGTGGTCAGCGACAGCCCCAGCTGCGCCAGCAGAGTCACCGCCAGCATGATAATCACGATGGTCGGCACCTGCCCCAGCGCGCCAAAGGCCGCCGGAATGGTGCCCTCTGCCATGTCGCCGCTCGGCAGTACCATGTTTTCGGTAATCGACCCGCCATAGCTATACGTCATCGCCACGCCCTGGATCACAAACAGACTGGCAAGCGTGGCGAGCATGTCAGGAATGCGCAGAATGACGATCAAGAAGGCGTTAAACAGCCCCACCAGCGTGCAGAGCGCGAGGGTGATCAGAATGGATTCGGTAGTGCCGAAGCCATGCCAGACAAACAGGGAGATCACCAGCGCATTGGCCAGCGATGCGGTGGAACCCACGGAGAGGTCAAACCCGCCAATGGTCAACGAGATCGAGACCCCGATAGCAATCACCGTCACAATCGCGATAGAGCGCAGAATGTTGATGATGTTGTTGGGATCGAGAAAGTTCTCTGACGCCACGCCGAAGATGGCTACCAGCGCCACCACCGTCAGCAACATGCCCCATTTATAGAGAAAATCGAAAATTTGCTGACGGCCAGACGCCGCCGCCGTCACTGAAAGGGCCTTGCTCACGACGCCGTTCCTCCGGTTGAATAATAAAGTAATGTCTCTTCGCGGGCGGTTGCCCCCTCGAGTTCCGCCACAATGCGTCCGTCCCACAGCACGCAGATGCGGTCGCACAGGCCCACCAGTTCGGCAAACTCACCCGAGGCATAAATCACCCCTTTGCCTTCCCGCGCCAGGCCATCAATCAGCCGGAACAGATCGGTTTTGGCCTTCACGTCCACCCCTTTGGTCGGCTCGTCGAAGATCAGCACCTGGGCGTTGCCGCGCAGCCATTTGCCGATCGCCACCTTTTGCTGGTTGCCGCCGGAAAGCCGACGCAGTACCTGCCCCGGACCGCGGGTGCGCACACCCACCCGGGCGATCACCTCTTCAGCCCAGCGCCACGCCTGGCGATGGCCGAACAGGCTCCAGCGCGAGAAACTGTTATCCGCGCTGACGGCGAGGTTCATGCTCACCGTCTCCTCGATAAAAATGCCCTCTTTACGCCGCTCTTCCGGCACCAGCGCCAGCCCACGCAGCACGGAGTCCGCCGGATCGCGCGGTCTCCACGGCTTATGATTCAGCTCGCCCTTTGTCACCTGGCTTTTGGTCGCGCCAAACAGCGCTTTGCAGAGTTCGGTTTTTCCCGCCCCGGCCAGCCCGGCAATCCCGAGGATTTCGCCCTTGCGCAGATGCAGGGAGATATCTTTCAGCAGCTTTTCATCATGCAGCCCCTCGACCCGCAGCAGCGTTTCATTGCTGTGTGGCGGGCGCGCAGGCGGATAGATATCGCTCAATTCATGGCCGAGCATCTTCTCGACGATCGCTTCTCCGCTGAGATCCGCCATCGGCCCGGACTCAATTAGCTTGCCGTCGCGCAGCACCGTTAAGGTGTCGCAGATCGCTTTCAGCTCATGGATCCGGTGGGAGATAAACACCACCCCGATCCCCTGCTGTTGCAGGCGTCGTACCACGGCAAACAGCCGCTCGCTCTCATGGGCATCCAGCGGCGCGGTGGGTTCATCCAGAATCAAAAACCGGCAGTGATGAGAGAGCGCCCGGGCCAGCAGGATTTGCTGTTTTTCTGCCAGGGTGCAGCTGTCGATGGCACGGCGAACGTCGAGGGTGATGTCCAACTGCGCCAGCGCCTGCCGGGCCTGTTCGCGCAGTTTCCGCCAGTGAAAGCGGTGCCCCGGCTGCGCCAGATGATCGAGCATGATGTTTTCCGCAATGCTCAGGCCGGGGATCAGCGCCACGTCCACCTCCTGCTGCACCAGATGGATGCCCAGCTGTTTGGCATCCACCGGCTCACGAAGGGTGACGGGCTGGTTATTAATGCTGATTTCGCCTTCATAGCGCGCGTGCGTGCCGCACAGTACCGCCATCAGGGTGGATTTGCCGGCACCGTTCGCGCCCGTGAGCGCGTGTACCGATCCACCTGTCAGCGTGAAATCGACGCGCGACAACGCCTGAAAGCCAGAAAAAGCCAGGCTGATGCCGCGCATCTCGAGGCGACTGGTTAACATTCGCTGCGATCCCTTATCATTAATCTTTTGATTTATGGAATTTTTCACAGCCGGGTCTGGCTGGCAACGAAGGAAAAAGCATAAGATAAAGCAAAATAGTATTAGCCATCTGGATGTCTAGCCATAACATCAGGTTAGCGCTTCATAAAAAGGACACCATCATGAGCAACACCGATATCCGCGTCGTACCCGGTCCGGCCAACTACTACTCCCACCGCGGGGTACTTGCCCGTCTGGACGCTTTTTTTACCCCGGAGCAGCTCTCCCGGGCGGTATGGATCTACGGTGAACGCGCCCTTGCCGGTGCGCAACCCTTCCTGCCGCAGAGCTTCCATGCAGAGGGCGCAAAACATCTGCTGTTTAAGGGCCACTGCAGCGAGCACGATGTGAGTGAGCTTGTGAACGACTCCGGCACCGATCGCAGCGTGGTGATTGGCGTCGGCGGCGGCGCGCTGCTGGATACAGCCAAAGCGGTGGCGCGCCGTCTGGGCTTACCGGTGGTGGCCATTCCCACTATCGCCGCCACCTGTGCCGCCTGGACGCCGCTGTCGGTGTGGTACAACGATGCCGGGCAGGCGCTGCACTTTGAAATTTTTGACGATGCCAACTATCTGGTGCTGGTGGAGCCGGAAATTATCCTCAATGCCCCCGCGGAATACCTGCTGGCGGGGATCGGCGATACCCTGGCGAAATGGTATGAGGCGGTGGTACTCGCGCCGCACCCGGAGCTGTTGCCGCTGACGGTGCGGCTTGGCATCAACGGCGCGCTGGCGATCCGCGATGTCCTGCTCGAACACAGTGAGCAGGCGCTGGCCGATCAGACGCGCCGGGAGGTCACCCGGGAGTTTCATGACGTGGTGGATGCCATTATCGCCGGTGGCGGCATGGTCGGCGGGCTGGGGGAACGCTACACCCGCGTGGCGGCGGCCCATGCCGTGCATAACGGCTTAACGGTATTGCCGCAGACCGCGGCCTTCCTCCACGGCACCAAAGTGGCCTACGGCATTCTGGTGCAGAGCGCCCTGCTCGGCCAGGACGAGGTGCTGCGCGAGCTGGTCGCGGCGTACCAGCGCTTCAACCTGCCCACCACCCTGCGCGAGCTGGACGTGGATATCCACAACCGCGACGAACTGGATAAGGTGATCGCCCATACCCTGCGTCCGGTAGAGTCTATTCACGCCCTGCCCATCGCCCTGACGCCTGCGGTCCTGCGCGCCGCGTTTGAGAAAGTGGAAAACTTCAGCCACCCGGCGGATTGACGCCGGGCAAACGCCCTCTATACCTAATGATGGTTCTCATTACTTTCGTGTTGAGGTCATCATGCAGATCGATTTAACAGGTAAGAAGGCGCTGGTCACCGGGGCCAGCCGGGGTTTAGGACGCGCGATTGCGCTCTCGCTGGCCCGGGCGGGGGCCGATGTGGTTATCACCTACGAGAAATCCACCGTGAAAGCCCAGACCGTGGTCGATGAAATTGTGGCGCTGGGTCGGCACAGCGAGGCGATTCAGGCCGACAGCGCCAGCGCAGAGGCCATCCAGAATGCCGTGACGCAGGCGGCACGTACCCTGGGCGGGCTGGATATTCTGGTGAACAACGCCGGGATTGCGCGTGGTGGCCAGCTGGAGTCCATGACGCTGGCAGACATTGATGCCCTGATTAACGTCAATATTCGCGGGGTGGTGATCGCCATCCAGGCCGCGCTCATGCATATGTCCGACGGCGGACGCATCATCAACATCGGCAGCTGTCTGGCCAACCGCGTCGCCCAGCCGGGTATCGCGGTCTATTCAATGACCAAATCGGCGCTCAACTCCCTGACCCGCGGGCTGGCGCGTGACCTGGGGCCGCGCGGTATTACCGTCAATCTGGTCCACCCTGGCCCCACCAACAGCGATATGAACCCGGAGGATGGCGTGCAGGCTGAATCCCAACGTCAGCTCATTGCGACCGGGCATTACGGCCAGCCGGAAGATATCGCCGCGGCGGTCACCTTCCTTGCCAGCCCTGCCGCCGGGCAGATCTCCGGCACCGGGCTGGACGTGGACGGCGGTCTGAACGCCTGACGCCTCGTTGCAAAGATTGGGTAGGCCTCTGCCGTCTGGCAGAGGCGTTTTCACGTGTTCTGGAGGGTTAACAGCACTTGGCTCCGCCTTTAGCACCGTAACGGGCGTCCTGGCGATCGCGGAAGAAGGCTTCGTAGGTCATCGGGGTCTGATCGGGATGGTTGACCCGCATATGCTCAACGTAGTTGTCATAGTCCGGCACGCCGATCATCATTTTCGCGGCCTGGCCTAAGTATTTACCTGCTTTGGATAGGGTGTCGAACATCGCTTTTATCTCACAGGGAATAGAAGCCGGGTAGCGCTAGCGCCACCCGGCATTGTCTTTAATGCGCCCCTTTCGCCTGCGTCACACGCTCATCATAGTTAGCAGGCATCGGCTGATACGGCGTCTCTTTCGCGGTAGGTTTGTCCTGTTTCAGGGCAGCCATCGCGGTCTTCAGAGAATACAGCGCCAGCACCACAACCACCACCATAAAGAAGATGGTCAGCCCGGCATCCAGACGGTTATTAAACACCAGCTGTGACAGCTGCGACTCGGTGTACTGCGCCGGGATCTTGCCGCTGTCGATCATCGCCTGGAACTTGTTGGCGATCGCAAGGAAGCCCACTTTGGCATCACTGCTGAAGGCTTTCTGCCAGCCAGCGGTCAGGGTACAGATCAGCAACCAGGCCGTCGGCACCAGGGCGACCCAGGCGTAACGCTGACGTTTCATCTTGAACAGCACCACCGCGCAGAGCATCAGCGCCATACCGGCCAGCATCTGGTTAGCAATACCGAACAGCGGCCACAGGGTGTTGATGCCGCCCAGCGGATCGACCACCCCCTGATGCAGGAAGTAACCCCACGCCAGCACGCAGAGCGCGGTCGCCAGCAGGTTCGCGGGAAGCGACTCGGTGCGTTTCAGCCCCGGAGAAATCACCCCCAGCAGATCCTGCAACATAAAGCGCGCCGCACGGGTCCCCGCATCTACCGCCGTCAGGATAAACAGCGCTTCAAACAGGATGGCAAAGTGATACCAGAACGACACATCCATCAGGCCGCCCAGCGCGCCGTGCAGGATGTAGGCCATCCCCACCGCCAGGGTCGGGGCACCGCCCGCACGGGAGATAATCGACTGCTCGCCCACTTCGTTGGCAATCTGGGCCAGGGTATCCGGGGTAATGGCAAAGCCCCAGCCGCTGACTACCTGCGCCGCAGAGGCCACCACGTCAGCCGTACCGGCGGGTGCCAGCACCGCAATCGGGCTGTTCATCGCAAAATAGACGCCCGGATCGATAATGCAGGCCGAGACCAGCGCCATAATGGCGACGAAGGACTCCATCAGCATGCCGCCATAGCCGATAAAGCAGGCCTGATTTTCATTGGCCAGCATCTTCGGCGTGGTGCCGGAGGCAATCAGCGCATGGAAGCCAGAGACCGCGCCACAGGCGATGGTGATAAACAGGAACGGGAACATGTTGCCGGACCAGACCGGGCCAGTACCGTCGATAAACTTCGTCACCGCAGGCATAGTCAGGGTCGGACGCATAATCAGAATGCCGATCGCCAGCCCAACGATGGTGCCGATTTTCAGGAAGGTGGAGAGGTAGTCGCGCGGGGCCAGCAGCAGCCACACCGGCAGTACCGCCGCCACAAAGCCATAGCCCACCAGCATCCAGGTCAGCTGCACACCGGTATAGTCAAAGTACGGTGCCCAGGTAGGGCTTTCAGCCACCCAGCCGCCGGAAATAATGGCGAAGACCAGGAAGAACAGGCCAATCACTGACACCTCGCCGATACGCCCCGGTCGCAGGTAGCGAATGTAGATCCCCATGAAAATCGCCAGCGGAATGGTAAAGGCGACGGTGTAGGTCCCCCACGGACTGTGGGTCAGGGCTTTCACCACGATCATCGCCAGTACCGCGAGGATAATCACCATGATCATAAAACAGGCCACCAGCGCAATCACCCCGGCAGTGGGTCCCATCTCCTCTTTCACCAGCTCCCCGAGGGAACGCCCGTCGCGGCGGGTGGAGACGAACAGCACCATAAAGTCCTGCACCGCCCCCGCCAGCACCACCCCGGCGAGGATCCAGATCATCCCCGGGAGATAGCCCATCTGCGCGGCCAGCACCGGCCCCACCAGCGGCCCGGCCCCGGCGATGGCGGCAAAATGGTGACCAAAGAGTACTTTTTTGTCGGTCGGCACATAGTCCAGACCGTCGTTATGCCGCACCGCAGGCGTCATGCGCGTGGGATCGACAGAGAGCACGTTACGGGCAATAAACTTGCCGTAAAAACGATAGGCAATCAGATAGATACAGACCGCTGCAACCACTATCCACAGCGCATTGATCTGTTCCCCCCGGTTAAGGGCGATATAGCCCAGGGCAAAGGCTCCCACAACGGATAGCCCTGCCCATAAAAGGTATTTCCCTGAGTTATTCATAATGGATGTCCGTTGTCGTGAAACAGTGGAATGTTACATTTTGTTTCTAGAACACCACTTAAAATTTAACAACTTTAAAACGCAATAATGCGTGGTCAAACCAGAGATTTACACCACAGTGTTAAGCCGATCACTATTACTCTCCCCCTGCTCTGTCGCCGGTCACATTTTTATCTTTTTCATCCTGCAACGCCGTTACGAAATGATTTGTATCATCTTTTTTGTACACAACCTCGCCAGAATGACCCTGCGCACCCGCGCACTTACAAGGAAAAGGATATGAATAGTTCACAACATCAGGAGTATAAGGTCGGGCCAGGCGCTTACTTTGCGCTGGCTTTCGCCGCCGTTTTCTTTTCTGGCCTGTTAGGGGGAAAAGAGTGGTACGGCGTATTTGATTTCACCACCCTCAACGGGGCGTTTGGCAAAGTGGTCAGCAAGGCCAGCCTGAACGATGGCACGCTCACCACCGCCACCAGCGCCTTTCGTGGCACGGGCGGCAGCGGGGCGATGGACGGATTTCTGTTCGCGCTCGGGCTGATTCCGGCCGTCATGTTTGCCCTCGGCATGATCAACGTGCTGGAGCATTACGGCGCACTGCGTGCTGCCCGCAAGCTGTTAACCCCCTTGCTGCGCCCGCTGCTGGGCATCCCTGGCACCGCCGGGCTGGCGCTGATTGGCAGCCTGCAAAGCACGGACGTCGGTGCCTCCCTCACGCGTAATCTGGCCGATGAAGGGCAAATCAGCGAAACGGAAAAAGACGTTTTCGCCATGTTCCAGTTTTCCGCTGGCGCGATGATCACCAACTTCTTCTCTTCCGGGGCCATTCTCTTCACGCTGGTGGCCGTCGATGGCACAGCGGCGGTGCCCGCCTCGATTGGAGCCTGCATCGCGGTGATGTTCATCATGAAAATCGTCGGCGCTAACCTGCTGCGTCTGATCCTGGCCTTTACCGGAAAAAACACCGCTGAATCACCACAGGCAAAAGGAGAAGCCGCATGAGTGCGCCACAATCCAATCCCGTCATTACCGATGTGTTCGTCGAAGGGGCACGTAAAGGCTGGGGGATCGCCACCAGCAGTACCCTGCCCAATGTGGTCATGGCATTTATCATCATCAAAGCCCTGGAGATCACCGGCGCGCTGAAAGGCCTGGGCATGATCTTCGCGCCGTTAATGGGCCTGTTTGGCCTGCCGGGGGAAGCGGCCGCTGTGTTGATCGGTGGCTGGATGTCGATGGGCGGTGGCATCGGTGTCGCCATTGGCCTTTTTGATAAAGGCATCCTGACCGGGGAGCATCTGGCCATCCTCGCCCCGGCTATCTATCTGATGGGCTCCCAGGTGCAGTATCTGGGCCGCATTCTGGGTGTGATTGGCACCCGCGCCAAACGCATTCCGCTGATGATCGCCCTTTCGGTGGTCAACGCTTTCTTAGCCATGCTGCTGATGCGCATTATTCTCTGAACAGGACGTAACCATGAATCTTGACCACTATATTGAAGAACTCAAAACCCTGGTGAACGTGGACTGCGGCACCCAGACCATCGCAGGCGTCGCCACCGTCGCAGGCATCATGCAGACGCTGTGGCAACGCGAAGGCTGGCACACCGAGCAGGTTAATTTGGGTGATAACGTCGGCCCCGGCCTCTTCGTCAGCAATAAGCCGCACGCAGAGCAGTTTGACGTTCTGCTGGTGGGCCACCTCGATACCGTCTTTGCCCCCGGCACCGTAGCCGAACGTCCGCTGAGTGAAGACGATACTCGCCTGTACGGCCCTGGCGTCTCCGACATGAAAAGTGGATTGCTGAACATCCTCTGGGCGATGCGCGGGCTGGACGCGGCGGATCAGGATCGCCTGGCGATTGCCGTGGCAATGAACCCGGACGAAGAGACCGGCTCGGTCTACTCCCACGAATGGATTGGCGAACTGGCTAAACGCGCCCGCTGCGTACTGGTGTGTGAAGCGGCACGTGCCGACGGTTCCCTGGTCAAAGCGCGCAAAGGCATGGCGGGCTACCACCTCACCTTTAGCGGCGTGGCGGCGCATGCGGGTAACGATCCGGAAAAAGGCCGCTCGGCGATTACCGCCCTGGCGCATGCTGTGACCGCCATTAACGCGCTCACCGACTGGGATCGCGGCACCACGCTGAACGTCGGCGTGATTCACGGCGGCAGCGCGGCCAACGTGGTGGCGGATAGCGCCGTTGCCGAACTCGACGTGCGTTTCTGGGAAAACGACGAGTACGACCGGGTCAATCAGGCGCTGGAAGCCCTGTGTGAAAAAGGATTTTTAGAGGGCGTCACCACCTCGCTGACGCGCGTCAACCACAAGCCCGCCATGGCGGCGAGTGAAGCCACGCAGGGTCTGATGCAGCTCGTTGAGAAAGCAGGGAAAGAAGAGGATATCGCCATTACCTGGCAGGCGGTGGGTGGCGGCAGCGATGCCAACCACACTGCCGCGCTCGGCATCCCAACGCTCGACGGCCTGGGGCCGATTGGGGCGGGCTTCCACAGCCCGGCGGAGTGGCTGGATAAGGCGTCGATTGCGCCGCGAATTCGGTTGCTGAAGCGGATTGTGTCGATGCTGTAAAACACGTCCCTCACCCTATCCCTCTCCCACAGGGAGAGGGAACATGCCCCCCTCTCCCTGTGGGAGAGGGCCGGGGTGAGGGCAACAGGCCGCACAATACTATCCCAGCACCATCGTACTCAACCGACAGGTACAGCACCGCCTTCCCTGCTCATCTAACACCACAATCTCCCAGCTCTGGCTGGTACGCCCCAGGTGCAGCGGCTGGCACACGCCGCGCACCTTTCCCTGCGACACCGCCCGGTGGTGCGTCGCGTTCAGCTCCGTGCCTACCACGCTCTGCCCATCGCGGGTCATCAGGAAACCCGCCATCGACCCCAGCGTCTCCGCCAGCGCCGCCGACGCGCCGCCGTGGAGCAGGCCAAACGGCTGATGAGTACGGGCATCCACCGGCATCTCAGCTTCGAGGGTGTCGTCGCCAATCCGGGTGTAGACGATCCCCAGATGCGCCACCATGGTGTTAAGGCTGGAGCGGTTTAATTCCTCCAGCGACAGATGTCGTTTCCAGATCATCTAGGCCCCCAGCGTCGAGCCGCCATCCACCACGATATCCTGCAAGGTGATATGGCTGGCGAGGTCGGAAGCGAGGAACAGTACGGTGCTGGCAATCTCCTCAGGACGGGCGATTTTACCCAGCGGAATGCCGAGCTTGAACTGCTCGCCAAAGCCGCGAATACGCTGCTGCTCGGCGTCATCGCTCACCCACAGGGTGCGCTGCATGTCGGTGTCGGTGGATCCCGGCGACACCAGATTACAGCGCACGCCGCTGCCCGCCAGCTCAAGGCCCACGGTCAGGGCCAGGCTTTTCAGCGCCGCTTTCGACGCCCCGTAGGCGCTCATCCCGAGGCGCGGGGTGTGTGCCGCGTCGGAGGCCACGGTGACAATCGCCCCGCCCTGCTGACGGCGGAACTGCCCCATCGTCTGCTGGAACAGGTTAAACGCCCCGCCAACGTTGACCGCAAAAGTCTGCTGCCAGTCGTCCTGCGAGAGCTGGTCAGTCGCCCCCATCCGCAGGATCCCTGCTGCATTCACCAGCACATCCAGACGATCGACCGAAGCCAGCAAACGCCCGCAGACCTCGCTCACCTGCGCAGCGTCCGCTACGTTCAGCACTTCGGTGGTAAAGGGATAGCTCGCCTGCGGGAAGGCCACGTCAAAGCCCGTCACCCGGGCGCCCGCCTCTGCGAACGCCACCGCGGTGGCGTAACCGATGCCTTTCCCGGCCCCGGTCACCCAGACGGTTTTCCCCGCAAAATCGAACGTAGCCATTATTTCACCTCGCGGGAGAGCAGCGCCCACCAGGCATCCAGCGTCGGGTTTTTCGCCAGCATCACAAAATCGATATCGCCATGCACTTTGCGCCAGCGCGCCGCCAGGGCCATCATGCGTACCGAATCCAGACCGTAGTCGATCAGGTTTTCGTCATCCATCGGTTCGTCGGACTCGTCCAGCAGGGGCAGGATCGCCTCGCGCAGCGCCGCTTTACTGGCGGGCACTGACGGCAGCAGCTCGTCGGTGGTCACCACGCGCCCGGAACGACCGGCCACGTACTTGAGCGACATCAGGTGCTCATCCCGGGTGAAATCCGCCAGCGCATCGGCGACGAAGAACGGCTGGATGTCGCGCATAAAGGCGTCGGTCGCGGTGGTCATGCAGCCGATGTGGGCATACACGCCGGTGATGATCAACTGGTCGCGCCCGCTCTCTTTCAGCATCTGCTCCAGCGGCGAGCGGTGAAACGCGCTGTAGCGCCACTTCACCAGCACGGTGTCTGCTTCGTCCGGGGTCAGTTCAGCGACAATGCGCTGCTGCTCCGGGGAACGGGTCAGGCCCGGTCCCCACATATCGTTCAGCAGGGCGCGGTCTTCATCGCTCTGCTCTTTCGGCTGGGCGGTGTAATAGACCGGGATCCCCTGCTGCTTGCAATAGTCGCGCAGACGGGCGATGTTCGCCACCACCTGCGCCATCATCGGACAGTTATCGCCCCAGAAGTTAAGAAAATACTCCTGCATATCGTGGATCAGCAGCGCGGCGCGCGCGGG
Organism: Leclercia sp. GLN_9; assembly: GCF_043105735.1. NCBI lineage: Bacteria > Pseudomonadati > Pseudomonadota > Gammaproteobacteria > Enterobacterales > Enterobacteriaceae > Leclercia > Leclercia sp. GLN_9. Next base: position 16,590 of record NZ_JBICLV010000019.1, read on the forward strand.
CTCCATGGTCCAGCTCACTTTATTGCTGGGCAGATCTGCCGCGCCTGGCAGCGCATAACCGGTTAATTTTGGAATTGCCATCGTTCGCTCCTTAGCCCTGCGCCCGTTCGGCCAGCCACAGGCGTAATTGTTTTTTATCGACTTTGCCTACCGGCGTCAGCGGCAGTGCGTCCAGGCACTCCACGCGATCCGGCAGTTTGAATTCAGCCACGCCCTGCTCGCGCAGGAAGCGGCGCACGTCAACTGCACGCAGGGGCTGTTTCACCACCAGATACGCGCAGCTCTTCTCGCCCAGCAGGCTGTCCTCCATGCTGACCAGCGCGGCGTGGATCACCGCCTCGTGGCGCAGGAGCAGGTTTTCCACCTCTTCGGCGGCGATCTTCTCCCCGCCGCGGTTGATCTGATCTTTCTCGCGCCCCTGCACGGTGATGTAACCCTGCTCGTCAATGGCGATCAGATCCCCGGAGCAGTAAAAGCCGTTCGCGTCAAAGGCGCTGGCGTTATGCTCCGGGCTTTTGTAGTAGCCGCGGAAGGTGTACGGCCCGCGGGTCATCAGACGCCCGACCTCACCGCGCGGCAGCGGATTACCGTTCTCATCGGCTACCCACACTTCATCATCCGGGCACATCGGACGGCCCTGGGTATTCATGATGCGTTCCGGGGTGTCATCCAGGGCGGTGTAGTTCACCAGCCCTTCCGCCATCCCAAAGACCTGCTGGAGTTGGCAACCCATCTCTGCCGGAATGCGGGCAGCCAGCGTGGCGGAAAGCCGCGCCCCGCCCACCTGCAACAGTTGCAGCGACGCCAGTTGGGCATTGCCTGCGCCTTCGGTAATGGCCTGCAGCCACAGGCTGACCGCTGGCGGCACCAGCGAGGTGACGGTGATGCGATGCTCTTCAATCAGCGGGAAGCAGAGCGTTGCGCTCGGATCGTGCGCCAATACCACGCAGCCACCGGCCATAAAGATCCCCAGCGAGCCGGGGGAACTCATCGCAAAGTTGTGGGCAGCAGGCAGCGCGTTCAGGTAGCGGGTATCCGCGGTGATGCCGCAGATCTCGTTGCTGCGGCGAATGCTGTAGTAATAGTCGTTATGGGTGCGCGGGATCAGCTTCGGCGTGCCGGTACTGCCGCCGGAGAGCTGGAAGAACGCCACCTCGTCAGCCGGAGTCGGGCTGGCGATAAAGTTTTCTGCCGGACGGGCAATGGCCGCTTCCAGCCCTTCGCCGCGCAGCAGCGCCACACGCACGGAGGGGTGCTGATCCCTGAAGGTGTTAAGGAAGTCGTCGCCAGCAAACAGGCTATGCGCCCGGTCAGCAATCAGCAGCGTCGGTTCAATCTGGGTGGCGTAGGCGTTCAGTTCGCTGCGCTGGTGGCTAAAGAGCGCATTCACCGGGGCCACGCCCACCTGCAACAGCGCGAAAAAGGTGATGTAGAACTCCGCGACGTTACCCAACTGCACCAGAGCGGTTTCACCCCGCTGGATCCCCTGCGCCTGCAACGCTGCCGCGAGGTTGTTGACGGACTGCTGGAACTGGCGGTACGTCAAGCGGCGTTCGCCGTCGATAATCGCCAGCGCATCGCTGTCAGCGTGGCGGGTCAGAATGTCCGTCAGGGGCAGATCCTGCCAGTAACCTTTTTCACGATAGCGACGGGCGAAGTCGTCGGGCCAGCGGGTAAAGGGAAGGGTCATGATTAATCCTTAATGCAAGCCAAAAACATTGAGCATGGTGGTCAGTTTGACGCCGGTTTCGCGCCACTCGGCAATCGGTGAGGAGGCAGGCACAATCCCGGCACCGGCAAACAGGCGCACGCGGTTGGCGTGAAGGCGCGCGCAGCGGATAGTCACCACCCACTCGCCGTTGCCTTCGCTGTCGCACCAGCCGACGATTCCGCCGAAGAGTTCACGGTCGAACGGCTCCAGCTCGGCAATCAACGCTTTCGCCGCCTGGTGCGGGAAGCCGCTCAGGGCCGGGGTCGGGTGCAGCAGACAGGCCAGGGTCAGGGCGTTTTCATCTTCACGCGCTTCGCCCTCTACCGGGGTGGCGAGGTGCCACAGGGTCGGGGTGGTCACTAACTGCGGCGAAGCGGGCATAGTCAGTTGATGGCTGCGCGGGGCGAGTACCGCCTTCATCGCCTGGGTGACCAGGTCATGTTCATGACGATCTTTTGCCGAAGCCAGCAGCTTGTTGCCCGCCTCACGATCGAGCATATCGTCCGGCTGACGACGCGCGGAACCGGCCAGCGGCAGGGAGCTAAAGTGAGCCCCCTCTTTACGCAGCAGCAGTTCCGGGCTGGCGCCAAGCAGTACCCCGCCATCCTCCAGCGGGACGTGGAAGTTAAAGCTGGCCGGGTTCTGGGCAATCAGTTTTTCCAGCAGCACGCTGCTGTCGAGGTTCTCTTCGGTGGCGATGTCGATCAGGCGCGACAGCACCACTTTATTCACACGCGGCGTCGCCGTCAGGGCGGCGGCGCGGGCCACCATCTCTTCAAACGCTAACTGGGCCGGGATCTCGGTGCGGGATTTCACCGTCAGCGGCGGCGTCTGGGTCGCATAACGGGCAGACTGCTGGCGTGCCGGACGGGCAAAATTTTGCGATGTTTGCGGAATGAACAGCGACGACGGCTGGCGGGTATCAAAGGGGATCGCCCCCACCATCACCGGGTTAGCAATCCCGGCGGCTTTGGCATCGGCAAAGGTCTGGGCAAGCTGTTGCTGGAAGGGGCTTGCCGGATCGTCGCCGCCCACGGCAGGGGTGGAAAAACGGCGAAAACAACCCGACGTGGTAAAACTGCGATAAGGCGACATAAAAAAGAAGCTGTCTTTTTGCAGCCGGGTCGCGTTGTGCTGAATGTCCTCAGCCAGTGACGTATCCATATCATCCTCCTGAAATGATAAAAGCAGTAAGAATTATTATCATTTATATTTTCGCTGGCTAACCTAATCCCAGAGCGCGATGGTGTCAACCGATGAGCGCGCAACTTGTGCGACTATCGCTTGCATCCCTGCGGTGCATTTATGAAAATGAGAAGCATTAACTTCAACAAAAACAGGATGCCCCTTAGTGAAACTGCCCGCTGTTTGTCGTAACACCCTGCTTTTAACCGGACTTTTAATTTCAGGATTAACCTCAGCGCTCGCCGCCGACTGGCCGCGTCAGGTCACGGACAGCCACGGAACCCACACGCTTGAGAGCAAACCGACGCGAATTGTCTCCACTAGCGTGACCCTTACCGGCTCGCTGCTGGCGATTGATGCCCCGGTGATCGCCAGCGGAGCCACGACGCCAAACAATCGGGTGGCCGACGATCAGGGCTTTTTGCGCCAGTGGGGCGAGGTGGCAAAACAGCGTAAGCTTGCGCGCCTGTATATTGGCGAGCCGAGCGCAGAAGCCGTGGCCGCCCAGATGCCGGATCTGATCCTGGTCAGCGCCACCGGGGGGGATTCAGCCCTGGCGCTGTACGATCAGCTGTCGGCCATCGCCCCGACGCTGCTCATCAACTACGACGATAAAAGCTGGCAGGCGCTGCTGACCCAACTGGGCACCATTACCGGCCAGGAGAAGCAGGCCGCGGCGCGGATTGCCGAATTTGATAAACAGCTCACCCGGGTGAAGCAGCAGCTGAAACAGCCGCCGCAGCCAGTGAATGCTATCGTCTATACCGCCGCGGCTCACAGCGCCAACCTGTGGACCGCCGAGTCGGCCCAGGGCAAGCTGCTGCAACAGCTGGGCTTCTCTCTGGCTCCTCTGCCCGCCGGGCTGAACGCCTCGCAGAGCCAGGGCAAGCGCCACGACATTGTGCAGTTAGGGGGAGAAAACCTGGCGACCGGGCTGAATGGCGAAGGGCTGTTCCTGTTTGCCGGGGATCAAAAGGATGTGGATGCGATCTACGCCAACCCGCTGCTGGCCCATCTGCCGGCGGTACAAAACAAACGCGTCTGGGCGCTGGGGACAGAGACATTCCGACTGGATTACTACAGTGCGATGCGGGTGCTGGATCGTTTAGAGGGGTTGTTTAAGTAAGGGCACAGACCGCCTCCCTCTCCTGATATTGGCACGGTCGGCCCCCTCTCCTCTTTGGGGAGAGGGTTGGGGTGAGGGGGAACATGCGACCTCCCTGTGGGCTGTGGGATCCCTACAAAAAAATGGGCACGGTCGGCTCCCTCTCCTGATATTGGCACGGTCGGCTCCCTCTCCTGATATTGGCACGGTCGGCCCCCTCTCCTCTTTGGGGAGAGGGCTGGGGTGAGGGGGAACATGCGACTCAGGTGGCGGTTCCGTCAAAAAAATGGGCCCGGTCGGCTTCCTCTCCTGATATTGGCATGGTCGGCCCCCTCTCCTCTTTGGGGAGAGGGTTGGGGTGAGGGGAACATGCGACTCAGGTGGCGGTTCCGTCAAAAAAATGGGCCCGGTCGGCCCCCTCTCCCGATATTGGCACGGTCGGCCCCCTCTCCTCTTTGGGGAGAGGGCTGGGGTGAGGGGAACATGCG
>NZ_JBICLV010000001.1:0-2495 GCF_043105735.1 Leclercia sp. GLN_9
AAAAAAAAAAAATTGCAGTCAGGCCGGAACGGCTGCTGAACCGGTACAGGCGGGTTCCGGGCGCAGCGCCGGACCAGTCACGGAGCACTAGCGGAGTGTATACTGGCTTAAGATGTAGCATGGCAGTAACACATAGCATTAATGCCACATAAGACAGGCGCAGAAAGTGAAAGAAAACGCGTCAGGAGAAAATGTGATACAGAATATATTCCGCTTCCTCGCTCACTGACTCGCTCCGCTCGGTCGTTCGGCTGCGGCGAGCGGGACGGGCTTACGGATGGATCAGAAATTTCCTGGGGGATGCCAGGAAGATACTTAACGAAGAAAGCATAAGGCCGCGCCAAAGCCGTTTTTCCATAGGCTCCGCCCCCCTGACAAGCATCACAGAATCTGACGCTCAAATCAGTGGTGGCGAAACCCGATGCGGCTTAAAGATACCAGGCGTTTCCCCCTGGTGGCTCCCTCGTGCTCCCCCGCATTCCTGCCTTTCGGTTTACCGGTGTCACTCCGCTGTTATGGCCGCGGTTTCTCATTCCACGCCTGACACTCAGTTCCGGGAAGGCAGTTCGCTCCAGGATGGACTGTATGCACGAACCCCCCGTTCAGTCCGACCGCTGCGCCTTATCCGGTAACTATCAACTTGAGTCCAACCCGGAAAGACACGACTAATCGCCATTGGCAACGGCCATTGGCAAACAGGATGTGCGAGAGATGTCTCAAGAGTTCTTGAAGTGGCGGCCTTAGTGAGGCTACACTGAAAGGACAAATTTGGTGACATGTCTCGCACAAGACTGTTACCACGGTTAGGGGATCTGCCAGGATTACCTAACCTTCGAAAAACCACCTGCCAGGGTGGTTTTTTCGTTTACAGGGCAAGAGATTACGCGCGGAAAAAAAGGATCTCAAGAAGATCCTTTATAAATTAGACATCCAACCTCACAAAGAGGAATACTTAAATCATCTTGGTATATGTATCGGCCGGATTACATCTCATATAAGCCTCCTCCCCGCCTGACACCACACTTTGACCATAGCACCTCGCGCCTAACTCGATATACAGCCCACCATCAAGCCTCTTTTCACATAAAAAATGACCTATAGTTAGATGGTTAGTGACCAAAACTGATATGGATAAAAGGAGCTGGCTTTGAAAAAGATTTTTGTTTCAGTGTTCGCAGCGGCAGTTGCGCTTTCAGCCCTCACCGGCTGCACGCGCACAAGCTATGCCATACACACCAATGACGGTCGCACTATTGTCAGCGACGGCAAACCTAAAGAATCAGACTCAGGCCTGCTTGGCTATACAGACGCGAATGGTGTCAAACAGCAGATCAATAAAACCGACGTTAAAGAAGTCTCCGAAATTCCGCACTGAGCATCTTCTCCGAAAAAGGCCGCTAATGTGGCCTTTTTCTTTACCTGTGGTTCTCCGCCAAAATCCCAGCAAATTGCATCACCAAAGCTAAAAGCTTTCAGGGTTGTCTAAAAAGCACAAGACATAAGAGGAAGTGCGGTATTTTATAATCAAGCCCCCAAGAATTTACCATAACATCCGTTGCCCGCACCGCCTGAGACGCGTTCAGCGCGTTCCTGACGAAACCATGACAAAAACCACAACAAACCACCCCGGAACCCGTCAGAAACGCGCCTGTTAAATTTTAACGGCATGCATGACTATGCACCAGAATGACGCCATGCTCTTTTCACGCAAAAATCATCACCAGACGGGGAAAATCACCAGTGACCAGACAGGAATCCGCCGCCCTCAATATGGCCAAATTTATCCGCGCACAGACACTTCTCCTCCTTGAGCGGCTCGAGCAGATGGATCTGGATGAGGCTGCCGGCTGCTGTGAGCACCTGCACGATCAGGCCGAAGCGCTTTACGCCATGCTGAACGCACAGATAGGCGAGGAAAATGCGTGAAAATCGGTGAACGGGTGCGCAATTCAGTGCGCGGCCGTGAGGCGATGGCGGGGTGTCGGGGCGCAGCCCTGACCAGGGTATTTGTGATGCCGGCGCGTGCGCGGTATTACAAATGCACATCCTGTCCCGGAACGGACACCGGGAAACAGCAAAAAAAACCGGGCGGCACGCCCGGAACTCAATCAAGTTAGATTAGATTACTCTCACTCGTCCATAACAGCATCATGGAACGACGACCACCGTCCGTGACGGCCGCCTCGTTTAAGTATGGACAGAAATACAGAAAATGCTCAGGACGAAATGTAATGAATGCGAACGGATTCAAGAAATTCGAGCATGACAGTCCTTACGGCCGGTTCGGTTTCAGACAAAATCTGCCGGTATGCATCCAGCATCATGGCTCCGGCATCCCCTCCGGCACGCCGTAGCCAGACCGAAACAACGGACACAAGCAGGTGTCGCTCATCATCACTAAGAGTCATCAGGGCTCCGGAAGAAAAACCAAACATGGCTTACCTACTGTTAACGGCAACGCAGAAGAAAGGTTTACAGGGTAGCGGGCAGGGATG
>NZ_JBICLV010000020.1:0-37145 GCF_043105735.1 Leclercia sp. GLN_9
CGGCGTTAGTCCGGGTCCGGGCACCACTATTTAGAAAAACCAGCCTTAGGGCTGGTTTTTTGCTTTCTGGGGTACCGGACTATCCATCGCACTACACCCCCTATTCCCCCCATCAAAAGCTTCCAACGTTAAACCCTTTCAGGTAGCCTGACCGGCTGGATTTCTCCCAGCGAACATTCGCAGAGATCCTCATGGGCCAGAAATATACGCCATTCACGTCTCTTTCGCGTCGAAAGCGTCGGGCTAAAGCCTTACGAGTCAAAAATCTTATCTATCGTGAACGTGACAGGCTGGGCGGCACCTTCTTTGACGAATGCGACCAGGATGTCGCACTCGCCAGCGGCCACTGGACCTGGAGCGATATTCTCTTTCTCAGTCACGATCCCGCTCTCTTCTGGAACGCAGAGATCGTCACAGCCAATGTGGCTTTTGCCGATGCCGTAGAAGACATCGCTTTCAATGAGGCCCTGTCGAAGTTAGATGCCGCTGAAAAAGATGCCTTAATGCACGTGGATTTCATTCCTGATGCCAGTAGCCAGGGCAAGACATGGCTGCGTAAACCCCAAAGACACTACCCACAGTTTGACGGCTTAACTTTTCATGATTTCGTCGATAAACGGGCGCTGGAAATCGCGCGGGATAATCCGCCAGCCATTTACTGCGGTTACCGCATCTTGCCGGGATATGCTTTCGGGGTGGGTTTGCAGATGGTCGTTGACGCCGACAGGTTAAACCGGGCTGTGATTGAAACTGCCATTGCAGACTTTCGTGCTCGCGGAGAACATAACTGGATGTCTGACGTGCCGGCACATGTCTGTTATTCAGGCCACCCTGTCTGCACATCCCTGAAAATGCAAGAATAAGCCTGCAAGGATCCCCTTCTGGCTACGGGTAACGGCAGCCCAAACATTCGGGCGGTTACGATAAGACACCGTGCATTAGCTCTTGCTGAATCTGTGGGCACCAGCGCCGCAGGTATGCAGAAGAGACGCACACGACGAAGAAACACGTAAGGAGGACATATGAGGTAACTATCCATAACCAGGTACCTGAAATGTCTGTATTTAACACAAGAAAAGATCGTGAACGGAACGGGAAACCAAAACCCCATTGCCACGTTGGCTACCCCGGTTTTGAAGGCAAGATGATGCACCACCGCAATCGCACCGCGGGATGCTGGCCTGACTGGAATGCCCGTCATTGCTCTTCCGCCCGGACACGTATGTTTATAACCCGGCCGCGTCGGGCAAAGGAGTCCGCGGCTATTGCGCGGATCATGAAGGGAGCCGATCCCGATGGTGTGCTGTTCCCTCTTCCTCGTAAACCTTATATCTATTATTACTGAGCATAGCCCCCCTCCTGCGGGGGCTTTTTATCAGAACCGCGCCACCGCACCAGGATGTAAAGACACCAGCCGGGTCAGCCTGCCCTTCAATTAATCATCACCGACGACAGCCGATACCAGCCATCGCTCAGCTTCCCCTCGTTAGCCAGCTGGATACGCGCCTTGTTATTTCTGTCCACCATCGCCACGTCCAGCAGATAGTGCCCTGACGCCAGGTTACGTGGGGTTGCAAGCGGGTATGCCGAGCTATGCTTGCCCGGTAGCCACTGGCGGATATCATCCCCGGCGCTGCCCTGTGCGACGGTATTCCCGCGCGCGTCCTGTAAACGCCAGGCGAGGGTATAGCGCAGATAAATGGGCGCCACCCCATCGTTGGACCATTCGCTGTTGAGCGTAACAGCCTGCCCCGCATGGACGCTCGGCGGATGGGTCAGCGACACGACCCGGAAACGGTAACCGATTTTTGTCAGCGCGTTGTCGAGGATATCGCGATACGCCTGCGGCACCTCGGTGGATTTCAGGTTCAGGGTGCTGGCATGCTGCGCCAGGGCCCAGTCAAAGGTGGCCTGCACCTCTTCCCGGGAATACTTCTGCTCGCTCAGCCACTCCGCCATGTGGCCGCAAATCTCCAGGCTGACGGGGGCTTTTTTCCATGCCTGGTCGAACCCCGGCCAGGCCGTCTCTGCCGCCGTGAGGCGCTCCGGGTAATCATTGCGCATATGGCTCCAGTTGGGGCTAAAGTTGCGCCAGTCGCCCCAGCAGTCAGCACGCCAGCCCGCCCCTCTCTTCACCGCATAGGCCACGGAATCATAGCCGTTGAGCAGCATGATTTTAGGGGTGTCAGGGAAGGCACTGAAGTGCATATCGACATAGCGGTTGAGCAGTTCAGGGGGATAGCGTTCCTGCAACGGCGGCAGGCTCGGGAAATTGCTGTTATGCCACTCTCCCCACGCGCCGACCATCCCAATGTCGATAAAAGCCAGCTCCGGGTTGTTGTTGTAACGCGCGCCAAACGCCTGGAGAAGACGCTGGGCGTAGGCCAGATAGATGGGATCATCCAGATCTGGCACAAAGGTCTTATGATCCGGCGTCCAGGTGCCTTTGATCCCTTTATTGATCAGCCATTGCGGGATCTCTGAACCCGATTCTGGCCCATCGAGGATCATAAACCGCAGTCCGACATTCATTGCTGGCTGCTGCGCAGCCGCAGCGGCAAACCCTTCATCCACCAGCGCAAAGTTATATTGCCCTTCCTGCGGTTCCACTTCGGTCCAGTAATAGCGACGATACTCAAGGCCCGTCGTCGGGTATTGCGCGATGCTTAAGTCCTGATTGTGAAAACGGGCCACGCCAGTGCCCGGGTTGGTCAACAGCCCGCTCATGGCCGGAGGATTCACCCTTTGCAGCGGTTGCGTACTTTCCGCCTTCGCCCATACCGGCGAGAACGCGAGCACCCCGGCGACCAGCAGCAGCAGTCGATTTTTTTTGTATCGCAGCTCCCCTAAGCGCATTAAATACCCCTTACACCCACGCCCTGTAATAACGTCGCAGCTGCCAAGCCCGCGCTGAAGATGACTTCATTGTATTTCATGCGATATATCCCGAACTCACCCATTTCTATTATTTCCTTATATAAGGATTAGACATAGGGTTGTTATACGCAGGAATAATCCCTTCTAACGCGCTAATTATGCATTTTTTATGACAACATCCCTGCACCCTGACCATGGCCCGTACCTGAAGTAAATTTTAATGCTGATACAGACTCTTTGCAAAGTAATGTAAATGCGCTGGAAATAGTGAATGTCTGGATTATCTTGTGATGCCTCTGAACACCTGGACAGCCGCTCATTTCTGGAATGATTAATATTTCCTAATGAGAAGCATGGTAAAATGTTTAATAAAAATAACAGGATAATCAAAAAGCTGTTTTTCCATGAGTCCTGGGACATCATGGTCATTAACAGCAATGGCCAGCACGTTTTCCCGGATAATACGCTGGATATCCTCACAAATAGTAAAGCACAGCAGCTTCATAAAAAATATATCTTCCAGGCCGATCCTTTTATTATTGATAAAGACGATCGGCTGTATGTTTTTTATGAAGCGTTTTCCTTTCTTAACTCGAAGGGGGTGCTGCGCTGCCGTATCCTCAATAACGCACTCGAAGAGATCGAGGACCTGAAGCTGGAAGGATTTGATGATTTGAAATGTCATCTCTCTTTCCCCTTCCTGTTCCAGCTCGACGGTAAACTGTTCATGATCCCCGAGTCGTCAGAACGCAAAGAGGTGATTCTGTTCCAGTCCGTCGATTTCCCCGCGCGCTGGGAAAAGGTCAAAGTTCTGGTCTCCGACTTGGCCGTCACGGATAACGTGGTCTTTGAGTTGAATGGCGTCAGTTACCTGGTCTCAACCACCATGGATAACGAGCTGGTTATTCATACTTCAGAGGGCATTCTGGGCGACTGGAAGCGGATCTCCCCAAACCTGGATGTCTGCAACGTGCATTTCCGCGGGGCCGGGAAGCCGTACTCAATCAACAACAAAACCTACATTTTCACTCAGGAGAGCAATCCTGATGTGTACGGGAAATCCATTTTTATTAAAGAATTGACCAGCTTAACCCCGCATAACTATGAAGAGAAACTGGTAGGGAAAATAAGCGCGTCGATTAATAACAGCGATGGTATTCACACGTTAAACTTTACCGACAACTATATTGTCTATGATACCAAGCACCTGACATTTAGCCTGCTCTCTACGCTTAAAAAGCTGGCGTACAAAATTATGGTTAGCCACCGTAAACGGCTGTTTAACAAAGTGACAATACAGGAAAGTCGCACTACGCTAACCAGAGCGACAAAATAAAACACTGCAAAAGCGCATCTCTGTTCCGGCACATTTTTGTGCCGGCAGTTGCTGGCTTTTTGGGGGATTTATTATGGCAATTCTGGTCACGGGTGGCGCAGGCTATATTGGTTCACATACGGTGTTAACATTACTGGAGAGAGGCGAAGAGGTGGTCGTCATCGATAACCTTTCCAATGCCTCGCAGGAGTCATTAATCCGGGTCGCAGAATTAACGGGTAAAAAGCCGGTGGTCTGTACCGCAGATATTCTGGATCGCGATGCGTTAAAAACGCTTTTCAGGCAACATAACATTACCGACGTTATCCATTTCGCTGGACTTAAATCCGTCTCAGATTCCATTGCACGTCCCCTCGCCTATTATGAAAATAATGTCGTCGGGACCATGGTGCTGTTGGATGAAATGCAGCGTGCGGGCGTACACAGTCTTATTTTCAGCTCATCGGCCACGGTATACGGCAATCCCGAATCGGTTCCGTTAAGCGAGCAGTCGCGAACCGGCGGCACGACCAACCCGTATGGAACGTCGAAGCTGATGGTGGAGCATATTTTACGGGATTACTCCGTTGCCGAGCCGCACTTCAGGATCACCTGCCTGCGCTATTTTAATCCCGTTGGCGCACACCCTTCCGGGCGTCTGGGAGAAGATCCGAACGGTATCCCGAATAATCTTGTGCCCTATATCTCTCAGGTCGCTATCGGCAAGCTGCCATGCCTGACCGTCTTTGGGGATGATTATCCGACGCCGGACGGCACCGGCGTGCGCGACTATATTCACGTGATGGATCTCGCCCATGGTCACCTGGCCGCACTGGATCATAAAGCCGATGGCGAGGCGTTTAAGGCCATCAATCTCGGGACCGGGGTGGGCTATTCGGTGATTGATCTGATTAAGGCCTTTGAAAAAGCTGCCCAGACCAAAATCAATTACCGGGTGGTCGGCAGACGTTCCGGCGACGTGGCAGAGTGCTGGTCAGATTCTTCGCTCGCACGTCAGCATCTGGGATGGCAGGCCACGCGCAATCTGGAGGAGATGATGCGCGATGCCTGGAACTGGCAGAAGAACAATCCCGGCGGCTACAGCGCCTGAGACAGGGCAAGGCAAGGCAAACAGGAGCCCGCATCCGGCACCCGTTAGCTACTGGTATTTCAGGTTGAGCCACCAGTCCCAAATCCCGACGTGAAAGTGCTGGAAGATGTCTATTCCCAGCGCGGATTTGATCATATACAGCGTCAGCAGCACGCAACACAGCAAGAACAGCGTGGCGAACAGGATAAGAAAGGTCACCACGATCCGCGACAGCTTCGACTCCGGGCGCGAGCGGGCGCGCAGATCCCGCCCCAGTAAGAACACCATATAGAGGCGTTTGCCGAAGAAAGGAAAACTTTTACGGATGTCGATCCGGTGCCGCGTTGCCAGGGTAATCGAGACAATCGCGTTCTCGATCTCCTCTTTTTGCTCCGGGGTCAGTTGGGCACTCACGTCCTTATCAAGAACTTCATAAAAACGATCGATAACAATCGGGTGTCTGGTGTTACTGGTCAAATTTAACCTATTGTTTTATCTAATCTATGGTAAATGGACACGGTTTTTCTGGCGATTTCATCCCAGTTGTAACGCTGTAAAAAATCGCCGTAATCAATCCGGGGCGCGTTCGCCCAACGGGTCATTTTATCGGCCAAATCAGCGACATTACCCAGCTTAAAACTGGTCTCAGCCGGTAAGCCGACCTCAAGGTTCGGCAAAATATCGCTTACCACCACCGGGAGGGAGAATGACATCGCCTCCAGCAGCGCAATGGGCAATCCCTCATGGTAAGAGGGCATCACAAACAGCGAGGCCTGCGAAAAAACGACCTGCAGCGCCTCACCTTTTAAAAAGCCGGTCATGACAACGCCCGGCGTCTTAAACGCCAGCTGCTTCAGGTGGATGCTGTACTCCGTGTCATGATCCGCATCCCCGACCAACACCAGCGGCAGGGTCAGGCCCGATTGCTGGTAAGCGGCGATGGCATCATGCATCCCCTTCTCTTCCACGAATCGCCCGACCATCACGATATAGCGCCTGGGCTGTAACTCATAACGCCCGAGGATCCTGTCGATGGTCTCGTCAGCCAGTGGCTCCGGCACGTTAACACCGTTATAGACCAGATGCGCGTCGTAGCGATGATATTTCTGCTGGATCAGCTGGTTGATCACCTCAGAAATCACAATCACTTCGTGGGCATACTTCACCGCCATTTTCTCGCCGAGCATCAGGATTTTTTTCGCCATCTGGCCCCACTTCTGGCGCTCGTAGTCCGGCCCATGGTGGGTAAAGACCACACGTTTGCCCATCAGGCGTAACAACGGCACCACCAGGCCAGGTCCGATGGCGTGAACATGCACAATATCGGATCGGTCAACAAATGTCCTCAACGCAGCAATAACAGAATGCACGATGGCTTCGAAACTGCGTTTTTTGGGTGCCCAGATCGCCAGCGTCTCGACATTTTTATAGCTCGAGCGGCGATAAGGCACATAAGGTGACCGGGCAATCACGCAAATCTCCACGTCATATTGCTGCCGGATAGCCGGGTACAAATTCTGACAATGGGTTTCAACACCGCCTAACACATCGGGGATCCCGCGCGTACCCAACACTGTGATTTTTTTTGGCATATTATGGCCTGGCGAGCAGCTCGCGATAGAGCGACAGCAACGTGTCCATGTGCTTGCGCAGTGAGTATTTCTGGCACAGCCGTACCCGGCCTTTCAGCCCCATCTCATGGGCCTGCGCCGGGTTTTCCGCCATCACGTCCAGCGCATCGGCCAGATCCTGAGCGTTGCCAGGTTCAAACAGCAATCCTTCCACACCGTGACGTATCTGCTCCGGGATCCCGCCAATGCGTGCTCCCACCACTGCCCGGGCGAAGGACATCGCCTCCAGCACCGCCATGGAGCAGTTTTCATAACACTCTGACGGCAGCACCACGGCCCGGGCATTTTGGATCAACGCATCCAGCGCCGGGCCTTGTTGCACATAGCCGAGGAACTCTGCGTTGGGATAGTCCACCACCATCTCGTCATACAGCGGCCCGTGGCCGACAATTTTTAAGGGGATGTTATTACGCATTAACTGATGCGCCCGGGCCAGGGTCGGAACCCCTTTCTCCCGGCTCAGTCGCCCGACGTACAGCAGATAACCTTGATCCGTGCCGGCTTCCGGGGTGTGGCTGTCGTCGATACCGTTCACAATCACATCGATGCGGGAGTCCGGCAGCGAGCGTTTCAGCTCGTTACGCAGAAACTCGCTCGGCGAGACAATCACGTCCAGCGCCTGATAATTTTGCGCGATGTACTGCCAGGTCGCCTCCAGCGACAGCAGCAGGCTCTTCGCCGCCGAGCCTTCCTGGCAGCGATAGCGAAACGCATTAAACACGCTGCCCGTGACGCACGCATCACACACTTTGCCGTCGCGCAGCATCGAGTACGACGGGCACATAATCTTATAGTCGTGGGCGGTCAGGACGGTTTTGCAGCCGAAATCCCGGGCGACCTTGATCAGGGCCGGCGTCAGCTGGTGATAGATATTGTGGAAATGGACGATCTCCGGGCGCGTCTGCTCCATCAGCGCCCGCATTTTTTTACAGGCCTCCCGGTTGTGAATAAAGTTGATAGCGGTCTTCGCCCCCGCCAGCAGGCCTCCCCCGTTGTGGTAATCAACATTGCTGACGAAGTGGTCGGCATACGCCGAGGGGAAGTTCTTCTCATGCTGCATGGAGAAATCGATCACCTCCACACCGGCCTCTTTCAGCATGTTGCGTTCCTGAAAATAGACCGTCTCCGCTCCTCCCTTGATAAAGAAGAACTTATTCACCAGTAAGACTTTCATTACTCTACCTGTTCATGAATAACTTTATTATCCGGCGGGATCCGGGGATCGCGCTGCGGGCGGAAAAGGCCTTTTATCAGCCCGGCAGAGAGCACGGCGAGGTTAATCACGCTGTTCAAGCCGTTTTTTAACGAGCGGTTGCGAATGGTTTTTAGCAGAATAAAGGCCAGCAGCGGCAGCAGCGCGATATCAATCAGGCTGACGTCGAAGGTGAAAAAGGCAATCACCACGATGAGAATGTAACTCGCAAAGATCACTTCGTTTTTCACCATCATCAGCGCATCGCGGAACCAGGGTTTACCCCATGCACTGCGCAGCAGCTCGCCGGGTGCCTGATGGAAGCCGCTCTTCCAGCGATAGCGCAGCATTCTGAAGGTCGGCATCGTATAAGAGGTATGCCGGAAATAGGGCACGTTCAGGCGATGCAGTTTATAGCCCGCGGCCAGCAGACGAATACCTAACTCCGCCTCTTCATAGGCGTGCAGGCTGCGATTGGTCAGATAGCCGATATCGGCGATGGCCGACAGACGGTACAGACCGCCGCCGCCCAGATGGTCGCTGTCGCCCAGCGGGTAGATTTTATTAATGCGCTGCTTGCGGGAGGTAAATTCATAGTTTGAGGCGTCGTCCATCTCCACCGTACCGGCCACGCCAGCGTACGTTGGGTTGTTCTGCAGAAACGTCACCGCATGATCGATAAAACCTGGCTCCAGCTCCATATCGCCATCCATCAGCAGGATGAACTCCCCTTCGCTGTGAAGGTAGCCCAACTGATGTCCAACACCGCAGCAGCGGTCTGTCGGCTCGGTTAACGACACCACCATCACCCCTTTATCGCTGGCCAGTTGCTGGGTGTTATCCGTTGAGAGACTGTCGGCCACAATAATCTTATGCGGATACTCACCGATCTGGCGGCGAATACTGTCGATGGTTTTCTCAATACATTCGGCTTCGTTAAAGGTTTTGATACTTACGGTAATAAACGGTTTGTACATCAATAAAGCCCCGTATAACGGCGTACGGTCCGGCGAATAATCAAACTGGAACCTAACGACATGTAAAACAACAACTGCAACATCGGCGTAATCATCAGTATCTGGCTGTAGGGCAGGCTGAGCAGACAGGCGATGGCGAAGACGTTAAACGCCGGGGCAAAGCTCAGCAGCTGCACGTCCGGCTTATCAAGCTGCTCAACCGACAGCAGCGGCTGAGGCCGGACCGCCTTCAGGATGTAGATAAACAAGCCCACAAACAGCAACGTCCCCACAATGCCCACTTCCCATAACAACATACTCAGGGACGTACTATCGAGATACAGGTTGTAGTATTGATGCAGGAAGCCCGGAGAGACGGAGCTGCCGCTGTTGGTGGCGTTCAGACCGTAGCCGAACAGCGTTCCCGGTAGCCCGGACAGATCGTTATGCTGTGCCCAGAACAGCAGAGAGGTAAATCGTCCCACCTCCCCGCCAGGCGTAATAAAATCGGGATCGAAGATGTAGCTCATGGAGTCGAGGAAGACCACAAAGGGGTTCTCCGCCGTGTCCACGCCATAGGCCGAGGTGTAAGTATAGGCCAGCGCGACGACCGCCAGCACGATCAGCAGCGCCATGCCGAGCAGAATAGAGAGCAGCACGGCCAGGTTAACTTTACTCGCCTCTTTGACCCAGGAGGGGGTCAGCCACACCCAGCCCAGCAGCAGGGGCGACAGCAGGATCACGAATTTGACTTCGCCAATGATGCACATCACAAACCCCAGCACGATATGCAGCGCCATGGATTTGAAGCTGGTCAGCCCATGCTTATATTCCGAGACTTTCAGCAGCATGATCAGCAGACAAAACAGCCCCATGGCGGCTGTATTGCCGCCACCCATAGGATCGCCGCCAAAGGTCCCCACCACGGAGTCCCATTTTTCCGCCTCGCCGCGCAGCGCTACGCGCTCCGGCAGGACAAAAATCAGCTGGTAAATCGCCACCGGGAACTGGATGTAAAAGACCCAGTACAGCGCCCGGGTCACCTGATAGATCTGCGATTCCCGACAGAACCCCAGCAGCAGGCAGAGCATCACCAGCGACAGACCAATCTCATTCTTGAATCCGATAAGGGTAATCAGCGCCCCGCCCTGGAAGAGGGTCGAAATACCGGACAGCACGATAAAGGCGCCATACAGCGTCAGGATAATCGTCTCCTGGGCATCCATCCGCACGGGTTCATCGCGGCTCTGCAGCACCAGAAAACCGGCCATGATCAGCGTCATGACAAAGGGCAGCCACAGCACCGCCAGCTCCCCCGTGAAATACTGCACCAGCCCGCAGAAGATCAGGGTCAGCAGTGCGAGGCTTTGTAAATAATGTCCGGTATTAAGATTCATGATGTCACTGACCCGTTTTTCAGAATGTCGGCGCGCTTGTTCACCTTCAGGTAGATAAAGGCGTAGCGGATAAACGTCAGAATCGAAAATAAGATGATGGATGTCGCGTAGTCATTGTAAAAATAGGGCACAACGACAAAAGCGATCACCACGATCGCCAGTTGCTCAAGCTGGATCCGCAGGAAATAGCGGTACGAGCCGAAGATCAGCTCTATGACCGTCAGCGGACAGACCGCCAGCGCCGGGAACAGGTACGGCAGCATATAGCGCGAGGTTGGCACGGAGGCGATCCACTCCTCGCTGAACCCCAGATTCATCACAATCGGGTAGAAGATAAACACGCCCAGCGTGCAGATCACACCCAGCACCAGCAGCAGCAGACGGACCTTTGTGTACTCTTCGTAATTGAAGACGTTGTTTCTGAAATCAATCGACCATTTCGAGAAGATAGTATTGCGCACCGCATTGCCGACAATCACCACCGGGGCCAGACAGAAACGGCTGACCACCGAAAAGTAACCCGCCGTTAAGGCCGAGAACCAGAAGTTGATCAGCATAATCGGCAGATTGTTGTTCGCCATCGCCAGCACTTCGGCACTGCCCACCTTCGTGACGTGATGAATATTTTTTTTCAGAAACGCCAGATTACTGGAGAGCCGCAGGTGATGCAGGGTGATGGAGCGAATATCAAAGGCCCGCAGGATGCAGGCGCTGGTCAGCGCCATCATCAGGATCGCCCACATCCAGTAAAAAGCCATCACCTGGCGGGTGAGCAGGACCGACACCACCACCACGACCGAGACGGAAATGCGCTGCACCACCAGAAAACGGAAGTTTGCCGTGCGCAGCGACAGGTTTTCTGCCACCAGCACCCAGGTATTCGAGAGCGTAAGCAGATAAAGAAACAGCATATTCTGATGAAACAACCAGCCCGTCAGCACGGCATAGGGAACAGCAATCGTCAGGCTTTGCAGAAGACAAAACACCACGTTCTGCGCCAGCTCGTCATCCTGCTGCCGGGGAATCAACAGCTGCGAGGCAAAGGTACACACCTGTGCCCCGATCAGGGCGATACTGTAGTTGAGCGCGTAAAGCCCCACTTCGCCAAGATCGTACTTATGCGAAATGAGCCAGATCGACAGGGCGCCAATCAGTTGTGAAATAACTGATGAGCCCGCGATCGTGGAGGCGCTCCTGAGTAAACTCATGCCCGGCCTGTGTTATTCATCAGTTCATGGGTATGGTAATTAAGTGAACGCAGCCCCTCTTTGCTCTCCAGATTTTTATCCACCACCTGATTCAGCACCCCGCCAATGACCACGCAGCGATCGCTGGCCACTTTATCAACGGCTTGTGCGAGGGTGTCGGCACGGTTCTGGCCCGCTTTCAGAACGAAGAGCAGCCCGTCCGTCACCTGGCTCACCAGCTGCACCTCCTGACTCTGGTTAACCGCGGCCGCATCAATGATGATGCGCTGATAACGGCTGCGCAGCGTATCGAGCAGCGGTTTCAGGCGTTCAGGCGACAGCAGCAGCAGCGCGGAGACCGGGGTATTACCGCGCGGCAGGAAGTCGAGCTTATCGTTAACCTTCACCAGGACCGTGTCAGTGTCGCCCTCACCGCGTAGCACTTCTGCCACGCCCGGTGCTTTCGGGGAGGCCAGCTCGCCCGACAGTCCGTCATTGTTGAAGAAGTCCATATCGATAAGCAGGGTTTTCTGATCGAAGCTAAAGGAGTTCGCCAGCAGGTTCGCCAGCAGTGACCGCCCCTCGCCCGCTTCCGCCGACGTCACGGCGATGACCTGCAACGGATGGCTGTTCAGCATGATCTGCGTGCGTATGCTATGAATGATGTCGGCATTCAGCGGATCGCTGGTCATCAGGTCGCGGATTTTGCCCCGTCCTCCCACGCCTTTGAAACGGCGGATTTCACCCAGCGGCATGAGGTTAAGCCGTTTCTGCATCTGGCTGAGGGTATTCACTGACCGATCCGTCGCGGCTTTCACCATGATGTACATCACGTAGAAGAGCATCACCAGCAGCACGATCATCAGCATCAGCAGCGGTTTGTTCGGCTTCACTGGACGCGCGGCGGGCACGGCCGGATCGTAGATCTCCGCGTCGGCATCGGTATAGGTGCCCGGCAGCGTCAGCTCCTGCGTACGCTGGTAGATCACCTTGTACATCTCTTCCGTTTTATCCAGCGCCAGCTTCAGCTCGTTGTAGCCATCACGCTTCATCGACAGCCTCTGGAAGTTCGCTCTCTGTTCATCCAGCTGCTTCTGGTAATTTTTTTCATCCGCCAGCGCCGCTTCGTAGTTCTGGCGTAATCCGGCCTGCTGTTCTCGCAGCGTCATCGCCGTTTGCGCCTGGATTGCGCTGATACGCGCCCGCGCCTGGATCACTTTGTCGTGCTGTGGCCCGTACGTTTTCTCCAGTTGAGAAAGCTCGCTGTTTGCCTGGATCAACGCAATGCGTAAATCCTGGATCTGGGCATGATTTGAAATCGACGGCAGCGAGATGACGTTACCGCTACCGGAACGCACTTCGTTATAGAGAGATTCCGCGGCTACCCGGCGTTCGGTAGCATTCGCCAGCCGGTTAGTGACAATACCCATCTGTTCGGTTTCAAAACCGTCAACGCCACGGAAGGTCAGTAACCCCGCTTTTGCCAGATAGTTATCCAGCGCCGTTTTTTGCTGGATCATCTGCTCCTTGAGCAGCGCTAGCTTGTGCTGGGTATCTTCGCTGGCCTGCCGCGTTTTCTCTTGCTTCAGCCCTAAGCTGTAACTGATAAAGGATTCGGCCACCCCGTTAGCTATGTCTGCCGACAGCTGCGGCGAGGTTGACTCATACGAGACGGTGGCCAGATGGGTGGTACGCACGCTGTTAATGGTGAGGTTTTTGTTCAGCGTCTTCAGCGCATTTTCGATCCGCTGCTGCTCGTTCTCTTTCCCCGCTGCGCCGTCGTCGTTACCGTTGAACGCTGGATTTTGGTCCAGCTTCATGGTGCGAACCGCCTGCTCCAGCACAACGCGCGACTGCATCAGCGCGTTTTGGGTTTCGTAATAACCATTACGGGTTGAGTCGTACCCCTCTACCTTCTGGAAAGGGGTCACATTGTCGGGCTGGGCTTTGAGCAGGACCGTGGCAGTAGAGACATATTTTGACGGCATTAAACTCATTAGTGGCCAGGCAATCGCCCCGGCAATGATGCCGGAGAGAAGGATTTTCCAGGAGTTCTTTTTAATTTCACTGGCAAATCTGGAGATATCGATAGCGCTTTCTCGTTTTTTGCCATTTTCCACTATTGATAGTTTCATGGTCAGAAGAACCCTATGCCAATAATTACGAGATCACCGGGGAGCACGGAGTGAGTCACATCAACATTTTCGAGTAACTCGCCAGTGGATGATTGTCGAATACTGAGATCGCTGCGGTCTGCACGGTCGGTATATCCCCCGCCTAACGCAATCGCTTTTTCCACGGTCAGCCCCGGTTCATAGGCATAACCATTAGGATTCTCGATCTCACCAGAGATATAGAATTTGCGGAATTCAGCAATATTCACCGTCACCATGGGATTGAGCACAAACCCTTTTTGCAGGCGTTGCGTAATCTCTGCATCGACCTGACTGGCGGTTTTGCCCTTTAATTCCAGCTTGCCAATATAGGGGTAATTAATAGCCCCACTATTATCAAGTACTACTTTCATGGTCAGGTCAGGTTGACCGGCAACGTTAATGTTGACGGTATCACCGGCCCCGAGTAAATAATTTGCTGTATCAACCACGCTATTGTCCATTAGCGTCGGCTGCGTTGATTTGCAGCCGGCGAAAACAATGCTGAGGAGTAAAAATGCGCACAGTTTCATTATTTTCATTTTAAATCTGAACCTTAGCTGTAAGCATAATCAAAGATTGATCATAGCCCAACGTTTCGGTCACTACGCGATCGTCGTTGGGGCCGATGGTAAAGGTATCTGTATCTTTATTAGACTTAAGCGTATCAAGATGATATTCCACACCAAAGTTAATCGATGGTGTGAGGTCATAACCTACGATAAAAGAAAAAACGCCATTCTTGTCGTGACGATCTTTGTCCTGATCTTTGTAGTCTTCCGTGATGTATGCATAATCAAGCAACGTCGTTAAGCGGTCATTCATCCAGAGATGTTTGTAGGAGACGCCGTATTCCGTCACTAAATTATATCCGCCAGCTTCGGAGGGATCTTTAATACTTTGGGATGTTCTTAACGTAAAAATTGACTGTTGAAGAGGTCGCCACTCACCCAGAATATCCCAGTTAATCCCGTTGAAATCCTTCGAACCGGGGTTATTTTCAAACGTTTTATAGAGCCACGACACGTTTGCGTCGACGTTTGTTTTGCCCGTTACTTGCGACTGAATCCCATAACGCAAATAATATTCATTACTGTCTTTTTCTGACGCATGGCCATAACGAAACTGGTTGGTAATAAAACTATAGCGAAAACGCGTCTTAGATGTGTACTGATCGAAAATTTCTGCAATGAGGGTATTTTCGTCCCACTCCTGCTCCCTGATATACTGCGCGAAGTCCTCCTCCTTGCTTTCAACCTGGCCGGTATTGCCAAAGGTCCACTCACGGTGCATCAGTGCCAGGTCAGCCCGCCCACGTCCGTTCGGTGCGCCATAACTATAGCGTAGCTCGCTGTTAAACAGATTGGTGGTTAAGGGTGACGTGACGCCAAATTGCCGGAATTGTTCAGGCAGGAACCCCTCCGTCACGCCACGCCCGCGCTCCTCATGGCCGAGCGAATCTTCCAGTTTCAGGCTCAGGCCGTGCATCAGACCAAAACGCCAGTCCCCGTTAAAGCGGAAAACGTGATCGTCATAATCGTCCGTAGAATCGCTGGAGTAGTGACGATAATCCCCGGAGTACATCAACAGGTACTTATCCTGCCCACGCTCGCCGTTCAGGCTTATAACGGGCTTCAGCCCCTGAAAGTCGGAGCCTTTGGCGTCGCTATCGTGATGCTGGAAGGTCACGTTATCGTTATGCCCATAATCCACACCCACGTGGCTTTGAAAGTCGATGCCTGCCCAGCCAATGTGTGATTTTGGTGTTAAATCTGCCAGAGCGACCGGAGACGCTATAATCCCAGCGATAATAATAATTTTAGTATGCATTCTTACCGACAAATCCCTTAAAAATGGTTTTAATGATGATTTTTATATCTAACCAAAAGGACCAGTTCTGAATATATTCAATGTCGTACTGGACTCGCTTTTCCATTTTATATAGCGCATCAATTTCGCCACGATAGCCATTAATTTGCGCTAAACCTGTGATCCCAGGCTTTACTTTGTGGCGAATCATGTAATTTTCGACTTGCTTACGGTAAAGCTCATTGTGCGCCACGGCGTGCGGTCGTGGACCGACAATAGACATATTCCCCTGTATCACATTAATGAACTGCGGCAGTTCATCCAGAGATGTCCGACGTAAGAATGCGCCAAAGCGGGTGACGCGAGGGTCGTCTCGTGTCGCCTGAACCACCTTGTCGGTGTTTTCCATCACCTTCATCGTCCGAAACTTCCAGACTTTAATCTTCTGCCCGCTCAGGCCATAGCGATCCTGTTTGAAGAAAACAGGCCCACGTGAAGTGAGTTTGATACCGATGGCAATAGCGATCATTAACACGACAATCATTACCATAATCACGCTGCCCAAAACCAGATCTTCTGCGCGTTTAATAATCGATCCACCGCCATCCAGCGGGGAGGTAAAGATGCCGATGGTCTGCAGGTTGTGGATGGAACGGATCTGGGAGGTGTTGGTGCTGTAGGCGTAAAAGTCCGGCACGATATAGGTATCCACGGTGGTGTCGGACATCATCGCCAGAAAATGGCGGATGCGCTCCAGCGCCACCATCGGCAGGGCAATATAGATTTCATCGACTCTGCCAGCATTGGCTTCTTCAACCAGCTTGATCACCGTTCCGTTATAGGGGCTGGTAATTTTGGTGGCCAGCTCGCCCAGACGCTCCGGGCCGCGTTCATCGTAGAAGGCAAGCTCCAGCTGGACGTCGGCATACTCCAGGCGCAGCGCCCGCTCCGCCGCCAGGCCGTTATCGGTAATCCCGATGATCGCCACCCTTATTTTCTTTTTCGCTGACAGCTTGAAAATAATCAGACGAACCACGTACAGGAAAATGACCGGTGAGGCATACCAGAGCGGCATGGCAGGAATATTGCGCACATCGATAAAGCTGACGTAGCCCAGGGCGTATAATTTCGCGACCAGCAGACGCACCATGCCGATAAAAAGAATGGCAAAGAAAGCCGTCAAAAACAGACGTCTTTGATTTCGCAACTTATTGTTTTTAGGTCGATAAAGATAGCACTGCGTGTATTCACCAAACAGCAAAAAGGCGGTTGAGTACAATAAGCTGATCAGAATTACAGTATCGAACGACTCCATTTCCAATACCCATCCACTCAGGATTAAAATTAAATTAATTGAGAAGAAATCAATTAATTTAATGAATACTGAGTAACTTCCATGGGTGATCTTTTGCGAATTTCTCAGCATGTCCAGACCTACTTAGAATGAGTCTCGGTATTATTTTTTTGTGCTGTGGCACCAAGGGATATATTTAAAAAAGGTAAAATGCCGTTTCGGGGAAAGAGCAGTCACCGAAAAGAGGCAGCATTTCAGACGATGGCTGCGTAAACAACTAGATGGGTGTAAAACTCAGCATACATACCCCTTATAAAGAAGAAAGCGCCGATTTTATAGAGACATCCGCTTATATACAGCGTAAGCACTATTCAATAAAACCGCCAATAAACTTTCGTTGTATTCCATTTGGGTATGAAAAAAAACCCGGCGGGCGCCGGGTTTTTTATTTACTCATTAATGCGGGGATGTTGATCGACCAGTCGGCTACGCTTCGCCTGTAGCTCGGCAATTTCAGCATCGATATCTTCTATCTTCTGCTCAATGTTGTCGTGGTGCTCACGCAGGATCTCTTTGGCTTCCTGAAGGTCAGACGCGGCAGGCGTCGCCCCTTTCAGCGGCAGGTTCGCCGTCTCTTTCATGTAAAGGCCGGTAATCAGGCCAATCACTGCAATGACCATGAGATAGTAGGCAGGCATCATCAGGTTCTGGGTGCTCTCCACCAGCGAGGCCGCCAGCGTCGGCGTCAGGCCGGCAATCAGTACCGAGATGTTAAAGGCTGCCGCCAGGGCGCTGTAACGGATGTGCGTCGGGAACATCGCTGGCAGCGTCGAGGCCATCACACCAATAAAGCAGTTAAGGATCACCGCCAGCATCAGCAGACCGGCAAAAATCAGGCCGATCACATCGCTGTTAATCATTATGAAGGCCGGGATAGCCAGCACAAAGAGCGCGACACTGCCGAGAATAATGAACGGACGACGTCCGAAGCGGTCACTCAGCAGGCCCATGATCGGCTGCACAAACAGCATCCCTACCATGATGGCGATGATGATCAGCACGCCGTGATCTTCTGAATAGTGCAGGTTATGGGACAGGTAGCTCGGCATGTAGGTCAGGAGCATGTAATAGGTCACGTTGGTGGAAATCACCAGACCAATACAGGTCAGCAGGCTACGCCAGTGACGGGTCGCGATCTCTTTGAACGAGACTTTTGGCCCTTCCTGCAGACCTTCGCGATCGCCCTGCTCCAGCTTATCAACATGCTGCTGGAACGCCGGGGTCTCTTCTAACGCGTGACGCAGATAGAGGCCAATCAGCCCCAGCGGCAGTGCCAGGAAGAACGGAATACGCCAGCCCCAGGAGAGGAAGTTCTCTTCGCCCACCACGGTGGAGAGCAACACCACGACCCCAGCACCCAGCACGAACCCGGCAATAGAGCCGAAATCAAGCCAGCTACCCATAAAGCCGCGTTTGCGGTCAGGTGAGTATTCGGCCACAAAAATGGATGCGCCGGTATATTCGCCACCGACCGAGAAGCCCTGGGCCATCTTACACAGCAGCAGCAGAATAGGTGCCCAGATGCCGATGCTCGCATACGACGGGATCAGGCCGATACAGAAGGTACTGATCGACATAATCACAATGGTAATCGCGAGGATCCTCTGGCGGCCATACTTGTCCCCCAGCATCCCGAAGAACAGACCCCCTAGCGGGCGGATAAGGAAGGGAACAGAGAAGGTCCCGAGGGCGGCAATCATCTGCACGCTGGGATCGGCATCAGGGAAGAAGACTTTACCCAGTGCATAGGCCACGAAGCCGTATACACCGAAATCGAACCATTCCATCGCATTACCGAGCGAGGCGGCGGTAATCGCTTTGCGCAGCTTGCCGTCATCAATAATGGTAACGTCGCGCAGAGTGATCGGTTTTACTTTTTTCCTTTTCAGCATGGCTATCCTCTTAAATTAGCCCAGTCCTCACCACCGCACTAAAACGCGCTCTGTGGAACCCGGGAAGCGCATCATGCGCATTCTCCTTTCTCAAGCGTAGCAGGTTTACTTACACTGACCTTTCGGAGCGGTACAACCGAACCTGTGACGCCTGTCTGGGCTGTAAATGGAGCCAATACCCTACCAGCGTTTATATTTGTGATCAACTTCACATATATGTTTAAGGTTTTTAACGGAAGTGTCAAAACTGTAAATACCCCCAATGCGCTCTTTCTTATACCTGCCTCTGAAAATACGCTTTCAGCCGTTATTATTTGCTGTCAAATCAAAAAAAGACGACATTTTTTTACAATGCATTCACAGCCATTTTAATTAGCAAGATGCACAATTCGTGTTTCCTTAAAATATGTGATGGAGATAACTAAAACACTGTTTTATTTTCATTGAATCATCATTCCAACGATCGCATCATAAGCGCGTCAAAACGAGTCAGGTGGCCTTCAGATGAAGGTTTAAAAAAACCAGACTGGTTATATCTGCTGTATGAACGACGAAACGCCTGACACCTTCAAGTCACAATTCGTTGAATTCATTAGATTATTAAATATCTCTTGTCCGCTGGCGATGCGTGATGAGATGTGAGGGTTAATGATGAAGATTAAAGCCACGATTGAACGCATCCCCGGAGGGATGATGCTGGTACCGCTGGTACTGGGTGCAATTTTAAATACCTTAGCACCTAATACCGGAGCCTATTTTGGTGGGTTCACTAAAGGCATGATTACCGGAACCGTTCCGATTCTGGCGGTATGGTTCTTCTGTATCGGCGCCTCCATTAATTTACGCGCAACGGGCACGGTATTACGTAAATCCGGCACGCTGGTTATTACTAAAATTGCCGTCGCATGGGTAGTGGCGATGATCTGCGCCATGTTTATCCCGGAAAATGGCATTCAGACCGGCTTCTTCGCGGGCCTCTCTGTGCTGGCGATTGTCTCTGCGATGGACATGACCAACGGCGGCCTCTACGCCAGCCTGATGAACCAGTACGGCACCAAAGAAGAGTCTGGCGCCTTCGTTCTGATGTCTCTGGAATCCGGCCCACTGATGACCATGCTGATCCTCGGCTCCGCCGGTCTGGCCTCCTTTGAACCGCATCACTTTGTCGGTGCCATCCTGCCGTTCCTGATCGGTTTTGCCCTCGGCAACCTCGACCACGATCTGCGCGACTTCTTCAGCAAAGCGACGCCGGTGCTGATCCCGTTCTTCGGTTTCGCGCTGGGTAACACCATCAACCTGAACGTGATTCTGGATACCGGCCTGCTGGGTATCGTGCTGGGTGTGGCGGTTATCATTATCACCGGTATTCCGCTGATTATTGCCGACCGTGTTATCGGTGGAGGGAATGGTACTGCGGGTGTCGCCGCCTCTTCCGCAGCGGGTGCTGCCGTGGCGAACCCGGTTATTATCGCCCAGATTAACCCGGCGTTCGAACCGGTAGCCGCATCCGCCACTGCGCTGGTTGCCGCCAGCGTCATCGTGACGGCGATTCTGGTGCCGATTATCACCGCTCTGTATGCCAAACGCTTTGGTCAGGTTCCGGCGAAAGCCGAAGAACAGCAAGTAGTTGAATCTCTGCACCACTAAAATGTAAGCCCTCCCCCACAAGGAGGGTTTTGCATTTAAAGCAATGCAGTGCCTTCAGAATAATAAATGCCTTACAGCGGCTCCCTGGTCCGGCTGAAAATCGCCGAAGCGTTTCCGGAAGGCCGGGGCTAGGCGCAGGGACGCGCCGAGAGGGCATAGCCTGCATGGATGCAGGCTGGTGCCCGACCCGAAAGCCTGAAGGAATAAGCTGAGGACAAAATTGCCGCGAGCAATTTTGAACAGCGCCTGCGCTGGCCCCGTAGGGGTGAGCCCCAGGGATGGGGCGAATATTCCGCGAAGCGGCGATTTTCTTTGCCGGGAGCCCGGGTCGCCAGGGTGGTGGCGATTGAGCCACCCTGGCACGTTCACCGGTTCCGTATTAACAGAGAAGCAATGGACTGGAAGTGAACGGAACAACCACCGGTGCAGCATATTCCCCTCACCCCTAACCCTCTCCCCAAAGGGGAGAGGGAATCAACTACTCCCCAAACACCTCTTCCACCATCGCTTTTGCCAGCCTTGCCGCCGAACAGAGTCTCGGCATGCCCAACGCCACATTCTGCCAGCTCTGCGTCACCGACCAGCACACCGGATGCCTGTCGGCATCACACCAGTCCCCCAGCCAGCCAAGCATATCTTTATGGTCGATAATCCCCAGCGTACTGGGTGTGGTCAGCCACTGGTGATAAAAATGACGGGTCGTGGGGGCTGCATTGATCCCCTGCGCCAGGTAGTTGGCCACCATGCTGCGCAGGTTGTCTTTGAGCATGGCGCTGACATCCGCATTCGCCAGCCGACAGGCGTCACCGAACGCCCCCCAGCGCAGCTCTTCCAGCACCACATAGCCGCGCCCGGCCAGCGACCAGCCGTCATAGTGTCCGGCCCGCCAGCGGGTAAAAATCTGTTCGCTGTGAACCCCAGCCTGCACCGTTAACCCGCGCTGGGTTAACGCCTTCTCTTTAAACTGCGCGCGTTGATGGAAATGGGCGGAGAGGATTTCGTACTGATGTACCAGGCCAATGGCGGGTTGATTGCGCAGGCTGGCCTGCTGGCGCATCGTATTCAGCGCCTGGGTCATGCGGGTCAGCGCCAGGTGGCCGGGATCAACCATGCCCGCCAGCTTCTCCGCCAGCCCGAGTCGCAGCACAGCATTTTCGCTGAACATTCCCCCCATCGCCCACTGACGAAGCTGAGCCTGCGCCATGATCTCCTGAGTTAAACGTTCACGAAAGTGCTGCTGTTGCGACCCTACAGAGGCGTGACGCTGCGCGTCAGCCCCCTGCACCAGGTCGACCATAAATTTAGGATGTATGCATTCCAGCGTCCGTCCGGGACCGTCCAGTAATTGTTTTGTCATGGTTGCTCTGCCGCGAATAGCGTTTGAATATCATCGCGTAACAGTCGGGTATCTTCCTGAATCCACGTCGCAGTCGTAATACATTGCTGCAACAGCTGGCTGAGCGCGCGTGTGGCATGCTCATTTTGCTGGCGCACCGCGAGGCTATCACGCAAGCTTTCCTGTAACCCTGCAAGGCATAACGAAAATTCTGCGAAGAATGTCGCCATACCCGCTGTAACAGAGACATCGACCTGGGCGGACAAAGCTTTACGGATTTGTTCACAAAAGTGATCAATATGCTGATTAAATTTCTCATGAAGCTGTGACACGTTAATAACATACCGCGTTCGCGTCATCACGTAATCTTCCCAGCCCCAGCCCGGATTGTTCAACCAGCGGGAGACCGTCTCGCGCAGCGCGCTGCCAGCGCCCTGGGACTGACCAGCAGGCTCACTCTCCTCGGCAATGGCATCGCTGAACAGCCCGCGGGTATTGAAGTTAAGCTGGCTGGCCTGAAACGCCGGGAAGCTGATTCGGGCGCGGAAACCGGCATGGCTCAACTCCTCTTTAATGCGCGTTTCAATCGGGCGCATAGCGTCGTTCAACGCCCTAGCCAGCGTAGACTCCAGCTGGTCGAAACGCAGCGCCAGTTCACGACCGATTTTTGCCTGCGCATCCAGCATGATCAGCTCACAGGCGGAGCGGATTTTGCTCAACAGGATTTGCGCCTGGCCTTCATCATCCAGCACCAGCTGGCCGGGCGTCGCCGCGGCATCAGCACGCTGCTTATGCGGGTCAAACCCCGCCAGGTCGAGCATATTATCGGGATCGAAGACATGTCCGATGGCGCGCTTGATCTCGCTCTGCTGGGCGGCGAAAAACAGATCTGTGGCGCTCAGGGCCTGGCTCACCTCATGCCGCACCTCATCGCTCACTGATGCCTGGCGGGAGTGCAGCAGCGCCATGTCATCTTCCAGACGGGTAATATTGTGCTGCAACTCATCGAAGGCCACCGTCAGCCCCTGATAGCGGAAATCCAGGTACTCGCGGGCGTTCTGGGCGTAGTTCAGCAGCTTATGTGACGCGGAGCGTAACGCATACAGCGAGGCGTTGGCGTAAGCGGCATAGATCAACTTGCGGATCGGCTGCTCAAACAGGGAGTCCTCCCACAACAGATCGGCAGAGTGGCGCAGGTGTTCAATATCATCCAGATCGGCGGTCCGCCAGCGGCGACCCAGCGCGGCTTCGGCAAAGTCCTGCACCCAGCGCTGCTCCTGGTGGTCGGGCAACTTACCGTGCAGCGCCAGTTCGTGACGCGCCCGGTTCGCCAGGTATCCCCACATCGATGACACCGGGAAGATCTGGCCCGGGGAGATATAGCCCTTCATCAGGGTGCCGGAGATCATCGCCCGCACCTGCTCTTCATCATCGCTGTTGCGGTCTTTCTGATCGAACTTATTGACCAGCGCGTACAGCGGCACCGATTTCCCGACGGCGGAAATCGCCAGCCGCACTTCGGCGTCCGAAATCGACTTCAGTTGGGTATAGTCCATCACCGCCAGCACCGCTGACGCGCGGGCGAGCTGCTCGGTGAGCATTTTTTGCAGATGCGGCTGCCCGGCCTCGTTCGGCCCTGGGGTATCCAGCAGGGTTAATTGCCCCAGATGAGCATCCAGCCCGGCCAGGTGTACAAATTCCACCTCAATAACCGGGATATTTTCGATCGCGGCATAGGCCGGGAACGGAAAATCGGTGCCCAGCGCCTGAGAAAGGCGGACTAAATCGTTCAGGTTTTTTAAACAATTAAATATCGGCTGCGCGCCTAAATAATGTTTTTCAAATGCCTCACCCGTTTCAATACGCCCAAGTAGCGCATTCATATCTTTATCAATTTCTAACTGTTGCGCCAGCTTGCCGCGATCGTAATTGGCGAGCTTTTTTTGCATTTGCTTTATTAATGTATCAATAGGCGCGACGTGAGAAAAATGCAGCACCGGCTCTTTCTGGCCAGGCGTATGGCGGATCAGCGTCGGCAACGCAGTCATCGGGCGATTGCGATTAGGTAACACTTCCGTGCCCACGATGGCGTTAATGGTGGTGGACTTTCCGGCCTTCATGGTGCCCACGATCGCCAGCACCATCTCCAGGCGGGTAATTTTGCGCAGCTCATTATTCAGCATCGACTGCTGCGCCTCTAAGCCACGGGTACTAAAATGCAGAGGTAAAACATTGCTGGTTTCGCCGGTAAGGGCCGACGTGGCGTTATCCAGCATCGCAGCAGGCATGGTGCTTAGTGCCTCAAGATTCTGTAAGGAGAGTTGCAGCAGCCTTTCGGCTTCCTGGCTCAATTCAAATATTGTTTGTGTGTGCATACTAAAGCCTTCCCTAACACAAATTTTATATAACCGAATTGTTTTTAAGAATGAAGGATCGGCTTATATGATTACGTGTTGTAAATATGTTCGAAGCCATATAATTCTGTAGCAACAGTGAAAATATATTCTTTTAACGGTTAACGCAGCGAAGTACGCTCCTTCGGTCAGGGAAACCGAAAGATTAAGAGCGTAGCTCAATTTTTAAAAAACGTCAGGAAAAACCATGGTTTGTTACCCACCAAAAATGAGGGGCAAAACATCCCTTGCAGACCGGGGATGGCTATTAAAGCAAGTAAGTTAAATATCATTAGCGCCTTAACCTTATCTGAAATAGCACGGCGTATCAATTTGCCGCAATAAAATATTGTCGCTTTTAATCAGGCGCGTTTCTCGCCTGCGTCTGACCGCTAGCATCGCCTGAGTCACTGACAAAAGGTGTCATTGAAAAGACTTTTTTTCGTCAAAAGCGAAAAATAATGTCACCGACAACTGTAAGGACATGCGTTATACTTGCCGCCTTTTTCGACAACCTGTCGGTTTTTGGCGGGCCTGATTGCCGCCGGTTCGCACTATTTGAGGAGAACACCATGTCACTGCCACACTGCCCTAAATGCAACTCTGAATATACCTACGAAGATAACGGTATGTTCATTTGCCCGGAATGCGCTTACGAATGGAACAACGCAGAACCTGCGCAAGAGAGCGATGAGCTGATCGTTAAAGATGCCAACGGCAATCTGCTGGCCGACGGCGATAACGTCACCGTCATTAAAGATCTGAAGGTCAAAGGCAGTTCGTCGATGTTGAAGATCGGCACCAAAGTAAAAGGCATCCGCCTGGTTGAAGGCGACCACAACATCGACTGCAAAATTGACGGTTTTGGCCCAATGAAGCTGAAATCCGAGTTCGTGAAAAAGAACTGATCCCTCTTTTGTCGGCCCGGCAAGCGACGCGACGCCGGGCGCTTTTGCCGGATGCGCTACGCTTATCCGGCCAACAAATACCGAACTACACTTAACGGGCTTCTCTTTACCTGAGGTAACGATTATGCCGTTAAGTCCCTACATCTCGTTCGCCGGTAACTGCGAAGAGGCTACCGCCTTCTATCAGCAGGCCGTCGGCGCTGAACTCCTCTATAAAATCACCTTCGGCGAAATGCCCAAAGACGACAATAGCGAAGAGGGCTGTCCGTCCGGCATGCACTTCCCGGACTCCGCTATCGCCCACTCCAACGTCCGCATCGCCGGCAGCGACATCATGATGAGCGACGGTACGCTCAGCGGTAATGCCAC
The DNA here is from genome assembly GCF_043105735.1 of Leclercia sp. GLN_9. Taxonomy (NCBI): domain Bacteria; kingdom Pseudomonadati; phylum Pseudomonadota; class Gammaproteobacteria; order Enterobacterales; family Enterobacteriaceae; genus Leclercia; species Leclercia sp. GLN_9. The sequence continues at coordinate 25,507 of NZ_JBICLV010000020.1, forward strand.
CTACTCCGGCTTTACGCTGGTGCTCGACACCCAGGATGTCGCCGAAGGCAAGCGCTGGTTCGATAACCTGGCCGCAGGTGGCAACATTGACATGGCCTGGCAGGAGACCTTCTGGGCGCACGGCTTCGGCAAAGTGACCGATAAATACGGCGTACCCTGGATGATCAACGTCGTTAAACAGCCCTAATCCCGGCGGCGGGCGCTCGCGCTCGCCTGTCATCGCTTTCACGTCAACTCTTCAAATCCTTGCAACCAACACTTAACCTAAACGTCACATAGATCCGCCAGCATGAGGCCACATTTGAATCGAGGCCTCATCCATGCAAACCGTCATCCGCGTCGAGAAACTGAGCAAGACCTTCCATCACAATAAGGCCCTGCATGCCGTTGATCTGACCGTCCAGCAGGGCGAAATGGTAGCGCTGCTGGGGCCATCCGGTTCAGGTAAATCGACCCTTCTGCGCCACTTAAGCGGCCTTATCACCTGCGATAAAACATCAGACAGCCACGTGGAGCTGCTGGGCAACACCGTGCAGCGCGCGGGGCGTCTGGCGAGCGATATCCGTAAAAGCCGCGCGCAGACCGGCTACATCTTCCAGCAGTTCAACCTCGTGAACCGCCTGACGGTGCTGGAAAACGTGCTGATCGGCGCGCTCGGCAGCACCCCATTCTGGCGCACCTGCCTGCGCTGGTTCTCCCCCGCGCAAAAACAGGAAGCGCTGCAGGCGCTGACCCGCGTCGGGATGGCCCACTTCGCCCACCAGCGCGTCTCCACCCTGTCCGGTGGACAACAGCAGCGCGTGGCGATTGCCCGGGCGCTGATGCAGAAAGCCAAAATCATTCTCGCCGATGAGCCGATTGCCTCGCTGGATCCCGAGTCGGCCCGCATCGTGATGGAAACCCTGCACGACATTAACCAGAAAGACGGCATCACCATCGTGGTGACGCTGCATCAGGTGGATTACGCCCTGCGCTACTGCGAGCGCATGGTCGCCCTGCGACAGGGGCATGTGTTCTTTGATGGTGCCAGCCATCAGTTTGATAACGACCGTTTTGACCATCTCTACCGCAGCATTACTTGCGTCGAAGAGAACGCGCAGGCTGCGTAACGAAACCCGAAAAGACCAGGCTGGCAAGTGAAATAGCCTGGAACAATGTCAACGTGAGGAATATAGATGAGCTACAAAGCCGTTGCCGCGCTGGCCTTTACCAGCCTGTTCAGCCTCAGCACCCTGGTGAGCCCTGCGTTTGCACAGGAGCAAGAAAAGGCGCTGAACTTTGGCATCATTTCGACAGAATCACAGCAGAACCTGAAGCCGCAGTGGGAACCCTTCCTGAAAGACATGGAAAGCAAACTGGGGATCAAAGTGAACGCCTTCTTCGCCCCGGACTATGCGGGCATCATCCAGGGAATGCGCTTTAACAAAGTCGATATCGCCTGGTACGGCAACCTCTCGGCGATGGAAGCCGTGGATCGCGCTAACGGGCAGGTCTTTGCCCAGACGGTAGCCGCCGACGGCTCCCCGGGTTACTGGAGCGTGCTGATCGTCAACAAAGACAGCCCAATCAACAACCTCAACGACATGCTCGCCAAACGTAAAGACCTCACCTTTGGCAACGGCGACCCGAACTCCACTTCGGGCTACCTGGTCCCGGGTTATTACGTCTTCGCCAAAAACAACGTCTCCACCAGCGAATTCAAACGCACGGTCAACGCCGGGCATGAAACCAACGCCCTGGCGGTCGCCAACAAGCAGGTGGACGTTGCGACCAACAACACTGAAAACCTCGACAAGCTGAAAACCTCCGCCCCGGACAAGCTGAAAGAACTGAAGGTGATCTGGAAATCGCCACTGATCCCGGGCGACCCGATTGTGTGGCGTAAAAACCTCTCCGAAAGCACCAAGGACAAGGTGTACGACTTCTTTATGAACTACGGCAAAACCGCCGAAGAGAAGACCGTACTGGAACGCCTGGGCTGGGCACCTTTCCGCGCCTCCAGCGACCTGCAACTGGTGCCGATTCGCCAGCTGGCGCTGTTCAAGCAGATCCAGGGCGTGAAAGAGAACAAGGGCCTGAAGGACGAAGAGAAGAGCAGCAAGATGTCTGAAATTCAGGCGCAGCTGGACGATCTCGACCGTCTGACCGCCGCGCTGGGCGCGATGACCAGCGTGAATAAAGCAGTGCAGTAACACGTTTACACCCCTCACCCTGCCCTCTCCCCCCAGGGGAGAGGGTAAAAAAACCGCACCGAACAGTCCCCTCTCCCCTATGGGGAGAGGGTTAGGGTGAGGGGAAAGTACGCACGCTAATGCCTCTCCCCGGCCCTCTCCCACAAGGAGAGGAAGAACGCATAAAGGAGCCAACATGCAAACCATCACCGTCCCACCGCCGAAGCGCAGCTGGTTCTCGCTGATCAGCTGGGCCATCCTGCTGGCGGTCCTTGTTATCTCCTGGAAGGGGGCCGAAATGGCCCCGCTCACGTTGATTCAGGATTCCGGCAACATGGCGACCTTCGCCGCCGACTTCTTCCCGCCAGACTTTAGCCAGTGGCAGGACTACCTCGGCGAAATGGCCATCACCCTGCAAATCGCCGTCTGGGGAACCGCGCTGGCCGTGGTGCTCTCCATTCCCTTTGGCCTGATGAGCGCCGACAACATCGTGCCCTGGTGGATCTACCAGCCGGTGCGTCGCCTGATGGACGCCTGCCGCGCCATCAACGAAATGGTCTTTGCGATGCTGTTCGTCGTCGCCGTCGGTCTCGGGCCGTTCGCCGGGGTGCTGGCGCTGTTCATCCACACCACCGGCGTGCTCTCCAAGCTGCTCTCCGAGGCGGTGGAAGCCATTGAGCCAGGCCCGGTCGAAGGCATTCGCGCTACCGGGGCCAACAAGCTGGAGGAGATCCTCTACGGCGTCCTGCCGCAGGTGATGCCGCTGCTCATCTCCTACTCCCTCTACCGCTTTGAGTCCAACGTTCGCTCCGCCACGGTGGTGGGCATGGTCGGCGCAGGCGGGATTGGCGTCACCCTGTGGGAAGCGATTCGCGGTTTCCAGTTCCAGCAAACCTGTGCCCTGATGGTGCTCATTATCATCACGGTCAGCCTGCTGGATTTCCTTTCTCAACGTTTGCGTAAGCACTTCATCTGAGAAGCGAGGCTTTGATTTGTATGCACTTATCCAGACATCCGACCAGTTACCCGACCCGCTGGCAAGAGATTGCGGCAAAACTCGAAGTGGAGCTGCGCACCCATTACCGCTGCGGGGACTACCTCCCCGCCGAGCAGCAGCTGGCCGACCGCTATGAAGTGAACCGTCACACCCTGCGCCGCGCTATCGATCAGCTGGTCGAGCGCGGCTGGGTGCAGCGTCGTCAGGGGGTTGGCGTGCTGGTGCTGATGCGCCCGTTCGACTACCCGCTCAACGCCCAGGCACGCTTCAGCCAGAACCTGCTGGATCAGGGCAGTCACCCCACCAGCGAAAAATTGCTCTCGGTGCTGCGTCCGGCCTCCAGCCACGTCGCCGATGCGCTGGGGATCAAGGAGGGCGATAACGTGATCCACCTGCGCACCCTGCGCCGGGTGAACGGCGTGGCGGTATGCCAGATCGACCACTACTTCGCGGATATGGCCCTCTGGCCGGTGCTGCAAAACTTCTCCAGCGGCTCGCTGCACGACTTTCTGTTCGAGGCCACCGGTATCGCCCTGAAACGCACCCAGACGCGCATCAGCGCCCGCCGCGCGCAGGCCAAAGAGAGCAAGGTGCTGGAAATTCCTAACATGGCCCCCCTGCTCTGCGTGCGCACCCTCAACCACCGTGACGGCGAGATCGACGCGACGGAGTACTCCGTCAGCCTGACCCGCGCCGACATGATTGAATTCACCATGGAGCACTGAATGCATTTCGATACCGCCACCCGCCAGCACTGGATGGCCGTGCTGGCCCACAGCCAGCCTGCGGCGTTACAGGCCCGTCTTTCGGCGCTCAACCTGACGCCGGACTACGAACTCATCCGCGCCCCGGAAATCGGGCTGGTGCAGATCCAGGCGCGGATGGGCGGCACCGGAGCGCGCTACTTTGCCGGTGACGCCACCCTGACCCGTGCCGTGGTGCGCCTCGCCAGCGGCACGCTCGGCTACAGCTATTTGCTCGGGCGCAACAAACCGCATGCCGAGCAGTGCGCTGTTGTGGATGCCCTGTTGCAGGAAGCGCCCCACTTCCAGACCTTGATGGAAACCCTTATTGCCCCGCTGGAAGCCGACCGCGCCGCACGCCTTGCCGCGCGTCAGGCCGAGGTGAACACCAGCCGGGTCGACTTCTTTACGCTCGTTCGCGGAGACAACGCATGACCCTTCAACCCGCTTTTACCCTTGCCGTGCAGGATGCCCAACACAGTTTTCGCCGTCTGCTGAAAGCGATGAGCGAACCGGGGGTGATCGTCTCCCTGCACCAGTTAAAACACGGCTGGCAGCCGCTGAACCTCGCCACCACCAGTGTGCTGCTGACGCTGGCCGACAACGACACCCCGGTCTGGCTGTCGGGCGCGGTTAGTAACGATATCGTCAGCTCGAACCTGCGTTTTCACACCAGCGCCCCGCTGGTGGATCAACCCCAGATGGCGGTGTTCGCCGTCGCCGACGAGCAGATCGGCCACGAGCAGCTTAACGCCCTGAGCGAAGGCAGCGCCGTGGCACCGGAGACCAGCGCCACCCTGATTTTGCAGGTGCCGAGCCTGAGCGGTGGCCGCATGCTGCGCCTGACCGGCGCCGGGATCGCCGAGGAGCGGATGGTCGCCCCGCAATTGCCGGAGTGCATTATTCATGAGCTGACCGAGCGCCCGCACCCGTTCCCGCTGGGGATCGACCTGCTGTTGACCTGCGGCGAACGCCTGCTGGCGATCCCACGCACCACCCATGTGGAGGTGTGCTGATGTACGTTGCCGTCAAAGGGGGCGAGAAGGCGATCGCCGCCGCCCATGCCTTGCAGGAACACAGACGCCGGGGTGATGAGCAGCTTCCCGAGCTGAGCGTCGCCCAGATAGAACAGCAGCTCAACCTTGCCGTCGACCGGGTCATGACCGAAGGCGGCATTGCCGACCGCGAGCTGGCGGCGCTGGCGCTGAAACAGGCCAGCGGCGATAACGTCGAAGCCATCTTCCTGCTGCGCGCCTACCGCACCACGCTGGCAAAGCTGGCGGTAAGTGAGCCGCTGAAAACGGCGGATATGCGCCTCGAGCGGCGCATTTCGGCGGTGTATAAAGATATCCCCGGTGGACAGCTGCTCGGCCCCACCTACGACTACACCCACCGCCTGCTCGATTTCACCCTGTTGGCGAATGGCGAGGCCCCGCAGTTGAACAGCAGCGAGGCGCAATCCTCCGCCTCCCCGCACGTCTTTAGCCTGCTGGCAAACCAGGGGCTGGCGAAAGCGGAAGAAGATCGCGGCGACGAGCCGGACGACATCACCCGCACCCCGCCGGTCTATCCCTGCTCGCGGGCCTCGCGCCTGCAACAGCTGATGCGCGGTGACGAGGGCTATCTGCTGGCGCTGGCCTACTCCACCCAACGCGGCTACGGGCGTAACCATCCGTTCGCCGGTGAAATTCGCAGCGGCTATATCAATGTGGAGATTGTGCCGGAAGAGCTGGGATTTGCGGTGAACGTCGGCGAACTGCTGATGACAGAATGCGAAATGGTCAATGGCTTTATCGCCCCAGAGGAGGAGCCGCCGCACTTCACCCGCGGCTACGGGCTGGTATTCGGCATGGGCGAGCGCAAGGCCATGGCCATGGCGCTGGTGGATCGCGCCCTCCAGGCCCCGGACTATGACGAGAACATCAGCGGCCCGGCGCAGGACGAAGAGTTTGTGCTGGCCCACGCGGATAATGTGGAGGCCGCCGGGTTTGTCTCGCACCTCAAGCTGCCGCATTACGTCGATTTCCAGGCTGAACTGGAGCTACTGAAACGTCTGCAACGGGAGCGCAAAAATGGCTAACCTCAGCGGCTATAACTTTGCTTATCTGGATGAACAAACCAAACGCATGATCCGCCGCGCCATCCTCAAAGCGGTGGCCATTCCTGGCTATCAGGTGCCGTTCGGCGGGCGTGAAATGCCGATGCCTTACGGCTGGGGCACAGGCGGTATTCAGATCACCGCCAGCGTGATTGGCGAAGCGGACGTGCTGAAGGTCATCGACCAGGGCGCCGACGACACCACCAATGCGGTGTCGATCCGCCAGTTCTTCCAGCGCGTTACCGGGGTGAACACCACCGAGCGCACCGAAGACGCCACGCTGATCCAGACCCGCCACCGCATCCCGGAAACCCCACTCACCGAAGATCAGATTTTGATTTTCCAGGTTCCGATCCCGGAGCCGCTGCGCTTTATCGAGCCGCGCGAAACCGAAACCCGCACCATGCACGCCCTGGAAGAGTATGGCGTGATGCAGGTGAAGCTGTACGAAGACATCGCCCGCTTCGGCCATATCGCCACGACCTACGCCTACCCGGTGAAGGTCAACGGACGCTACGTGATGGACCCCTCCCCGATCCCGAAATTCGATAACCCGAAGATGGACATGATGCCCGCATTGCAGCTGTTCGGGGCCGGACGCGAGAAGCGTATTTACGCCGTGCCGCCCTACACGCGGGTCGAGAGCCTCGACTTCGATGACCACCCGTTTACGGTGCAGGAGTGGGACGAGCCGTGCGCCATCTGCGGATCGAAACACAGCTATCTCGATGAAGTGGTACTGGATGACACGGGCAAGCGGATGTTTGTTTGCTCCGACACGGATTACTGCCGCCAACAGAGCGAGGCCCTCAGCCAATGAAACCGTTGCTTTCGGTCAATAACCTGACCCACCTCTATGCGCCGGGCAAAGGCTTCAGCGGCGTGTCGTTCGACCTGTGGCCGGGCGAAGTGCTGGGGATTGTCGGCGAGTCCGGCTCCGGCAAAACCACCCTGCTGAAGGCGATCTCCGCGCGTCTGGCCCCGCAGAACGGCGAGATTTTGTATGAAGACCAGTCGCTGTATGGCATGAGCGAGGCCGACCGCCGCCGCCTGCTGCGCACCGAGTGGGGAGTGGTGCATCAGCACCCGATGGATGGCCTGCGCCGTCAGGTGTCGGCGGGGGGCAACATCGGTGAAAGGCTGATGGCGACCGGCGCGCGACACTACGGCAACATCCGCGCCACCGCCCAGCACTGGCTGGAAGAGGTGGAAATTCCGGCCTCGCGCATCGATGACCTGCCGACCACCTTCTCCGGGGGAATGCAGCAGCGGCTGCAGATTGCCCGCAACCTGGTCACGCATCCGAAGCTGGTGTTTATGGATGAACCCACCGGTGGGCTGGACGTGTCTGTTCAGGCGCGTTTGCTGGATCTGCTGCGCGGTCTGGTGGTGGAACTGAACCTGGCCGTGGTGATTGTCACCCACGATTTAGGCGTTGCCCGTTTGCTGGCAGACCGCCTGCTGGTGATGAAGAGCGGCGAGGTGGTGGAAAGTGGGCTAACCGACCGCGTGCTCGACGATCCCCATCATCCGTACACCCAGCTGCTGGTGTCATCGGTATTGCAGAACTGATTTTTGCCGGGTGGCGGCTGTGGCTTACCCGGCAATCGGACCCAGGAACCTATTATGATCCGCGTAGAAAACGTCAGTAAAACCTTTGTGCTCCACCAGCAAAACGGCGTCCGCCTGCCGGTGCTGCAAAATGCCTCTCTGGAGGTCAACAATGGCGAATGCGTGGTGCTGCACGGCCACTCCGGCAGTGGAAAATCCACGCTGCTGCGCTCCCTGTACGCCAACTATCTGCCTGACGAAGGGCACATTCATGTCCGTCACGGCGATGAATGGGTGGATCTGGTGCAGGCCCCGGCGCGCAAGGTGCGGGATGTCAGGCGCACCACCATCGGTTGGGTGAGCCAGTTTTTACGGGTCATCCCGCGCGTCCCGGCGCTCGAAGTGGTGATGCAGCCCTTGCTGGATCTTGGCGTACCGCGCGAGACTTGCGCCGCCAAAGCCGCCAGCCTGCTGACGCGCCTCAACGTACCGGAGCGCCTGTGGCATCTCGCTCCTTCGACCTTTTCCGGCGGCGAGCAGCAGCGGGTAAACATCGCCCGCGGCTTTATCGTCGACTACCCGATTTTACTGCTCGATGAACCGACGGCCTCGCTGGATGCGAAAAACAGCGCGGCAGTCATTGAATTGATCGAAGAGGCCAAAGCGCGCGGCGCGGCGATCGTCGGGATCTTCCACGACGATGCAGTGCGGGATCGCGTGGCGGATCGTCTGCACCCGATGGGGATCACCGCATGATCGTAAACAACGTAAAACTGGTGCTGGAAAACGAGGTCGTTGACGGCTCCATCGAGGTTCAGGACGGCGTCATTCGGGCTTTTGCCGAAACCCCGAGCCGCTCGCCACAGGCGATGGACGGCGACGGCGGCTGGCTGCTGCCGGGGCTGATTGAGCTGCACACCGACAACATGGACAAATTCTTCACCCCGCGGCCAAAGGTGGACTGGCCGGCCCACTCGGCAATGAGTAGCCACGACGGGATGATGGTCGCCAGCGGGATCACCACCGTGCTGGACGCGGTGGCGATTGGCGACGTGCGCGACGGCGGCGACCGTCTGGAGAATCTGGAGAAGATGATCAACGCCGTGGAAGAGACGCAAAAACGCGGCCTCAACCGCGCCGAGCATCGTCTGCATCTGCGCTGCGAGCTGCCCCATCACACCACCCTGCCGCTGTTCGAGAAGCTGGTTGGCCGCGAGCCGGTGACCCTGGTGTCGCTGATGGATCACTCCCCCGGCCAGCGCCAGTTCGCCAATATAGAAAAGTACCGCGAATATTATCAGGGAAAATACTCTCTCAATGACGAGCAGATGGCGCGCTACGAAGAGGAGCAGCTTCAGCTTGCCGCCCGCTGGTCGCAGCCCAATCGCCAGGCCATTGCCGCGCTGTGCCGGGAGCGACACATCGCCCTGGCCAGCCACGACGATGCCACGGCGGATCATGTGCTGGAGTCGCACCAGCTCGGCAGCGTGATCGCCGAATTCCCCACCACCTTTGAAGCCGCAGAAGCGTCCCGCCAGCACGGGATGAACGTCCTGATGGGCGCCCCCAACATCGTGCGCGGCGGATCGCACTCCGGCAACGTGGCGGCCAGTTCGCTGGCATCGCTCGGGCTGCTGGACATTCTCTCCTCCGATTACTACCCCGCCAGCCTGCTGGATGCGGCGTTCCGGGTGGCCGACGATACAGGCAACGGCTTTACCCTGCCGCAGGCGATCCGTCTGGTGACAAAAAACCCGGCGCAGGCTCTGAACCTGCACGATCGCGGGGTGATTGGCGAAGGCAAACGCGCGGACCTGGTGCTGGCGCACCGCAAAGGCGAGCATATTCATATCGACCACGTCTGGCGTCAGGGAAAACGGGTGTTCTGATGAGAAGAGTGATCTGGTTAATGGGGCCGTCCGGCTCCGGTAAAGACAGTCTGCTGGCAGCATTGCGCCAGCAGACACACCCGCAACTGCTGGTAGCGCATCGCTACATTACCCGCCCCGCCAGCGCGGGGAGTGAAAACCACATCGCCCTCAGCGAGCCAGAGTTTTTTACCCGCGCAGGGCAGCAACTGTTTGCCCTGAGCTGGCACGCTAACGGCTATTATTATGGGGTGGGCCTGGAGATCGACCTGTGGCTACACGCGGGGTTTGATGTGGTCGTGAACGGTTCGCGCGCGCATCTTCCACAGGCTCAGGCGCGTTATGCCGGGGCGCTGCTGCCCGTCTGCCTGCAGGTGTCTCCAGACATTCTGCGCCAGCGCCTGCAACGCCGTGGCCGGGAGAACGCCAGAGAGATCGACCAGCGGCTGGAGCGCGCCGCGCGCTACACTCCGTCCCACTGCCCTGTCCTGAATAACGACGGCAGTTTGCTTCAGTCCGTCGATAACTTTCTTTCACTGATCCACCAGAAGGAGAAAAACCATGCCTGAGTGTGAGTTGCGTCCCGCCACTGCGGAGGACGTTGACGCGGTATACGGCCTGATTTGCGAACTAAAACAGGCCGAGTTGGACAGATCGGCTTTTCACGCCGGTTTTGCGGCCAACCTGCTGGATCACAACATGCGTTACCAGTTGGCCGAACAGAATGGGCACATTATCGGCATGATCGGCCTGCATATGCAGTTTCATTTGCATCATGCCAACTGGATCGGCGAAATTCAGGAGCTGGTCGTCATGCCGCAGGCGCGGGGACTGAAGGTGGGTAGCCAGCTGCTGGCCTGGGCCGAGGAATTTGCGCGCCAGGCTGGCGCAGAGATGACGGAGCTTTCCACCAGCGTAAAGCGCCTCGACGCGCATCGCTTTTACCTTCGTGAAGGGTACACACAGAGCCATTTTCGCTTCACCAAACCGCTGTAAGGGGGCGCTATGAGTCTGACCATTACGTTAACAGGCACCGGCGGTGCCCAACTGGTGCCCGCTTTTGGCTGCGACTGTCCGGCCTGCCGTCGGGCGCGTTTGCAGGACGACTATCGTCGCCGTCCCTGTAGCGCGGTGGTCAAATTCAACGACGCGATTACGCTGCTGGATGCGGGGATCCCCCACCTGATGGACGACTGGCCCGCGGGCAGTTTTCAGCAGTTTTTGCTCACTCACTACCATATGGATCATGTCCAGGGGCTGTTCCCGCTGCGCTGGGGCGTGGGCGCGACCATCCCGGTGTACGGCCCGCCGGACGAAGCGGGCTGCGACGATCTGTTTAAGCATCCCGGCATCCTCGACTTTAGCCATACGCTGGAGCCATTTGTGGTGTTTGAACTCCAGGGCCTGCGGGTGACACCGCTGCCGCTCAACCATTCGAAGCTGACGTTTGGCTACCTGCTGGAGAGCGCCTACAGCCGGGTGGCCTGGCTTTCTGATACCGCCGGGCTGCCGGAGAAAACGGTGAAGTTTTTAGTTAACAACCACCCGCAGGTGATGGTGATTGACTGCAGCCACGAGCCGCGGGACGAGATGCCGCGCAACCATTGTGATTTGAATACCGTTGTTGCGTTGAACGCGGTGATCGGGTGTCCACAGGTGATCCTGACCCATATCAGCCATCAGTTTGACGTGTGGATGATGGACAACCCGCTGCCGGAGGGAATCGAGGCGGGGTATGACGGGATGGTACTGATGCTGGATTAAGGTTTCTCCCTCTCCCCGTGGGCTGAGGGATCCCCAGTCATTTGCCCTTAAAGCAATAAAATAATCACAATATTTTAAACAACTTACAGCGACTCCCCTGTCCGGCTGAAAATCGACGAAGCGTTTCCGTAAGGCCGGGGCGAGGCGCAGGGACGCGCCGAGAGGGCATAGCCTGCAGGGATGCAGGCTGGTGCCCGACCCGAAAGCCTGGAGGAATAAGCTGAGTGAACCGCGACGCGGCGATTTTCCTGGCCGGGAGCCGGGATTGTGAAGGGGGCGGCGGCGAGCCCTCTTCACACGTTCACGGGTGACGCGGCTGGCAGAGAAGTGCAGAACCTAAGGTGAACGGAACCGCCACCTGAGTCGCATGTTCCCCCTCACCCCAACCCTCTCCCCAAAGGGGAGAGGGAGCCGATCGTGCCCATTTTTATGGGGGATCCCTCAGCC
>NZ_JBICLV010000021.1:0-308 GCF_043105735.1 Leclercia sp. GLN_9
CTACAATGGCGCATACAAAGAGAAGCGACCTCGCGAGAGCAAGCGGACCTCATAAAGTGCGTCGTAGTCCGGATTGGAGTCTGCAACTCGACTCCATGAAGTCGGAATCGCTAGTAATCGTAGATCAGAATGCTACGGTGAATACGTTCCCGGGCCTTGTACACACCGCCCGTCACACCATGGGAGTGGGTTGCAAAAGAAGTAGGTAGCTTAACCTTCGGGAGGGCGCTTACCACTTTGTGATTCATGACTGGGGTGAAGTCGTAACAAGGTAACCGTAGGGGAACCTGCGGTTGGATCACCTCCTT
>NZ_JBICLV010000022.1:0-182289 GCF_043105735.1 Leclercia sp. GLN_9
CTCTTTAGGGAGAGGGAGCTGCTCGGTGCGGTCTTTCCCTCCTCGCCCATACGGGAGAGCGAACTGCTCGGTGCGGTCTTTTCCCCCTCGCCCCTTTGGGGAGAGGGCCGGGGTGAGGGGCAAAGTTCTTTGAGATCTATCACAATCATTCGATCCCGCTTTTACCTTTCTGCTGCTGCTGGCTAAATTAGTAACTCATCCGACCACATAACAATAAATTAACACTGGAAGAGACTATGAGCCGCTACCCGTCGCTATTCGCCCCCCTCGATCTGGGGTTTACCACGCTCAAAAATCGCGTGCTGATGGGCTCGATGCATACCGGGCTGGAGGAGCGCCCGGACGGCCCTGAGCGCCTGGCAGCGTTTTATGCCGAACGCGCGCGCCACGGCGTAGCGCTGATCGTCACTGGCGGCGTCGCGCCTGCCTCCTCCGGCGTGACGATGGAGGGCGGCGCGATGCTGAACGATGTGGCACAGCTGCCGCACCACCGGATCGTGACTGACGCGGTACACAACGAGGGCGGCAAAATCGCCCTGCAAATTCTGCATACCGGACGCTACAGCTACCAGCCAAACCTGGTGGCGCCGTCGGCGATCCAGGCCCCGATCAACCGCTTTACGCCCCACGCCCTCACCCATGATGACATCCTCGCCCTGATTGATGACTTTGCCCGCTGCGCTGCGCTGGCGCGTGAAGCCGGTTACGACGGCGTAGAGGTGATGGGTTCCGAAGGCTATCTGATTAACGAATTTCTCGCCGCGCGCACTAACCAGCGCGAGGACGAATGGGGCGGCGACTATGCCCGCCGGATGCGCTTTGCGGTAGAAGTGGTGCGTGCGGTGCGTGAACGTGTCGGCAGCGATTTTATTATTGTCTATCGTCTGTCGATGCTCGACCTGGTGGAAGGCGGCGGCACCTTTGAGGAGACCGTCCAGCTGGCGCAGGCCATTGAAGCCGCAGGCGCAACCATTATTAATACCGGGATCGGCTGGCACGAGGCGCGGATCCCGACTATCGCCACGCCGGTGCCACGGGCGGCATTCAGTTGGGTGACGCGCAGGCTGAAAGGCAAGGTGTCGATCCCGCTGGTGACCACCAACCGCATTAACGATCCCCAGGTGGCAGACGATCTGCTGGCGAAGGGCGATGCCGATATGGTGTCGATGGCGCGGCCATTCCTCGCCGATGCTGAGATCCTCTCTAAAGCGCAAAGCGGTCGCGCGGATGAGATCAACACCTGTATAGGCTGCAACCAGGCCTGTCTGGATCAGATCTTCGTGGGTAAAGTCACCTCTTGTCTCGTCAACCCGCGCGCCTGCCATGAAACCAAAATGCCCGTCACGCCTGCCGTCACCCAAAAACGGCTCGCCGTGGTGGGCGCTGGCCCCGCCGGGCTGGCGTTTGCGGTGAATGCCGCCGCCCGCGGGCACAGCGTGACGCTCTTTGATGCCCTGGCTGAGATCGGTGGGCAATTTAATATCGCCAAACAGATCCCCGGCAAAGAGGAGTTCTACGAAACCCTGCGCTACTACCGCCGGATGATCGACCTGACGGGCGTGGATCTGCGGCTGAACCATTTTGTGAATGCGTCGGATCTTATGGAGTTCGATGAGGTGATCCTCGCCTCCGGGATCGCCCCGCGTACCCCGGCGATCGACGGCATCGATCATCCTAAGGTGCTGAGCTATCTCGACGTGCTACGCGATAAAGCGCCGGTGGGTGATAAGGTGGCGATTATCGGCTGTGGCGGCATTGGGTTTGATACCGCCATGTATCTGAGCCAGTCGGGCGAGCCAACCAGCCAGAACATTGCGGAATTCTGCGAGGAGTGGGGTATCGACACCAGCCTGAATCAGGTGGGCGGTTTACGGCCAGAAGGGCCGCAACTGCCGAAAAGCCCGCGCCAGATAGTGATGTTGCAGCGCAAAGCCAGCAAACCGGGCGAAGGGCTGGGGAAAACCACCGGCTGGATCCATCGCGCCACCCTGCTCGCGCGCGGCGTGAAGATGATCCCGGGCGTGAGTTATCAGAAGATCGACGACGAGGGGCTGCATGTGCTGATCGGCGGTGAACCGCAGCTGCTGGCGGTGGATCATGTGATTCTGTGTGCCGGGCAGGAGCCGAAGCGCGATCTGGCTGAGCCGCTGCGCGAGGCGGGCAAGGCGGTGCATCTGATTGGCGGGTGTGATGTGGCGATGGAGCTGGATGCAAGGCGGGCGATTGCCCAGGGGACGACGCTGGCTCTTGAAATTTGATTTTGCCCCTCACCCCGGCCCTCTCCCCAAAGGGGCGAGGCGGAAAAGATAGCCCCGAGCCGTTTCCCCTCCCAGGAAAAAGGCGGCACCGAACGGTTTCCCCTCCCAGGAAAAAGGCGGCACCGAACGGTTTCCTCTCCCAGGAAAAAGGCCACACCGAACGGTTTCCTCTCCCCAGGAAAAGGCCGCACCGATCAGTCCCCTCTCCCCTCTGGGGAGAGGGTTAGGGTGAGGGGTAAAGGGATGAAGGGTAAAAACAATCTTACCGACGACGCCCCAGCTTCACCGCTTTCAGCACCACGAACTTACTGTTCGTCGCCACGGTGGTGCAGTTGCCGAAAATCTTCTTCAGCTTGTGGAAATAGTCCAGGTGGCGGTTGGCCACGATGTACAGCTCGCCGTTGATCTTCAGGCAGCGGCGCGCGTGGTGGAACATCTCCCAGGCAACGTTATCGGTCAGGGCGTGCTTCTGGTGGAACGGCGGGTTACAGAACACGGCGTTGAAGCGGAATGGCTCCACGCCGGAGAGCGCGTTGTTGATCATGAACTCGCAGCGATCCAGCGCCTCTGGCATGTTCGTTTCCACGTTCAGGCGGCTGGATGCCACCGCCATCGGCGATTCATCGCTAAAGACCACGCTGGCCTCCGGGTTCTTCGCCAGCAACGTCAGACCGATCACCCCGTTACCGCAGCCGAGATCGACGATCTCCCCTTCCAGGTTTTCCGGCAGATGTTCAATGAAGAAACGCGCTCCGATGTCCAGCCCGGTGCGAGAGAAGACGTTCGCGTGGTTGTGGATAGTCCAGTCGGTGCCTTCCAGCTTCCAGCTCAGGGTTTCCGGCGCGTCAGCCAGCTGTGGAGAACTAAACGTACAGTTGATCAGGCGCGCTTTTTTCCACGCCAGGGTAGTGGTGGTTGGCCCCAGCACTTTCTCGAACAGCGCAATCGTCGAGGTGTGGATATCGCGCGCTTTGGCACCGGCAATAATGCGCGTCTCAGGCGTCACTACCTTACGCAGCGCACGCAGTTGCTGCTCCAGCAGCGCCATGGTTTTTGGGATCTTAATCAGCACGACGCCTGGCGCCTGCGGGTATTCCGCGGTGCTGTCGAGGAACTTAACGCTGGATTCAGCGATATCGTTGTGGCGTAAATTCTCGCGCGTCGCCAGCTCGCTCAGGTAGGAATCACCGATGCTGTAAGGCGAGTGTTCGGCCAGCGCACAACCCAATGCGCCAAAAGCATCATTCAGGATCAGAACCGGGCCGCTGATTTCAGTGTCATCCAACTGTTGCAGCAGATATTCATCCGCCGCTTCCCACGCCTGAAGCGGGTTAACGTCGTCCGTTTCCGGGAAACGTTTTAAGTCGAGTGAACGGAAACCGTTGTCTAAGTGGCTCATCGGCCCTCCTGAATGGTAAAATTTCGGCGTTATCCCTGAAAAGGGTGCGAGAGTATATACCCAAAATCATTCACGTTGCATTAAAGCAGCAAGTCTGAGGATCCCCAGGCGCTGACACAAGTCAGTGAAAGGGGTGAGCAGACGCAGCCAACACAGAGGCAATGTGAAGGATGACGGGCATACCTGTTTTCACATTATTTTGGGGCTTTAATGAACCAGCTGACTTATCTCCAGGGCTACCCGGAGCATCTGCTTTCCCAGGTCCGCACCTTGATTGCCGAGCAAAAACTGGGGGCGGTGCTGGAAAAACGCTATCCGGGAACCCACGATTTCGCGACCGATAAAGCCCTCTGGCAGTATACGCAGGATCTGAAAAACCGATATCTGAAGAGCGCGCCCCCGATCAACAAGGTGATGTACGACAACAAAATCCACGTGCTGAAAAACGCGCTGGGTCTGCATACCGCCATCTCCCGCGTGCAGGGCGGCAAACTGAAAGCCAAAGCCGAGATCCGCGTGGCGACGGTGTTCCGCAACGCGCCGGAAGCCTTTTTGCGCATGATTGTGGTTCACGAGCTGGCACACCTGAAAGAGAAAGAACACGACAAGGCGTTCTACTCCCTGTGCTGTCATATGGAGCCGCAATACCACCAGCTGGAGTTTGATACTCGCCTGTGGCTGACGCATTTATCGCTATAGCGCACAAGTTTTGTCATTATCACGTGCTACAGTGGCAACAGGTTCCCAGCAACGGAGTTCGTGAACGTTTATGATACGTTTCGCAGTCATTGGGACGAACTGGATCACGCGTCAGTTCGTCGATGCCGCCCATGAGACCGGCAAATATAAACTTACCGCAGTCTATTCCCGCAGCCTTGAACAGGCGCAGGCCTTTGCTAACGACTATCTCGTCGAGCATCTGTTTACCTCTCTGGAGGCGATGGCGCAAAGCGATGCCATCGACGCGGTCTATATTGCCAGCCCAAATTCACTGCATTTCCCGCAGACGACGCTGTTCCTCAGCCACAAAAAACATGTGATTTGCGAGAAACCGCTGGCCTCGAATATCGATGAGGTGGAAGCCGCCATTCAGCTGGCGCGGGAAAATCAGGTTGTGCTGTTCGAAGCTTTCAAAACCGCCAGCCTGCCCAATTTCCTGCTGCTGCAACAGTCGCTGCCCAAACTGGGCCGCATGCGCAAAGCCTTTATTAACTACTGCCAGTATTCGTCACGCTATCAGCGTTATCTCGACGGCGAGAATCCGAACACCTTTAATCCGGCCTTCTCTAATGGCTCGATTATGGACATCGGCTTCTACTGCCTGGCCTCGGCGGTCGCGCTGTGGGGCGAGCCGCACGGGGTTCAGGCTACTGCCAGCCTGCTGGAGAGCGGCGTGGATGCCCACGGTCTGGTGGTGCTGGACTACGGGGATTTCAGCGTCACGCTGCAGCACTCCAAGGTGAGCGATTCGGTGCTGCCGAGTGAAATCCAGGGCGAGAACGGCTCGCTGGTGATCGAGAAAATCTCCGAGTGCCAGAAGCTGAGCTACGTGCCGCGCGGCGGTAAAGCCCAGGAGCTGACGCAGCCTCAACATATCAACACTATGCTGTATGAGGCAGAGGTGTTCGCGCGTCTGGTTGAAACCCAGGAAGTGAACCATCCAGGCCTTGCGGTGAGCCGTACCACGGCGAAGCTGCAGACCGAGATCCGTCGTCAGACGGGGGTGGTATTCCCGGCGGATGGCCTGAACGCAGAAGTTACCGCGTAAAGCTGTGTAATGAATCCGTGCAGGCCATTGACGAAATCAATGGCCTGACATATTTTGTTACTTGCAAAGGGGAGTAACTTCCTTGCCGGTGGATCGTCATTACGATGCGTTTAATACCGCATCCGGTCGCCGGGCAACGAAAAAGGAATGCGATTAACGTATTCCTTTCTTGTTGTAAGTGAGACCTTGCCGGAAGGCGAGGTCTATGCATAAAAAACGCAACGGCTATCGTCTTCTGACCCTAGCCGTTTTTGTTTTTTACGCGTAAGGAAAATTGTATGAATACTGTCGGTACTCCGCTGATGTGGGGCGGATTCGCAGTCGTGGTCGTGATCATGCTGGCGATCGATCTCTTTTTACAGGGGCGTCGTGGCGCACATGGCATGACCATGAAACAGGCGGCCGCCTGGTCGCTGGTGTGGGTCTCCCTCTCCTTGCTTTTCTGTGCTGCCTTCTGGTGGTATCTCTCTGTCACTCAGGGTCGCGCGGTGGCCGATCCGCAGGCGCTGGCCTTCCTCACCGGCTATCTGATTGAAAAAGCCCTCGCGGTGGATAACGTTTTCGTCTGGCTGATGCTGTTTAGCTACTTTGCCGTACCGGCTGCTTTGCAGCGTCGTGTGTTGGTGTATGGCGTGTTGGGCGCGATCGTGCTGCGTACCATCATGATCTTCGCAGGTAGCTGGCTGATTTCGCAGTTCGAATGGCTGCTCTATATCTTCGGCGCCTTCCTGCTGTTCACCGGTGTGAAGATGGCGCTGGCGAAGGAAGACGAAACCGGTATTGGCGAGAAGCCGCTGGTGCGCTGGATCCGCGGTCATCTGCGCATGACCGACACCATCGAGAGCGAGCACTTCTTTGTGCGTAAGAACGGGCTGCTCTTCGCAACGCCGCTGCTGCTGGTGCTGATCATGGTTGAGCTGAGCGACGTGATTTTCGCGGTCGATAGCATCCCGGCGATCTTTGCGGTGACCACTGACCCGTTCATCGTGCTGACGTCGAACCTGTTTGCCATCCTCGGCCTGCGTGCCATGTACTTCCTGCTGGCGGGTGTAGCGGAGCGCTTCACCATGCTGAAGTACGGCCTGTCGGTGATCCTGGTGTTTATCGGTATCAAGATGATGATTGTCGATTTCTACCATATCCCGATCGCCATCTCTCTGGGCGTGGTGTTTGGCATCCTGGTCCTGACCCTGATTATCAACGCCTGGGTTAACCACCGGAACGATAAGAAGCAGCAGATGCAGTAAAGGGGGGTTGGTGCGGTCTGATGCCCTCACCCCGGCCCTCTCCCACAGGGAGAGGGCGAACACACTTTTGTAACGCAGTAGTTAAAAAATATGATGTGACACGTAAAATCCAGCATTTTACTCTTCCGCCTTGCGCTGCTTTCCCTGATACTCAACCAGGCAAACAAATACTTACATCCGGACATAAATGTGACTAAGAGCACATCCAGGATGGAACGCAATTTCACTCAGGAATAACGTATGAGCACACAATCAAGCGGTCTGTTCGCGCGCCTGGCGCAAGGCAGCCTCGTTAAACAAATTCTGGTCGGGTTGGTACTGGGTATTCTGCTGGCTATGGTGTCAAAACCTGCTGCTGAAGCCACGGGACTGCTCGGCACCCTGTTCGTTGGCGCACTGAAAGCCGTCGCGCCGGTACTGGTGCTGATGTTGGTGATGGCGTCGATTGCCAACCACCAACACGGACAAAAAACTAACATTCGCCCTATTCTCTTCCTGTATCTTCTGGGCACCTTCTCTGCCGCGCTGACGGCGGTGGTATTCAGCTTCCTGTTCCCATCCACGCTGCATCTGACCAGCGCGGCCGGTGATATCACACCACCGTCCGGCATTGTGGAAGTGCTGCGCGGCCTGTTGATGAGCATGGTATCCAACCCCATCACGGCGCTGATGAATGCCAACTACATCGGCATCCTGGTCTGGGCGATTGGTCTGGGCTTCGCGCTTCGCCACGGTAACGAGACCACCAAAAACCTGGTGAACGATATGTCCAACGCGGTGACCTTTATGGTGAAACTGGTGATCCGCTTTGCGCCCATCGGGATCTTCGGCCTGGTCTCCTCCACCCTGGCGACGACCGGTTTTGACGCGCTGTGGGGCTACGCGCAGCTGCTGGTTGTGCTTGTCGGCTGTATGCTGCTGGTGGCGCTGGTGATCAACCCGCTGCTGGTGTTCTGGCAGATCCGCCGTAACCCGTATCCGCTGGTGCTGACCTGCCTGCGTGAGAGCGGCGTGTACGCCTTCTTCACCCGCAGCTCTGCGGCAAACATTCCGGTGAACATGGCGCTGGCCGAGAAGCTGAACCTGGATCGTGATACTTACTCCGTCTCCATTCCGCTGGGTGCGACCGTCAATATGGCAGGTGCGGCGATCACCATCACCGTGCTGACCTTAGCGGCGGTGCATACCCTGGGTATCCCTGTGGATCTGCTTACTGCGCTGCTGTTGAGCGTCGTGGCATCGCTGTGCGCCTGTGGCGCATCGGGTGTGGCAGGCGGTTCGCTGCTGCTGATCCCGCTGGCCTGTAATATGTTCGGTATCCCGAATGAGGTGGCCATGCAGGTGGTGGCGGTGGGCTTTATCATTGGCGTGCTGCAGGACTCCTGCGAAACGGCGCTGAACTCCTCGACTGACGTGCTGTTTACCGCCGCAGCCTGTCAGGCTGAAGATGCGCGTCTGGCGAAAAACGCGCTGCGCAGCTAATAAAAAAGGCCCGGTCAGTGACCGGGCCTTTTACTATCATAAGCCAGGCAAACGCAGTGCCGCCCGGCAAACACACTTACAGCGTTACACCACTCTTAAAGATCGCCAGCTCGCGGAAGTCGTTTTTCTCGTTGCAGGTCTGTTTGCCGTTGGCGATATCAACAATCACATCCACAAACTCCGTTAACAGCTGCGGCATGGCTTTGCCATGGATCAGCTGGCCCGCGTCAAAATCGATCCAGTGCTTTTTCTTCGCAGCCAGCTCGCTGTTGGTGGCGATTTTCACCGTTGGCACAAAGCCGCCGTACGGTGTGCCGCGACCGGTGCTGAACAGCACCATATGACAGCCCGCACCCGCCAGGGCGCTGGTGGCGACAGCATCGTTGCCCGGGGCGCTTAACAGGTTCAGACCGTGGGTTTGCAGCCGCTCGCCGTAACGCAGCACGTCCACCACCTGGCTGGCGCCCGCTTTCTGGGTGCAACCGAGGGATTTCTCTTCGAGGGTGGTGATCCCGCCCGCTTTGTTACCCGGCGATGGGTTTTCGTAAATCGGCTGGTTGTGCGCGATAAAGTACTGTTTGAAGTCGTTCACCATGGTGACGGTCTTTTCAAATGTCGCTTCGTCGCGGCAGTGGCTCATCAGGATGCGCTCTGCACCAAACATCTCCGGCACTTCGGTCAGCACGGTAGTGCCGCCGTTGCTGATGACGTAATCGGAGAACTGACCCAGCATCGGGTTAGCCGTAATGCCGGACAGCCCATCCGAGCCGCCGCACTCCAGACCAAACTTCAGCTCGCTCAGCTTGCCCGCTTCGCGCTGGTCGTGGCGCATCACTTCATACAGCTGGTGCAGATGCTCCAGGCCCGCTTCCACTTCATCGTCCTGATGCTGACACACCATGAAGTGCACACGTGCCGGATCGAAGTCCCCCAGCGTTTCGCGGAAGGCATCGACCTGGTTGTTCTCACAGCCCAGGCCGATCACCAGCACCGCTCCGGCGTTCGGGTGACGTACCATGTTTTGCAGCATGGTGCGGGTGTTGATGTGATCGTCCCCCAGCTGGGAGCAGCCATAGGTGTGGCTGAACAGGTGGACGCCGTCCGTGCCCTCTGTCTGATTGGTCTCTTTCAGGAACCGGCTCTGGATCTGACGGGCAATGCCGTTGACGCAGCCGACGGTCGGCAGGATCCACAGTTCATTGCGGATCCCCACCTCGCCGCTGGCACGGCGGTAGATCTGGACATCACGATCTGCCGCCTGGCTGCCTTCAGCCTGCAACTCAGGTTGATAGCTGTACTCATCCAGATCGCTCAGATTGGTGCGCGTATTGTGAGAATGAATAAACTCACCCGCCGCGATATCCGCCAGCGCATGGCCGATAGGCAGACCGTATTTGACGACGTTCTCCCCTTTGGCAATGGATTGCAGAGCGAACTTGTGCCCGCGCGCAACGTCCTGGCGCAGCGTGACGGTCTGGTTGTCAAACGTCACTTCCAGCCCTTCGCTCAGGTCGGCCAGCGCGACCGCTACGTTATCCAGCGAATGGATCTTGATGTATTGCATATCAACCCTCAGAAGGCCTTAGTTCAGTTCAATAGCGAAGTAGTCGCGTGCGTTGTTAAAGCAGATGTTTCTCACCATTTCGCCCAGCAGCTGGATGTCGGCCGGGGCTTCGCCCGCGGTGACCCAGCGGCCAATCATCTGGCACAAAATGCGGCGGAAATATTCATGGCGAGTGTAAGACAGGAAGCTACGGCTGTCGGTCAGCATCCCCACAAAGCGGCTCAGCAGACCGAGCTGCGCCAGCTGCGTCATCTGACGCTCCATGCCATCTTTCTGGTCGTTGAACCACCAGCCGGAACCAAACTGCATCTTGCCTGGCATCCCTTCGCCCTGGAAGTTGCCGATCATGGTGCCCAGCACTTCGTTATCGCGTGGGTTCAGGCAGTAGAGGATGGTTTTCGGCAGCAGGTTCTCTTCGTTCTGTTTGCTCAGCAGTTTTGACAGCTCTTCCGCCAGTGGACGGTCGTTGATGGAGTCGAAACCAACATCAGCACCCAGCAGTTTGAACTGGCGCAGGTTGTTATTGCGCAGCGCGCCGATGTGGTACTGCTGCACCCAGCCGCGACGGGCATATTCTGCCGCCAGCCAGACCAGTACCGCGGTTTTGAACTGCGCCACTTCGTGTTCGTTCAGGCTTTCACCCGCCAGACGACGCGCCAGAATGCTGTCCAGTTCGGCTTCGTTCGCTTCCGCAAACAGCACCACGTCCAGGGCATGGTCAGAGACTTTACAGCCGTGCGCCGCAAAGTGGTCCAGGCGCTTCGTCAGCGCGGTTTGCAGATCGTTGAAACGGCGGATCTCGGTATCGGAGACTTCACTCAGCTTCGCCATGTAGTCGGCAAAGGTCGCCAGCTCAATGTTGAACGCTTTATCCGGGCGCCAGCTTGGCAGCACTTTGACGTCAAAAGAGCTGTCCTGGGCGACAACGGCGTGATGCTCCAGAGAGTCAACAGGATCGTCGGTGGTGCCGACCATCTTGACGTTCATCTGCTTCATGATGCCGCGGGCAGAGAATTTGTCCTGCGCCAGCAGTTCATTGCATTCGTTCCAGATCTCATCCGCCGTTGCCGGAGAGAGCAGCTTGCCGGTGATGCCAAACGGACGGCGCAGCTCCAGATGGGTCCAGTGGTACAGCGGGTTACCAATGGTGTGCGGGACGGTGGCGGCCCAGGCGTCGAATTTTTCGCGATCGGAGGCATCGCCAGTACAGAGGCGTTCCGCCACGCCGTTCGTGCGCATGGCGCGCCACTTGTAGTGGTCACCTTTCAGCCAGATGTCATACAGGTTTTTGAAGCGGTAATTTTCGGCAACCTGCTGCGGCGGAAGATGGCAGTGGTAGTCGAAAATCGGCTGGTCTTTTGCGTAATCGTGGTACAGGCGGCGGGCAAAGTCGGTATCTAACAGGAAATCTTCAGTCATAAACGGGGTCATTATCGTCTTCCTCTTACGAGCTTACGAGTGCGTCAGAAAAGTGATGTTCAGATGCTGCAAAGTTATCACACCAATTTCCAGAGGCCGATGATTTTTTCGTGAGTTAGATCAATAAACGTCGACAAATAATATACGTCCAAAGTGGTAAATGTCGCTCAACACCGCGCCAGCTCTGGCCTGGCAGAGCGGAAACATTGACCTTACAAATATTGACACTTTTGTGATGTCACTCACCTTTTAAAGCTGTATGACAAGTTATCGTTTCGCCGTCGCAAATTATAAGCCGACGGATTGCGTTACCGGTGCCAAAGGCATCGGACTCAGCGGTAAGGATACCGACTTATGCACGTTTACTTATGGCAAGGTTCGGGCCGTTCCGGGAGTAATCCCGGTAACGCCCTCCCGTTGATAAACATCTCACGCCTGCCGTAGAGATGCCCGTACTCCGGTGCGGCAATAACATAACGATGAGGTTTTACATGCGTAAAATTAAAGGGTTACGTTGGTACATGATCGCACTGGTGACGCTTGGCACCGTGCTGGGCTACCTGACGCGTAACACCATAGCGGCGGCTGCGCCGACGCTGATGGAAGAGCTACATATCTCCACGCAACAATACTCCTACATTATCGCGGCTTACTCCGCGGCTTATACCATCATGCAGCCGGTAGCGGGCTACGTGCTGGATATTCTGGGGACGAAAGTTGGCTACGCGGTCTTCGCCGTTACATGGGCTATCTTCTGCGGCGCAACCGCACTGGCAGGTAGCTGGGGCGGCCTGGCGCTGGCCCGTGGCGCAGTCGGTGCGGCAGAAGCTGCGATGATCCCTGCGGGTCTGAAAGCGGCATCCGAGTGGTTCCCGGCGAAAGAGCGTTCTATCGCAGTGGGCTACTTCAACGTGGGTTCTTCTATTGGTGCGATGATTGCTCCGCCGCTGGTGGTATGGGCTATCGTGATGCACAGCTGGCAGCTGGCGTTTATCCTCTCCGGCGTGCTGAGCTTCGCCTGGGCTATGGCCTGGCTGATCTTCTACAAGCATCCACGCGATCAAAAGAAACTCTCTAATGAAGAACGTGACTACATCATTGGCGGCCAGGAGTCTCAACACCAGACCAACAACGGCAAGAAGATGTCTGTCCTGCAGATCCTGGGTACCCGTCAGTTCTGGGGTATCGCCCTGCCACGTTTCCTGGCAGAGCCAGCATGGGGTACTTTCAACGCCTGGATCCCACTGTTCATGTTTAAAGTCTACGGCTTTAACCTGAAAGAGATCGCCATGTTCGCCTGGATGCCAATGCTGTTTGCTGACCTGGGTTGTATCGTTGGCGGCTACCTGCCACCGCTGTTCCAGCGCTGGTTTGGCGTGAACCTGATCGTCTCCCGTAAAATGGTGGTGACCATGGGTGCCGTGCTGATGATTGGCCCAGGGATGATCGGCCTGTTCACCAGCCCATACGTGGCTATCGGTCTGCTGTGTATCGGTGGTTTTGCTCACCAGTCGCTGTCCGGTGCGCTGATTACCCTCTCTTCAGACGTCTTCGGCCGTAATGAAGTGGCGACCGCTAACGGCCTGACCGGGATGGCTGCCTGGACCGCCAGTACCCTCTTTGCTCTGGTGGTAGGTGCGCTGGCTGACACCATCGGCTTCAGCCCGCTGTTCGCAGTACTGGCTGTCTTCGACCTGATGGGTGCAGTGCTTATCTGGACGGTGCTGAAAAACAAATCTGCGGATGAGTTGCTGCAAGAGTCGGTTGGAAGGCCGGTCACACAGAGTTAGTCTGTAGTCTTTGCCCGGCGAGGCTGACGCTGACACGGGTAGATAAAACAGACAGACCGGGTCCGCCCGGCAATGAAAAGGCCGCCTCCGGGCGGCTTTTTTGCGGGTCAAATCTGGAGAGAAACAGCTAAAAGTGGTATAACAAATCATTAGCCATACCCTGCCTGGAGCGCATATGGAAATCAACGAACCCCGTCGCCTTTATCAGCAGCTGGCTGCTGAGCTGAAAGCTCGCATCGAGCAAGGCGTTTATCTGGTGGGGGACAAATTACCTGCCGAGCGTTTTATCGCGGATGAAAAGAGCGTAAGCCGCACCGTGGTTCGTGAAGCCATCATCATGCTGGAAGTCGAAGGCTATGTTGAAGTGCGTAAAGGATCGGGTATTCATGTCATCTCCAGCCAGGCAAAACACTCCCCGGTGCCGGACGAGAATCTTGAATTTGCCAACTATGGTCCCTTTGAGTTGCTCCAGGCCCGTCAGCTTATCGAAAGCAATATCGCAGAGTTTGCCGCCACCCAGGTGACCAAGCAGGACATCATGAAGCTGATGGAGATCCAGGATAACGCGCGTAAAGAAAAATGTTTCCGCGACTCCGAGTGGGATTTACAGTTTCATGTTCAGGTAGCCCTCGCCACCCAAAATAGCGCCCTGGCCGCAATCGTCGAAAAAATGTGGACTCAGCGCGTTCACAACCCGTACTGGAAAAAACTGCACGATCATATCGATTCTCGTACCGTGGATAACTGGTGTGACGATCACGACCAGATCCTCAAGGCGTTGATCCGTAAAGACCCGCATGCGGCAAAAGTGGCGATGTGGCAGCACCTCGAGAACACCAAGCAGATGCTGTTCAATGAAACCAGTGATGACTTCGAATTTAATGCCGACCGCTATCTTTTTGCCGAAAATCCGGTGGTTCATCTCGATACCGCGGTCAGTCAGGTAAAATAGTTTTCTTTTCCACGAGCAGGCGCTTCGCTGCGCCTTCCCGCTGAGGTGGGTAAGTAAACCTTTAGAGTGTCAGCGTTTGTAAAAGACCTCGCGTCCCCTCCCTGGGTTAAGCCAAAATCAATTCTGGAATAATGCAAATACTGTGACGGATCCCTTCTGGCTTTGTTACAATTAGATGCATTTAGCCGTTTAGTTAGTTAGTGCTTGCTTACTTTGCCACTTAACAGGGAACAGTTCTGGCCACGTACTCGTGTCCGCGAGCGACCATAATGAAATTATAAAAAATGTCGCCGTGCTGTTTGACCCGGTTGACAGGCGTGCCGTTAACCGATTTTCAGGAATACTGAATGGAACTTTTGACCCAACTACTGAATGCCTTATGGGCTCAGGATTTCGAAACGCTGGCCAATCCTTCCATGATTGGCATGCTCTATTTTGTCCTGTTTATGATTCTGTTTCTTGAAAACGGTCTGCTGCCTGCCGCCTTCCTGCCTGGCGATAGCCTGCTGGTGCTGGTGGGCGTGCTCTGTGCAAAAGGGGCAATGCAATTCCCGCAAACCGTCCTGCTGCTGACCATTGCTGCCAGCCTCGGCTGCTGGCTGAGCTATATCCAGGGGCGATGGCTTGGCAATACGCGCATCGTGCAAAACTGGCTTTCCCATCTCCCGGCACACTATCACCAGCGAGCGCATCATCTGTTCCACAAGCACGGGCTTTCTGCGCTGCTGGTCGGCCGCTTTATCGCTTTTGTCCGTACCCTGCTGCCAACCATTGCCGGGCTTTCCGGTCTCAGCAGCACGCGTTTTCAGTTCTTCAACTGGATGAGTGGCCTGCTGTGGGTGCTGATCCTGACGACTCTTGGTTATCTGCTCGGCAAAACGTCGGTCTTCCTGAAGTACGAAGACCAGCTTATGTCCTGCCTGATGCTGCTGCCTGTGGTGCTACTGGTGTTCGGCCTGATTGGCTCGCTGGTGGTGTTGTGGAAGAAAAAACACGGAAGTCAGGGTTAAGGTGATGAACAATTCAACCCCGTCACTGCGCCGTCTCTCTTACGCCATCGTTGCGCTGATGATGTTCAGCGCCTTGTTGCTGGCCTGGGCGGCGCTGCAAAAGCAGGAATCGACGTTAGCTATCCGGTCCGTTAATCAGGGCACCACCATGCCCGATGGCTTCTCTATCTGGCATCATCTGGATGCAAACGGCATTCAGTTTAAGAGCATTACCCCGCAGAACGACGTGCTGCTGATCACTTTCGACTCCAGCGTGCAGAGCGCCGCAGCGAAGAAGGTGCTCGACCGCAGCCTGCACGGTTATATCATTGCTCAACAGGATGATAATAATCAGGCAGTCCTCTGGCTCACGCGTCTGCGTGATACCTCGCGTCTGTTAGGCTAAATTTCCACTATTCTGAATCTTTTCACTCACTTTGGTGATATCACCGTTTACTTACTATGCTTAAGTACGCGGAGCACCTCCCACTCGTACTCCGCACGATTCTGGAAACCGACATTCCCGCTGGTTATGTCGAAAAACAATGGAAGGTTTTCATAATGAATTACCGCATCGCCCTGGGCCTCGCCCTTTTTTCTTTGAGTGCAGCATCGTTCGCGTCTTCTCTCTGTCTGGAGAAGGAAAAGGATATTCAACGCGAGATCAGCTACGCTGAAAAGCATAACAATCAGAATCGAATCAATGGGCTGAAGAAGGCTCTTAGCGAAGTTCAAGCTAACTGTTCAGACAGCAAGCTGCGTGCCGATCATCAGCGCAAGATTGCCGATCAGAAAGAGGAGATTGCTGAGCGCCGCCGCGATCTGGCGGAGGCAAAAGAGAAAGGCGATGCAGATAAGATTACTAAACGTGAGAATAAATTGCAGGAAGCCGAGCACGAGCTGAAAGCGCTGGAGTCTCGCGATTACTGATTTAACGACATCTTAACAGGAGAGAATCATGTCAAAAGATACTACGTCAGACCATTTACGCGCTGAACTAAAGTCCCTGGCGGATACCCTGGAAGAGGTGCTGAGCTCCTCGAGCAGTAAGTCGAAAGAAGAGCTGAGTAAACTGCGCAATAAAGCGGAGCAGGCCCTGCATGAGAGCCGCTACCGTCTGGGCGAAACCAGCGATGTGCTGGCGAAACAGACCCGTGAAGCCGCTGCGCGCGCCGATGAGTACGTCCGTGAAAATCCGTGGGCCGGGGTAGGTATCGGTGCTGCGGTGGGCGTCGTCATCGGCATGCTCCTGACGCGACGTTAATTATGGAAGATTCACGTCAACCACAAGGGCCCGCAAAAAACGTCCTCGGTATCGGACAGCGGATTTTAACCACTCTCGTCGGCATCGCGGAGACGCGTATTCGCCTGGCAGTGGTTGAACTGGAAGAAGAGAAAGCAAACCTCTTCCAGCTGCTACTGATGTTGGGGTTGACCATGCTCTTCGCCGCTTTTGGCCTGATGAGCCTTATGGTATTGATTATCTGGGCAGTCGATCCGCAGTACCGCCTGAATGTGATGATTGGCACAACCGTGGTACTGCTGCTTGCCGCCCTGATAGGTGGCATCTGGACGATGCGCAAAGTGCGCCACTCCACCCTGCTCCATCATACCCGTAAGGAACTGGCCAACGATCGGTCATTGCTGGAGGATGAGAAAAAGTGAGCAGAAGCAGATCAGAACGTCAGCGAGAGAAGGCATTTTTGCTGAGCAAAATCCAGCAGCAACGGATTGATCTGTCAGCGAGTAGCCGTGACTGGCTGGCGGTGACCCACGCTTACGATCGTGGCTGGAATACGTTCCTGAGCCTCCGTGCCTGGGCACTGGTAGGGAGCAGCATTCTGGCGGTGCGGGCAGTCCGACATCCGAACAGGCTGATCCGCTGGGCGCGCCGTGGCTTTGGTATCTGGAGTGCCTGGAAGCTGGTTAAGTCGACCATCAGTCAGCAGCAGTTACGCAAATCCGACGCGCACTGACGTTACTCTCTGCCTCACCCGGTAAAGCGCCTTCTGGCGCTTTACTTTTTTTACGCCGCCCCTTCTTGCTCAATATCTTTGATAAAGATTGACAGTTTTCCTTGCTAACAATCGCCCTTCGCCACGTTTATGATTCTCTCCATCGACAGCGAGACCGCGGCATACGCCCGATTTTGCACATAAAAGAGTATTTACAGCCCAAGTGGTTCCCTGGAGAGTAACATGAAAAAATTAGAAGATGTTGGTGTATTGGTTGCGCGTATCCTGATGCCAATCCTGTTTATTACTGCAGGCTGGGGCAAAATCGGTGGTTATGCCGGGACGCAACAGTACATGGAAGCGATGGGCGTTCCGGGGTTCCTGCTGCCGCTGACCATTCTGCTTGAGCTTGGCGGTGGTCTGGCGATTCTGTTCGGTTTCCTGACCCGCACCACGGCGCTGTTTACCGCAGGCTTCACCCTGCTGACCGCGTTCCTGTTCCACAGCAACTTTGCGGAAGGCGTGAACTCTCTGATGTTCATGAAAAACCTGACCATCGCAGGCGGTTACCTGCTGCTGGCCATCACCGGGCCGGGTGCATACAGCATTGACCGCGTTCTGAATAAGAAGTGGTAAGCACGCTATACTGAATCAAAAAGCGAGGAGATATCTCCTCGCTTTTGCTATCTAAGGAGGAAAAGATGGGACAACTCGTAGACGGCGTCTGGCAGGATACCTGGTATGACACCAAATCCACCGGGGGACGCTTTAAGCGCTCCGTTTCGGCCTTCCGTAACTGGCTTACCGCCGACGGCGCGCCTGGCCCGAGCGGCGAAGGTGGCTTTGCAGCAGAGAAGGATCGTTACCATCTCTATGTTTCGCTTGCCTGCCCATGGGCGCACCGCACACTGATCGTTCGCGCCCTGAAGGGACTGGAATCACTGATCCCCGTGTCAGTCGTGCATCCGTTGATGCTGGAAAACGGCTGGACCTTCGGCAACGATTTCCCGGCAGCCACCGGCGATTCGCTCTATCACCATGATTTTCTTTATCAGCTCTATCTGCGCGCCGATCCTCACTACACTGGCCGGGTCACCGTTCCGGTACTGTGGGACAAAAAAAATCAGACCATTGTCAGCAATGAATCGGCAGAGATCATCCGCATGTTCAACACCGCGTTTGATGCTCACGGCGCCCGGGCCGGCGATTATTATCCGCCAGCGCTGCGCGAAAAAATTGATGACCTAAACAGCTGGATCTACGACAACGTTAACAATGGTGTCTACAAGGCCGGATTTGCCACCAGCCAGGAAGCTTACGACGAAGCCGTGAACAACGTCTTTGCATCGCTGGAGCGCCTGGAGCAGATCCTCGGTCAACACCGCTATCTGACCGGCGACCAGCTGACCGAAGCCGATATTCGTTTGTGGACCACCCTGGTGCGTTTTGACCCGGTTTACGTGACCCACTTTAAATGCGACAAACACCGGATCAGCGATTACCTCAACCTGTACGGTTTCCTGCGTGACATCTATCAGATGCCGGGGATTGCGGAGACGGTCGATTTTGACCACATCCGTAACCACTATTACCGCAGCCATAAAACCATCAACCCGACGGGCATCATCTCCATTGGCCCGTGGCAGGATCTGACTGAACCACACGGTCGCGACGCGCGTTTCGGCTAAACCCCAGGGGCGCTTCTCAGGCGCCCTTTACCCCTCTTTTATTCCCGTCTATGCTTTATTTGATCCCTTAGAAAACAAGTGATTAATTGCTGCTGAGGCCTTGTAAAATGGACTGGTATCTCAAAGTACTGCGAAATTATGTTGGGTTTAAAGGTCGTGCCCGCCGTAAAGAGTTCTGGATGTTTACGCTGGTGAACTTCATTCTGATTTGCGTGCTGGGACTGATCGACAAAATGCTGGGCTGGGAGAGGGCTGGCGGCGAAGGCATTCTCACCACGGTGTATGGCCTGCTGGTGCTGATCCCGGGGTGGGCGGTGCTGTTTCGCCGGTTACATGATACCGACAGGTCGGCGTGGTGGCTGTTGTTGGTGCTGATCCCGGTGCTCGGCTGGCTGGTTATCCTGATCTTCAACTGCCAGCGCGGAACCCCCGGTGAAAACCGTTTCGGGCCGGATCCGCTGCGAAACGAGTGAGAAATTGCCCGGCGGCGCTGCGCTTGCCGGGCGTAAAGATTACTTCTGAACGAACAGTTTCTGGATCTCACGCAGACACCAGGATTTGGCTTCACCCATGCTGTCACGACGCCACGCCATAATGATATCCACTTCACTGGTGTACTCCGGGCTAACCACCCGCAGCCGTCCTTCGGCAATATCTTTTTCCACAAAAGGATACGGCATGGTGGCCACGCCCAGTCCGGCCAGCAACGCCTGACGCTTGTCTTCCAGAGTACTGACGGTAAGACGCGGCTGCTTGTCCAGCAGCTGAACGGTTAACACCGGACGTTCGCGGGCGGTATCTGCCACCGCCACGCCGCGATATTTTACGCGGGTCACTTCCGACAGGGGTTCTGGCTCCTGATGGATCGGATGATCCGGGGCCGCCACGTACACATTCAGCACTTTATAGAGCTTGCGGGAGTTGATCTCGGATGAGGAGCGGAAGTGCATGTCCGGCGCGATCACAATATCGGCCCGGCCCTGCTCCAGACGTTCCCACGCCCCGGCGAGCACCTCGGTGATGATCGACAGCTGAGTGTTGGCTTTCTCTGCCAGGCGATCCACCAGCGGATAGAGCGCAGTGGTGGGCACCAGCGCCTCGGTGACCAGCGTCAGGTGCGTTTCCCAGCCGCGGGCCAGCGCTTCGGCGTCGGTAGTCAGTTTATCTGCCGCTTCCAGCAGCACGCGGCCGCGCTCCAGCAGCATTCGCCCTACGTTAGTGAATTTTGTTCGATGACCGGAGCGGTCAAACAGCACCACATCCAGCTCTTCTTCCAGCTTCTGCATGGTGTAGCTCAGGGCAGATGGCACGCGCCCAAGTTCGTCTGCTGCTGCAGCGAAGCTACCGCGTCGATCGATTGCGTCCATCACCCGCAGTGCTTCAAGGGTCAATGCTCTCTCTTTAGCCATGGCGTTCTCATTCAGGAAATTTGAACATACCGGGCAGAATATCTGGCTAACAATGCAGCGTCCATACCTTTACCATTGTTTTAGTGTAAAGAGAGGTCAAGTTTATGATTACGACAAGAACAGCCAAACAGTGCGGAAAAGCCGATTTCGGTTGGCTGCAGGCCCGCTACACCTTTTCCTTTGGACACTACTTTGACCCGAAACTGCTGGGCTATGCCTCTTTGCGTGTACTGAATCAGGAGGTACTCGCACCCGGGGCCTCGTTCCAGCCGCGTACCTATCCGAAAGTGGATATCCTGAACCTGATTCTTGAAGGCGAAGCAGAGTATCGCGACAGCGAGGGCAACCATGTCCAGGCGAAAGCCGGTGAAGCATTGCTGATTGCCACCCAGCCAGGCATTAGCTATAGCGAGCACAATCTCAGCAAAGATAAGACGCTGACGCGGATCCAGCTGTGGCTGGATGCCTGCCCGGAGCGTGAAAATCCACCGCTGCAGAAGATCGACCTGCAGGATGGTAAGCAGCAACTGCTGGCCTCCCCCGACGGCACTGCAGGGAGTTTGCAGTTACGCCAGAAGATTTGGTTGCATCATATCGCGCTGGATAAAGGGGAACGTCTGAGTTTTCAGCTGCATGGCCCACGCGCCTATCTGCAATCCATTCATGGTACGGTGCATGCGTTGACGCCAGCTGAAGAGCGGGAAGCTTTGACCTGTGGGGATGGAGCATTTATCCGCGACGAAGCAAATGTCACGCTGGTCGCCGATACGCCTTTGCGCGCATTGCTGATAGATTTGCCGGTGTAAAACGTCTCCTCTCTCTGTCAGGAGAGAGGAGCGTTATATCAGGACGCCTTCTGCGCCATGATTTCGATAATCTGCCGGTCGGTCGCCTGCATCGAACGGCACGCCAGTGAGCAAAGATTGGCAATGGACTGTTCAACATCCTGCGCCACGATCCCTTCGTTGCCGGTGACAGCTGAGTCATCGAGCGCCATCAACACTGCCTTCCAGGCGCTGCCCACGCTGGTTGATACCTTCATGGCACAGCTGTTAGACGCCCCGTCACAGATCATCCCGCTGACATCACCAATCATACTGCTTATCGCCATCGCGATAGCCTTATAACGGCCATCCAGTAGCCATGCCATGCCTGCTGCCGCGCCCATGGCGGCAGTGGTGGCCGCACACAGCGCCGACAAACGAGGAAGCTGGTAGTGGATGTAAATCGCCGACAGGTGCGAAAGCATCAGCGCCCGCGCCAGTTTTTCGTCATCAGCCTGAACATGCTCAGCCACCACCAGCACGGGCATGGTGGCCGTGATCCCCTGATTACCCGACCCGGAATTGCTCATGGCGGGCAGCGTCGCTCCGCCCATGCGGGCATCCGACGCGGCGCTGGTGCGGATCACAATCGCCGATCCTAACCCCTGAGCGACAAAGCCACGTGCCTGCTGTTTCTGCAAGGTCGCGCCGATATGTAATCCCCAGTTGCCGGTTAATCCCTCCCGGGACAGCGCATCGTTCAGGCGCGCCGCCTCCAGAATAAAACGGATCGCCGGGAACGGAACCTGCTCAACAAACTCCAGGATCTGCGACAGCGTGGTGCGCGACAGCATCGTCAGCGGATCGTCTGTGCGACATTCCGGTTGCTCCTCGAGCCTGAAACGGGTTTCACCCTGGCAGTCGATATGCACCACCCGGGTATGGCCTCCCGCAATGGTGACGCTTGCCGATCTCTCCCCGGCATAAACACGGGCGCGGGAATAGAGGATCTCGTCGCAGGGTTCCTGCAATTTCACCTGCACCTTTCCGGCCGCGAGTAACGCTTTCGCCCGGGCGATGGCCGCGCCAGAGGCGTCTTTTAACACCTCCAGCCCGCCCCGGGCATTGCCACCGATTGCGCCCAGCGCGGCAGCAATCGGCAGCCCCACCATTCCGGTGCCAGGCACCGTCACACCCAGTCCATTTTTCATTAAATTGGGTGAAACCCACGCCTCGATATGCGTAATCTCCCCGCTCAACTGTTCAGCCGCAATGGCACAGGCCAGCGCCAGCGAGACAGGCTCAGTGCATCCTAATGCAGGTTTAACCTCTTCCTGCACCGCGTGAATTAACAGGTTCCATAAAGGATTCATTTGCTCAGACATCGTTACGACCTTCGTTGCGCCTCAGGAAAAAGCGAGGAAAGGAGAAACACAAAGCAGCAGTCCGGTGATGATGATAATCGCCAGCGAGACGCCTTTATATTTGTGCAGCGCAGGGACTTTGTAGACCAGCCACGCCGGAATTAAGCAGCCCACCATGCCAAAAATAGGGCTACAAATAGAGGTGAAGCTCAGCACCGGCGCGTTTAATACGATGGCGCTCCAGGCCAGCAGAATGGCGAAGACCATAATGCCGCGCTGTACGGTACGTTCATTGATTTTTTCGGCTGGCATTTTGCGACGCAGGATATTCATGACGATCCCCTGGGTGGCCTCGCGAAAGCCGAGATAGACGCCAAAGAAGGCGGTCATCACCGCAAAAATATTCAGCACCACGCTGACGATTTTGACCCAGCCCGCGCCGTCACCGCTGATAAACTGCGCGGCAATCGCCAGGGCAGAGATATTTTGCTCATAGGCTTTGACCGCTTCGTCATGCCCCATCGCCAGGGTGAACGAAACCGCATAGAAAAAGACGGTCACAAACAGAATGCCAAACGCGATATTCATCGCCCGCAGGGCTTTGTACCGCGCCACTTCGATCGACTTCGAGCGTGAGCGGTAGGAGATCACCATCGGACTGAGGGTCTGGATAAACAGAATGGAGGTTAAGGTAAAGGGCAGCGTAATAATGGCGTTTTTGATCAACAGCCCCATCGGCGGCAAGGTGCCAGTATTATAAAGATGCCACATGCCGATCATCGACAATCCTAACGCCGCCACTACCAGCAGTTTGGTGAGCACCATCAGGCTGGACACTTTGAACAGCATTTTTTCCCCGCGCGACGAGATCGCCACCAGGATACAGATCAGGAATAAGCCATAGAAGGGGTTCTCTGACAGCAGACCGTCAGTGATGCCGAAGGTCTGTAGATAGGATGCGCTGTCGTTGGTGATGGCAGTGGAGTAGACGAACATCCAGATAACCAGCATCACAAAATAGAGTGCCCCTAATAAGATGCCCCAGTTTTTGCCTAAATAGCCGCTAATCACGCTGGGGTAATCTTTGCACTCCGGTGATTCCGCCAGCGTGTTAATAAACAACCGCTGGAACAGATACATGGCAGGATAGCCGATAACTGAAGAGAGAAGAAAAACCCATAGCCCCATCAGGCCAACCTGCACCGGAAGAAAAACAATGCCCGCGCCAATGGCCATCCCAATACTCATGATGACCCAACCGGTGTCATTACTGTCGAATTTAATGGCCTCCTGCCATTCACGCTCACTCATTCCTGCCCGTCTTGCCGCCGGGGAGTCGTTCACAATCACGCTGCTGTTTGTCGCCGTATCCATTAGGCTCTCGCTTATTTTGTAGGGTGGACAGTTATTTTTATGGGTATCCGCTCATCAGCGATAATGAGTCAGAGAGGTGCAGGTGCGTGTTATTGGAATGGAAAGATCATAGCGAGAGAGACGGAGAAAAAAGTCACAACATTAATCAGGTTTTTCTGAGGCGGAAGAAAAAACTACTCTTTATTATAGGAAAATAATGCCCTTTTTTCTCATTGTGACGTACTTCAAGAAATAAAAAACCCGCGACATGCGCGGGAAGAATTTTGGCCTTAAACCTAAATACCCCATTGCCTTGACGATTTGCGCCCGGCCCCCGGCATGCTGCTCCGGGGGCCGGGATTGGCTCACATCGTGTGAGTGAAGGTACGGGAGATCACATCCTGCTGTTGCTCGCGCGTCAGGGCGTTAAACCGCACTGCGTAGCCCGAGACGCGGATCGTCAGGTTCGGGTAGTTCTCAGGATGTGCAATCGCATCCATCAGCATCTCC
Source organism: Leclercia sp. GLN_9 (assembly GCF_043105735.1). Classification (NCBI taxonomy): domain Bacteria; kingdom Pseudomonadati; phylum Pseudomonadota; class Gammaproteobacteria; order Enterobacterales; family Enterobacteriaceae; genus Leclercia; species Leclercia sp. GLN_9. Next base: position 23,912 of record NZ_JBICLV010000022.1, read on the forward strand.
CGGTTCATGACATTGACGTTCAGGTGCTGCCCTCCTTCGACAGACGCTTCATGATGGAAGTAACCGTCCAGCAAGCCCACCAGGTTGGTTTTGCGCACCCCTTCGTCTTTGCCCAGCGCCTGCGGCACAATGGAGAAGGTGTACGAAATACCGTCTTTGGCGTAGGTGAATGGCAGCTTCGCCACGGAGGTCAGTGAGGCCACAGCGCCCTTGCGGTCGCGCCCGTGCATCGGGTTGGCCCCTGGCGCAAACGGCGTGCCGCCACGACGACCATCCGGCGTGTTCCCGGTCTTTTGACCGTACACCACGTTGGAGGTAATGGTCAGGATCGACTGCGTCGGCACCGCATTGCGGTACGTCGGCAGGGCCTGGATCTTCTTCATAAAACGCTCAACCAGGTCGCAGGCAATACTGTCCACACGGTCATCGTTGTTGCCGTACTGGGGGTACTCGCCTTCGATGACGAAATCGACCGCCAGCCCCGTGTGGTCGCGCACCGGTTTGACGGTCGCGTATTTGATAGCGGACAGGGAATCCGCGGCCACGGAAAGGCCAGCCATGCCGCACGCCATGGTGCGATGCACATCGCGGTCGTGCAGCGCCATCAATGAGGCTTCGTAACTGTATTTGTCGTGCATATAGTGGATCAGGTTCAGGGCACTGACGTACTGCACTGCCAGCCAGTCCATAAAGTGATCCAGACTCGCCATGACGGTGTCGTAGTCCAGCACGTCGTCCAGCAGCGGCGCGGTTTTCGGGCCGACCTGGATTTTCAGCTTCTCATCTACCCCGCCGTTAATGGCGTACAGCAGCGTTTTGGCCAGGTTTGCGCGTGCGCCAAAGAACTGCATCTGCTTGCCGATCACCATCGGGCTGACGCAGCAGGCGATGGCGTAATCATCGCTGTCAAAATCCACCCGCATGAGATCGTCGTTTTCGTACTGCAATGACGACGTGGCGATCGACATCCCGGAGGCGTATTTCTTAAAGGCGATCGGCAGCCGTTCGGACCACAGGATGGTCAGGTTCGGCTCAGGTGCAGGCCCCATAGTGTGGAGCGTGTGCAGGTAGCGGAACGACGTTTTGCTGACCAGCGTGCGGCCATCCAGCCCCATCCCGCCGATCACCTCCGTCGCCCAGATCGGATCCCCCGAGAACAGCGTGTCGAACTCCGGGGTGCGCAGGAAGCGCACCATGCGGATCTTCATGATGAAGTGGTCGATCAGCTCCTGGGCCTGGATCTCATTCAGCCGCCCTGCCTGCATGTCGCGTTCAATATAGATATCGAGGAAGGTGGCCGTGCGGCCCAGCGACATCGCCCCGCCGTTCTGCGATTTCACCGCCGCGAGGTAGGCGAAGTAGAGCCACTGCACCGCCTCCTGCGCGTTCATGGCCGGACGGGAGATGTCGTATCCGTAGCTTGCCGCCATCTGCTGGATTTGTAGCAGGGCACGTTTATGCTCGGCTAACTCTTCCCGCAGGCGGATCGTCCCCTCCAGATCTTCCCCGCGCTCCAGGCGGGGCTGAAGATCGGCAAATTGCAGTTCACGCTCGCGCACCAGATAACTGATGCCGTACAGCGCCACCCGGCGATAGTCGCCAATTATACGCCCGCGACCGTAGCCATCCGGCAGGCCAGTGAGGACACCCGATTTGCGACAGCGCATCATCTCTGGCGAATAGACGTCAAAAACGCCCTGATTGTGGGTTTTACGCAGATGGGTGAACAGGTATTCGAACTGCGGATCCATTTCACGGCCGTAGGCTTCAAACGAGCTGCGGATCATATTGATCCCGCCGTAGGGGTGCAGCGCCCGCTTGAGCGGCTTATCCGTTTGCAGACCGACCACTTTTTCGCGTTCTTTATCGATATAGCCCGGCCCGTGCGCGGTGATGGTGGTTGCCACGTTGAGGTCAAAGTCCACTGGCGCATGGGTGGCATTTTCCTGACGGATGCCTTCCATCACCTTCTGCCACAGCGCCGTAGTGGCAGGCGTCGCCGGGGCCAGGAAGGCTTCGTCGCCTTCATAAGGGGTATAGTTATGCTGAATGAAATCGCGCACGTTAATGCTGTTTTGCCAGTCATTACCGCAAAAGCCGGCCCACGCGTCGCTGTAGGGGGCGACACGGGTATCAATCGTTACCTTCATGATGTTCTCTCTGTATCAGGCGTACGCCGCAGCCAGACCAACCTCTCCCAGACGGAGGGCATCCAGCGCGATCATTTTTTCTTCGTTAGTGGGGATCACTGCGCAAACCACGCGGGAGGCCGCGGCGGTGATCACCCGCTCGCCTTCGCTGTTTGGCAGGGCATTGCGGGTGCGATCCAGTTCGATCCCGAACACGTGCAGATGGTCTGTGACCAGCTGGCGGATGAGCACCGAGTTTTCACCAATTCCGCCGGTAAAGATGATGCCGTCCAGCCGGTGCAGGGAGGCGGCATGCCCGGCGATGTGGCGCGCGATGCGGTGGACAAAGACCTCAATCGCCAGCCGGGCGCGCGCGTGCCCGTCGTGCCAGGCTTTTTCCAGCGTGCGCAGGTCAGAAGAGAGGCCGGAAATCCCGAGCAAACCAGACTCTTTATTAACGACGCGCCCGAGATCCTCCAGCGACTGCCCGGTTTGTTGGGCAATCCACGTTATCGCGCCGAAATCGACATCGCCGCTGCGCGTGCCCATCATCAGCCCTTCCAGCGGGGTCATGCCCATTGAGGTATCGACGCTCTGCCCGTTACGCACGGCACAGACAGAGGCCCCGTTGCCAAGATGGGCGATGACCAGGCCACTGTCTTCCGCCGGGAGATCCAGTAACTCCTGCGCCTGCCGGGCAACATAGCGGTGCGACGTGCCGTGGAAACCATACCGGCGCACGCCCAGTTCCTCGAAATAGCGGTACGGCAGCCCATACAGATAGGCCTGAGGCGGCAGCGTCTGATGAAAACTGGTGTCAAACACCGCCACCTGCTGTACGCCCGGAAATAAGTGCTGTGCCGCTTCTACGCCGCTGAGGTTGGCATAGTTGTGCAGCGGAGCCAGGGGGGAAACCCGCCGGATCTGTTCGATAACCGTTTCGGTGATGAGGGTGGACTCGCTGAAGAGGCTGCCGCCGTGGGCGATGCGGTGGCCAATTAAGGCCACGCTGCTCATCAGATCGCGCTTTTCCAGCTCGAGGGCGATGGCTGCCAGCGCCCCTTCGTAGTCCTTGCGAGCCAGATTCACTGGCTCGCCCCCATTCACGGAAATAAAGGCGTTCTCTGTGTTCACGCCGTCCGCCAGCCCCGTCACCAGCGCATCGCAGCTTGCCGCATCCAGCACCGAGAACTTCACCGAAGACGATCCACAGTTAATTACCAATACCACCGGAAATTCAATCATGTCATTACTCCGCTCTTCCTGAGCCTTAAATCAGAACAGTTTGTAGACGATATTCAGGATGGTCAGCAGCCCCACCAGAGTGACGAAGATGTTCTCGGTTCTGCCTTTGTACTTCGCCAGCGCAGGCGTTTTGCGGATGGCATACATCGGCAACAGGCACAGCAGAGAGGCGATAATCGGCGCGCCCATGGCTTCGATCAGGTCGAGAATGTTCGGGTTGGCGTAAGCCACAATCCAGGTGGACCCCATGATGAAAATCATGCTGATGGTGTTCAGTTTGCCGACGGAGACTTTTTTCTTGTCGCCTTTGTAGCCAAACTTCAGTACCAGGCCGTTCAGCCCTTCCAGCGTGCCCAGGTAGTGGCCGAAGAAGGATTTAAAGATGGCCACCAGCGCGATGATCGATGCGCCGTATTCCAGCACGGTGGCGAAGGTTGATTTGGTGCCGGACAGCGAGGCAAAGTGGTTTGCCAGATAGGAGAGCACTGGAATGTTCTGTGCTTTGGCTTCCGCCATGTTCTGCGGAGAGAGGGTAAACAGGCAGCTAAAGGCGAAAAACATTACCACCGCCACCATCAGCATGCTGGCGCGGCCGATAATTTTGGAACATTTCTGCTCGGTAAAGTCTTTGCCGAACTCCCCTTCGTACTCTTCACGCTTCGAGACCACAAACGAGGAGACGATAGGTGAGAAGTTAAAGGAGAAGACCATGATGGAGATCCCCAGCCAGACGGTGACCAGGATGCCATCGTGGCCGGTAAAGGAGATGTCGCTCAGGTTCACCTGATCGATGACCGCAGAGTTCCAGTAGGGGATCAGCGACAGCGAAATCAGCACCAGACTGGCAATGAACGGGAACACCAGCCAGCTCATCACTTTCACCATCAGGTCTTTACCAAACCAGATAACGAACGCCATCAGCAACAGCAGGAACAGGGCGACAAAGCCACGGTTCAATGCAGGCATCTGGAGTTGGTTTTCCCAGAAGGTCATAAAAGTGTTGGTAATAGTGACGCCGTAGATCCACAGCAGTGGACAAATGGCAAAGAAGTAGAGGAAGGTGATCACCACCCCGCCGGTTTTACCGAAGTGCTCTTCCACCGTCTCGGTGATATTCCCGGACGGATTGCTGCCGGACAGGCACAAACGCGCCAGCGCCCGGTGGCAGTAAAAGGCGATAGGATAGGCCAGCACCAGCATCAGTAAAATGGGGATCAGGCCGCCAAAACCGGCGCGGATAGGGAAGAACAGCACCCCTGCGCCAATGGCCGTACCGAACAGCCCGAGGGTCCAGGTGGTATCGGATTTCCGCCAGGAGGCGGTTTTTGTCTGCCCAATGATAATGCTTTCAGTATTGCTCATAGGAGGTCCTTTCAGGCATCAACTAAGCCAGTGATGTGTGAAACGCGGGAGAGATCGATATTACCGCCGGAAATAATGCTCACGGTTTTGCGGCCCTGAATGTAGTGATCCAGCTTGCCGCTCAATAGCGCAGCGGTAGCCAGGGCACCTGCACCTTCGGTGACCACTTTGTTACGCTGGATGAGGGCGATCATGCTGTTGCGAATATCGTCTTCGCTCACCAGCACAATGTCGTCCACTAATTCCTGCACAATTTCGAACGTTAATTTACCCGGGCGGGAAACATCGCAGCCGTCGGCTAATGTCCCGGCGGTGCGGTGGTTCATGATTTCACCAGCAGAATAAGAAGAGGCCATACCGTGAACATTTTCAGCCTGCACGCCGATAATATTGATGGTTGGATTAATGGATTTAATGGCGGTGGCAATCCCGGCAATTAACCCGCCGCCGCCGATGGGCACAATGACATTATCCACGTCGTACAGATCTTCCAGAATTTCCAGACCAATAGTGCCCTGCCCGGCAATGACCAGCGCATCATCGTAAGGAGGAATGAAAATACGCCCTTCCATCTCGACAATTTCACTCACTTTGGCAATGGTGTCGTTGAAGTTGTCACCATGGAGCACCACTTCCGCCGAATAATCGCGGGTGGCCGCGACTTTGGATTTTGGGGCACCCTTCGGCATCACCACTTTTCCGTCGATACCCAACATGGCGCAGGAGAGCGAAACGCCCTGTGCGTGGTTCCCAGCGGAACAGGCCACTACCCCTTTGCGTCTTTCGGCCTCGGTCAGCGAACTTAATTTATTAAACGCGCCGCGGATCTTAAAGGAGCCGGTACGCTGCATATTTTCAAACTTCAGGTATATTTCGCCCTTACAACGTTCGCTTAAATAATTTGAGCGCGGCATACCGGTTTTATAAATTCGTCCTGCAAGGCGTTTACGTGCAGTTTGTATATCTTCAAGCGTTACCGGGAGTTGATAAGTAATGTGCATAAAACCCTCTTAATAAGCGTTAATATTTTTAAGCAACGTTCAGCCGTGGACGAATGCGTTAACATTCGCCAGATGCGTAACAGTTAAATTGTTCGGTTAATTATTCAGCCATGATCGGCTGCTTTCGTCGTTCACTATTTTGTGCGGAATATTGCTTCGCTAATTCCACTAAGACCGACGCTGATTTTTTAATACGGTAATTTTTCGACCACACCGCCGCATAGCGTGCAATGGGTAATTCCTCTTCAACAGGCAGCACCACAAACTGATCCGAACCGAAGGGGGCAATCATGTCACGCGGGATCACCGTGAGGTAATCAGCATTCAGCACCAGGTTATAGATAGTGACCACGGAATCGGTCTGGACAATGTTTTCAATGCTGATGTGGTTGTTCTGGAGGGTCGTTAAGAGTTCTTTGTAGTAGCCCATGTCGGTTTGCGGCATCACCCACTGTTCGTGCGTGAGTGATGCCAGGGTTGTCGGGCCGGTGCATGTTCGTGTTTTACTGGCCACCAGCACGAACTCGGATTCAAACAGCGGCTCCACGTGCAGATCCTGTAACAGCATCTCATCGCTCAACGTACCGATGGCGAAATCCAGCCGTCCGTCACGGATAGCGGGCAGGAAGGAGGAGAGCTGCGCTTCAAACATCGAGACACGGGCTTTGGGGAACACTTCCTTGAACTTTTTGATCATGCTGGAGAGGAACGTAAAGCCAATCAGCGACGGGTAACCGAAGGAGACGTCGATAACGGTGCTGAAGCTCAGGGTGTTCATTTCGCTGACCATATTCTTCATTTCGCGGGTAATGGATTCGGAGTAAGCGAGTAGGGTCTGCCCGGCGCTGGTTAAGGTCACACCCGTGTTCTTCCGCACAATCAGCTCAACGCCAAAGTAAGATTCGATATCGTTGATGATTTTGCTGACGGCGGGCTGCGTCAGGCCCAGTTGCCTCGCCGCAGATCCGATAGAGCCACTTTTAATGACTTCCTGAAATACGACGAGGTGCTGTGTCTTCGGTAGAATAATAGTGTTCATTATATTCTGCGCTTATTTCCTTATCCCGATGAAGAATTCTACCCATTATTGATAACGGGGGTATGTGCTGTTACTCACAAATTAATTTCCCACGTTCATTACACCTTTAAATAAATCACACAAACCATTTATAAAACATAGAGTTAACTATAATTAAATCACGATATTGCCTGATATCGATCAACAAAAACCGACAAGATAACTTTATTTTATGGCGATAACCGAAGGCGCTTAAATGCAATTTTAAATCATAATAAAGGCGAACTTTCAGGCAATAAAAGCGTAATTATTCGCCATTTTCTTAATTAAAAAACGATGCAATTTTTAAAATAAAACAATAATCGAAGGGATATTGAGGGATAAAGGGTGCCGCGCATCACATTATTCATCTAGTGAATGTATTCAATATGAATATACGGTTAATGAATATTAAAAGAAGACACAAGCAGGCAACAAATATCTAACACTGCAAAACGCCTGCTTCATAGTGATTAATGTCACCTGCCAGGCAGCTCTTTTTGAGTGTGTAGTGGCATTTGGACAAAAAGCAGTGAAATGTGCTTATTGTCGCAAATTTAATAATTCGTTCTGCTTGCAGGGTTGCCTCAGAAAGCAAAAACCCCGCCGAAGCGGGGTTTTGTTGAAGAAGTTGAAGCTGACCGATAAGCCGGGTTCGTTCAAGCATACGTCAGGCATCTGCGGCGCTGGGATTGTCTTGTGCCACAGACTGTATCTCTCACTTTATGTAACAGATAAAACAGGTTAACAAGCAAAAGGAAGGGCGGAATTAAGCCCAGCCATTCGCTCACGGATAAGATCCATCAAAGCAGAGCTAACATACCTTTCAGCCTTGCCGGAATGCTCGCGCGCTTCGTTTAAACTCAAAACATTAGCCCCGCCTTTGTAGTCAGGTTCTTCAGCCTGAACAGGATCATCTTCCCAATTGAAAACCGGGCGAATCTCATAACTCTCCTTTCCGGGGAATTCATACTGACAGCAGCAAGGGCACGAGTGTTTATGAGCCATCAATTTTAAATTTCTCCACCTGAAATCTGAAAATCCAGATCTTCCTGATAGAATTTTTTACTTAAAATACCTTCAATAGCTCTAACCTTTTGGTCAGTAAGGTTCCAGCCTCCAAGCCCAGCCACAAAATCGTTATAGTCTTCTTCGGTCCACCCCATGACTTTACTAATCTCGGGAAGTTTCTCTTTAGGCACTTCAACCTCAAAAACAAGTAGTTCATCTACACGATCAAATGCATCAACAGTATAAATAATTGTCATTTCTCAACCCTTCTTGTTGGATCTGCCGGTTTGGTCTGCTCTCCTGATACAGGATCAAATTCCCCGAGATGATTTCTACCTGAACGATCATACATTTCAACTGTACCGTGCTGGGAATCCCACTCAAAAATGCGTCCTTTAGAATCCTTCCATCTTGAACGTAAAGTTCCCCCTCCTTTTACTGGTGTTCTTTTCTTAGCCGTTTTTGCATCTGGAAAAGCGGGTAATGGCGGAGTACCTCGTGGCGCTACATGGTATTTGTGATCCGCATTTAGATAGATATAAATCGGCGGGATGTCTGACACTGGCAGGATCAGAATGTAATCCGCGAAGCTCTTCTCATCCGGGGCCGGAGTGGTCGTTGTTGCGATGCGGCTATCATCCGGTAGCGGGTCAACAGGTATTGCCCCCGATAGCCTTGGCGGTGTCTGGTTGCCTGTGTTTGACGGCGTGTTGACGTCAGAATGATCTGGAGTCCAGATGATGGTTACCGACTTTTCTTCCTCAGTGGCAAAGGTGTACGCCTCATAGCGGCGGTCCCATTCCATCTTGCGGACACGCACCATATCCTTACCCGGTGGCGTGTGGTATCCATGCGGAACGGGATGTCCGTTGCTGCTATCCTCCCATGTAAAGCGGACACGCGAGGGAGCTTCACGCATCTGTGCAAGGCGCATACGGTCAATGAAGTCCTGTTCTCCTTCATTGAGTTTGCCGGGCATCATGCCTACCAGGAATCCGGCAACGGAGGCTCCAACGCCACCAGCGGCAATTTCCGTACCTTGTACCGCCCACGTCCCATAAGTAGCAAAACGTCCGGCAACCTGTTCAAGAACGCCAGCGCCTGCGGTGGCTGTCTGTGCTCTGCTCGCACTGGCAGCAGCTGCAACAGCGGCCTGATATTGTATCTCTTCATGATTGCCGTTTAACCACTTATACAGGGCGCTGCGCTTCTTCGGTTTTGAGATATCTTCGGGCGCTGGCGGCTTTTTCTTCGCCGTCTGTGCATGTTGTGGTGCATCAAAATCTATTGCGGCATCAGCAGCAGGTGCTGCCCGGAAAAGCCCCATTTCTGCAAAATTGGTGTGCGGCTCCTGCTGCTTTCCTGCATCAGTATTCCCTGTGCCGCGCTCGCGGGATTTAGCAAAGACAGGAACAGGTAATAGTGCAGCCCGGCTGACTACTGGCGACAAATGTGAGGAAACGACTGTCGATGGTGTCGTTGCTACCACCGGTGAAAACATTCTGGATTCGCTGAGCGAGTCATAGGCTTGTACGGTTATCTGCGGGATTATTTTTGCATTGCACGGGCAACTACTGAAACTGTGCAGACTGCCTGCAACAAGGCGACCATCCGTTTTAATCCATCCAATGCCACCGACTATGCGGTATATATTGCCATCTTTACCACACGATACCCGGTCACCCATCCGCGCAATAGAAGTGCCATTGGTTCGCCGGTTAGGTGCTCCGTCCAATATGCGTCCCCCACACGTGGTAGGATCGTACATATGGAGGATGTATCCCTTTGCCATAACTCCCTCTACTTAAAATGTATTAACGTTAATGTACTATTCATTGTATGAACAATAACCTTTCACAAAAATTGGCTTTTTCAGAAAATGAAACTTTATTTCAAATAATCTTTCTGTGAATGTTTTAGCGCAATTCATTCAGCTCGAAAAATATTAGGTTGTAGTCAAGAGCAGTTGGTGAGACGAAACCATGTTAAACAAACATGCTAACAGCAGAATGAAGTGGTACGCCGCTTCAGGATATGCACACGGCTACGCCTTTCCTGCCAAGTCTGAGGAGTGATAAGTGATATGTGTGGATGGAGACGAGAAATAATAAATCAACCGCGACGTGAACTATCCGTTCATAAAAGAGCAGCGGAAAATCTGGCGATCGGACAAACGAAAGTAGACATAATAAATGTCGTTACGGCGGAGTGTAGGGGGATGTTGCAACCGTTGGTGTATCCCATTAAGTATCCCAATTCTGCTTCTGAGCACCAGGGACACACCAACGTATTGTTTTAGAAGAAGTTGAAGCTGACCGATAAGCCGGGTTCTGTCGTTGAACAGTCATTCATCTAGGCCAGCAATCGCTCACTGGCTCAAGCAGCCTACCCGGGTTCAGTACGGGCCGTACCATGTGAACCCCTATTTGGCCTTGCTCCGGGTGGAGTTTACCGTGCCACGGACTGTTACCAGCCGCGCGGTGCGCTCTTACCGCACCCTTTCACCCTTACCTGATCCCACTTGCGTGGGCCATCGGCGGTTTGCTCTCTGTTGCACTGGTCGTGGGTTTCCCCCCCAGGCGTTACCTGGCACCCTGCCCTATGGAGCCCGGACTTTCCTCCCCTCCGCCCGTCTCCCCCGAAAGGGACGACGACGAAGCGGCGACTGTCTGGTCAGCTTCGGCGCGCAGTATAGAGGGTTTGTGCCCCGCTGTCACCCTTCGGTGAGCATCCCGACCTGCAGAGTGGCGGCGATATTGCGCGAGGCGCGGTAAATATTGTCAAACGCGCCGCGGAACGCCTCTTCCAGAGTGCTGATGCTGGTCAGGACACTGAACACCGCGTCGATGCCGTACTGGTGCACAATACCGACATCGCTGGTCAGGCTGCCGGCAATGCCGATCACCGGTTTATGGTATTTGCTGGCGACGCGCGCCACGCCTACCGGCACTTTGCCGTGAATACTTTGACTGTCCAGACGCCCTTCACCTGTCACCACCCAGGTGCAGTCATGAATATGCTCTTCGAGATTCAGCGCCTGGGTAACAATTTCTATGCCGCTCTTTAGCTCCGCGCCGAGGAACGCCATTAGCGCAGCGCCCATTCCTCCAGCCGCACCCGCGCCAGGCACATTTTTGACATCAATACGCAGCGCGGTATTAATCACATCAGCGTAGTGGGAAAGATTCTTGTCCAGCTCCTGAATGGTGGCTTCCGTGGCCCCTTTCTGTGGGCCGAAGATATGGGATGCGCCCTGCTCGCCGATCAGCGGATTGCTCACATCACAAGCCACCCGGATCGCGCAGGTTTTAAGGCGCGGATCGAGGGCCGAAATATCGATATTGTTCAGCGCCATCAGACTGCCGCCGCCGTGGCCGATATCAGTCCCGTTGGCATCGGTCAGTTTTGCGCCCAGCGCCTGTACCATCCCGGCGCCGCCGTCGTTAGTGGCGCTGCCGCCAATACCGATAATGATATTGCGCGCGCCTTTATCCAGTGCAGCGAGGATCAGCTCGCCCGTGCCGCGAGAGGTGGTAACCAATGGGTTACGCTGGGCTGGCGGAACCAGAGCCAGGCCGCTTGCCGCTGCCATCTCAATAAACGCCGTTACGCCATCGCCGGAGATCCCCCAGCAGGCGTTAACGCTTTCGCCCAGTGGTCCCGTCACTACCGCGTGCTGCATCGTGCCGTTGGTGGCGGCAATCATCGCTTCAACCGTTCCTTCCCCGCCATCCGCCACGGGAACCGAAACATACTCTGCATCGGGAAAGATCTCCCGAAAGCCTTTTTCTATCGCCCGCGCTACCTCGGTGGCAGACAGGCTTTCTTTGTAAGAGTCAGGGGCGATTACGATTTTCATAGTTATAGCCTGTTACCGCTTAAGGCAAAAATAGCGGGCGCGTTCCCGCGCCCGTCTTTGTTAGCGAGAGACTTCGACTTTCGCCAGTTTTTCGTAATAGCAGGCAATGGCGCTGTGGTCGGCCGTGCCCAGTCCGTCGGCACGCAGGGCCTGCATCATCTCCATCACCGCCGCAGTGAGCGGCAGTTGCGCGCCTACGCCGTGGGAGGTGTCCAGCGCGTTAGCCAGATCTTTAATGTGCAGATCGATACGGAAGCCAGGCTTGAAGTTACGATCCATCACCATCGGCGCTTTGGCATCCAGCACGGTGCTGCCCGCCAGGCCGCCACGGATCGCCTGATACACCAGATCCGGGTTAACACCCGCTTTGGTCGCCAGGGTCAGGGCTTCGGACATGGCTGCGATGTTCAGGGCCACAATCACCTGGTTTGCCAGCTTGGTGACGTTACCTGCGCCAATTTCACCGGTATGTACCACAGAGCCAGCCATCGCTTTCAGCAGATCGTAATATTTGTCGAAAATGGCCTTGTCGCCGCCCACCATCACAGAGAGGGTACCGTCGATGGCTTTCGGCTCGCCGCCGCTCACAGGCGCATCCAGCATGTCGATGCCTTTTGCTTTCAGCGCTTCGCTGATTTCGCGACTGGCCAGCGGTGCGATGGAACTCATGTCGATCAGCACGGTGCCGGGTTTAGCGCCTTCAATGATGCCGCCTTCGCCCAGCGCCACTTCTTGCACGTGCGGGGAGTTTGGCAGCATGGTGATGATCACATCGCACTGCTCGGCAATCGCCTTTGCCGTGGCCGCCGTTTCTGCGCCAGCGGCAATCACTTCGGCAATGGCTTCCGGGTTACGGTCTGCAACCACCAGTGAGTAACCTGCTTTGATGAGGTTTTTACTCATTGGTTTACCCATGATACCCAGGCCAATAAAACCAACTTTCAGTGTCATAACGTCTCTCTCTTTCTGTGGTGGTTATTTCTTAAAGGAATCAGCTAATTTCTGCGTTGCAGAGCGGAACACGCCGAGGTCGCTGCCGACGGCAACAAAGGTCGCACCCCATTCCAGATAGCGGCGGGCATCGGCTTCAACCGGTGCCAGAATGCCAGCCGGCTTACCGTGTGCTTTGGCGCGGGCAAAGATGTGCTGAATGGCGCGCTGCACTTCCGGGTGGTTGGCATTGCCGAGATGGCCGAATGCCGCAGCCAGGTCGCTTGGGCCGACAAAGATGCCGTCCACGCCGTCAGTGGCGGCGATAGCATCGACGTTGTCCACGCCCTGCTGGCTCTCGATCTGTACCAGGATGGTGATGTTCTTATTTGACTGGGCCAGGTAATCCGGTACGGTGCCAAACATGTTGGCGCGATGGGAGACCGACACGCCGCGAATACCTTCTGGCGGATAGCGGGTGGAAGCCACCGCCTGCACCGCCTCTTCCTCGTTTTCCACAAACGGAATCAGGAAGTTGTAGAAGCCGATATCCAGCAGGCGCTTAATGATCACCGGCTCATTGGTCGGGACACGCACTACCGGCGCGCTGTGGCTGCCTTTCAGCGCCATCAGCTGCGGGATAAACGTAGTGATGTCGTTCGGCGCATGTTCACCGTCCAGGACCAGCCAGTCAAAACCTGCCAGCCCCAGCACTTCGGTGCTGATAGGACTTGCCAGCGCGGACCAGCAACCGATCTGAATCTGATGCGCCGCGAGGGCCGCTTTAAATTTGTTCGGGAAAATATCGTTACTCATCGCTTATACCTTTGCTTATTTCTGCAATTCCATACGTTTGATGTCACCCACTACGAACAGGTAGCAGAACATCGCCATCAGCGCGGAACAGCCTACAAATACCAGTGCCGCGTTGAACGAATGCAGCTCACTGACCAGATAGCCAATCACCAGCGGAGTGACGATTGACGCTACGTTGCCAAAGACGTTAAACACACCGCCACACAGCCCAACAATCTCTTTTGGTGCGGTATCGGAAATCACCGGCCAGCCCAGGGCACAAAACCCTTTGCCGAAGAAGGCCAGCGCCATCAGGGCCACCACCAGCGCGGTGTTATTGGTGTAGTTGCACAGAATGATTGAGGAGGCCAGCAGCATACCCAGCACAATCGGCAGCTTACGCGCCAGGGTAATCGACTTCCCTTTCTTAATCAGGTGATCCGAGAACACGCCGCCCAGTACGCCACCGGCAAACCCGCACAGTGCCGGAATCGACGCCACCAGGCCCACCTTCAGGATCGACATCCCCTTCTCCTGCACCAGATAAATCGGGAACCAGGTGAGGAAGAACCAGGTGATGGTATTGATAAAGTATTGTCCGAAAAATACGCCCAGCATCATGCGGTTGGACAATAACTGTTTGATGTAATGCAGCTTCGGACCGTTGGCCGCTTTATCGCCCGGCTTTTTATGGTCCATATCGACTACCGCGCCGCCGTCCTTAATAAATTTCAGCTCTTCGGCAGTCATACGTGGATGGTCGGTTGGGTTATGAATCAGCTTCACCCACAGGCCGGTCAGCACAAAGCCAATCACGCCCATCACGGTAAAGACATGCTCCCAGCCCCAGGCGAAGGTCAGCCAGCCGAGCAGCGGAGAGAATAGCGCCAGCGAGAAATATTGGGCGGAGTTAAAAATGGCCGATGCCGTACCGCGCTCTTTGGTCGGGAACCAGGCCGCCACAATACGGGCGTTGGCCGGGAAAGACGGTGCTTCGGAGAAGCCGAGCATAAAGCGCATAAAGAACATCGACACGCCAGCCCACGCCAGCGGGAAGAGGTCAACAAAGCCCTGCAGGAAGGTAAACAGTGACCAGAAGAACAGGCTGTACGTATAAACTTTTTTCGAACCGAACTTGTCCAGCAGCCAGCCGCCGGGGATCTGCATGAGCAGGTAGGCCCAGCCGAAGGCGGAGAAGATATACCCCATCGACACGGCGCTTAACTGAAGTTCTTTAGCAACTTCCGTTCCGGCAATAGAGAGCGTGGCGCGGTCGGCGTAATTGACGGCGGTAACAATAAAGATAATAAGCAGTATTAAATAGCGGGTCGGAGCCACCTTTTTTGTTTCAACAGTAGTATCCAGCAACATTTGTATTTCCTCTGGTACATCAGCGAATTATTTTTATTATTTTAAGAAAGAGGTATTCCTGATTATTTCAGCAGTAGCAGGCAAACCCGGTTAATAAACCCGGAGCCACGAAATCGTTAATGAGTATAATCAACCGCCCTCTGCCCCGCATTGTTGCATCGCTCAATTATGAAGTCTTAAATGAATATAATATTGAGCATATGCACAACAACCTGGGCGCTGATGCACAGATTTCGCCATTGCCCCCCTTACGCCTGGGCGCATGTCAAAAATGAGTGATCGACATCACATTTTTAATTTCCTGCGCCTGACATTCTTTATTCCACTGAGCAGAGTCTTTATTTCCGATAACAAGAAAATACACGTACTCTTTGACAAATTAATTATCCCCACTCGCTGGAGAATACTGGACAATGGCCGACATCGAAATTCGACAAACGTCACCGGGCGCGTTTTATATTAAGGTGCACGACACCGATAACGTGGCGATTATTGTTAACGATCAGGGGTTAAAAGCCGGAACGCGTTTCCCGGACGGGCTTGAACTGATCGAACATATTCCGCAGGGCCATAAAGTGGCGCTGGTCGATATCCCGGCGCAGGGCGAAATTGTGCGTTACGGCGAAGTCATTGGCTATGCCGTACGGGCGATCCCGCAGGGCAGCTGGATTGACGAATCCCTGGTTGCGCTTCCTGAAGCGCCGCCGCTGAACACCCTGCCGCTGGCGACCCGCGTGCCGGAGCCAATGCCAGCCCTGGAAGGCTATACCTTTGAAGGCTTCCGCAATCCAGACGGCAGCGTTGGCACCAAAAACCTGCTTGGTATCAGCACCAGCGTGCACTGCGTGGCGGGCGTGGTCGATTTCGTGGTGAAGATTATTGAGCGTGACCTGCTGCCAAAATACCCGAACGTTGACGGCGTGGTGGGTCTGAACCATCTGTACGGCTGCGGCGTGGCGATCAACGCCCCGGCGGCGATTGTGCCGATCCGTACCATTCACAATATCGCGCTAAACCCGAACTTTGGCGGCGAAGTGATGGTGGTGGGCCTCGGTTGCGAAAAACTGGTCCCGGAAAAACTGTTACAGGGCACGGAAGATACGCAGGCCATTCCTGTCGATAGCGCCAGCGTCGTGCGTTTGCAGGATGAGCAGCACGTCGGTTTCCGTTCCATGGTCGACGACATTTTGCAGGTAGCTGAGCGCCATCTGGCGAAGCTGAACCAGCGTAAGCGTGAAACCTGCCCGGCCTCTGAGCTGGTAGTAGGCATGCAGTGCGGCGGCAGCGATGCCTTCTCCGGCGTGACTGCTAACCCGGCCGTGGGTTATGCCTCGGACCTGCTGGTGCGCTGCGGCGCCACGGTGATGTTCTCGGAAGTGACCGAAGTGCGGGATGCCATTCACCTGCTCACGCCGCGCGCCATCAACGAAGAGGTGGGTAAACGCCTGTTGGAAGAGATGGCCTGGTACGATAATTATCTCGACATGGGCAAAACCGACCGCAGCGCCAACCCCTCGCCGGGCAACAAGAAAGGCGGCCTGGCGAACGTGGTGGAAAAAGCCCTTGGCTCTATCGCCAAATCGGGCCAGAGCGCCATTGTTGAGGTGCTCTCGCCGGGTCAGCGTCCGACCAAACGCGGCCTGATCTATGCCGCCACGCCAGCCAGCGATTTCGTCTGTGGCACCCAGCAGGTGGCCTCCGGGATCACCGTGCAGGTGTTCACCACCGGGCGCGGTACGCCGTACGGCCTGATGGCCGTTCCCGTCATTAAAATGGCGACGCGTACCGAGCTGGCTAACCGTTGGTTTGATCTGATGGATATCAACGCTGGCACCATCGCTACGGGCGAAGAGACGATTGAGGATGTGGGCTGGAAGCTGTTCCACTTTATTCTCGACGTGGCCAGCGGTCGCAAGAAAACCTTCTCGGATCAGTGGGGATTACACAATCAGCTGGCGGTATTTAACCCGGCTCCTGTGACCTGATAGTGCAGTAAACCTCTTTAGCATGGCTCCGGCCATGCTTTTTTTTGCCTTTCGTTCTTTCGCAAACTTCCTTTCTCTTTCGCTTCTTTCGTTTTTACGATACCAATCACAAAAAAGCATTCCGAAACACTATATCTTCTTTCGAAGAAAACAAACGAAAGGTTTCGGAGGAAGAATGCACATCATTTCGACCAAAGCGATGCTCACGAAAGCTCAGCGAGAAGGTTACGCGGTTCCAGCTTTCAATATTCATAATCTCGAAACGCTGCAGGTTGTTGTCGAGACTTCCGCCGAGCTGCGCTCGCCGCTGATCGTTGCCGGAACACCTGGCACCTTCAGCTATGCCGGGATCGGCAATATCGTGGCTATCGCGGGCGATCTGGCAAAAACGCATAACCAGCCGCTGGCGATCCATCTCGATCATCACGAAACGTTCGACGACATCGCCCAAAAAGTGCAGGCAGGCGTGCGCTCGGCAATGATCGACGGATCGCACCTGCCGTTTGCCGATAACGTGGCGCTGGTAAAACGGGTCACCGACTACTGCCATCGCTATGACGTCAGCGTGGAGGCGGAGCTGGGTCGACTTGGCGGTCAGGAAGATGACCTGGTGGTGGATAGCAAAGATACCCTTTACACCCATCCGCAGCAGGCCCGCGAGTTCGTGGCACTGACCGGCATCGACTCCCTTGCCGTCGCCATTGGCACCGCCCACGGCCTCTATACAGCCACGCCAAAACTCGATTTTGAACGTCTGGAAGAGATTCGCAGCCATGTGGACGTTCCGCTGGTGCTGCACGGCGCCTCGGGACTTTCTTCCGCCGATATCCGCCGGGCTATTGGTCTTGGTATCTGCAAAGTGAACGTCGCCACCGAGCTGAAAATCGCCTTTTCCGACGCGCTGAAAAGTTATCTTGCGGAGCATCCTGAAGCCAGCGATCCCCGTCACTACATGATCCCCGCCAAAACCGCCATGAAAGAGGTGGTCCGCAAAGTCATTCATGACTGCGGCTGCGAAGGCGAACTCTGACCCCCACAACCCGGAGAAAACGGTGAAAAATATTATTGCCCGCCATAAAGCGGGAGAACATCTCGGTATCTGTTCCGTCTGTTCAGCGCACCCGCTGGTGATCGAAGCCGCCCTGCGCTTTGATCTGGCAAGCGGTAACAGTGTCCTCATTGAAGCCACGTCCAACCAGGTAAATCAGTATGGTGGCTATACCGGCATGAAGCCGGCCGACTTCCGCGATTTTGTTCTGAACATCGCCGAAAAGGTGGGCTTCCCGCAACAAAGGCTAATCCTCGGTGGAGATCATCTTGGGACGAACTGCTGGCAGAATGAACCCGCAGAGACGGCGATGGAGAAAGCCGTCGAGCTGATTAAGGCTTATGTGGCTGCGGGCTTCAGCAAGATCCATCTTGATGCATCGATGTCATGCGCCGACGATCCCATTCCCCTGGATCCCGTGATAGTAGCCCAGCGTGCGGCGCGGCTGTGCCAGGCAGCGGAAGAGACCGCCAGCAACGCGCAGAAAATGGCGCTGACCTATGTCATTGGCACCGAAGTGCCGGTACCGGGCGGCGAGGCCAGCAGTATTGACACTGTACATGTCACCCGCGTGGAGGATGCCGCGCGCACCCTCGAAACACATCAGGCCGCATTCCAGGCTCTGGGTCTGGATGAAGCAATGACCCGGGTCATTGCTATCGTAGTGCAGCCCGGCGTTGAGTTCGACCATACCCAGATCATCCACTATCAGCCGCAGGCCGCTGAAGCGTTGTCGGGCTGGATCCGCCAGACGCCGATGGTTTATGAAGCGCACTCTACAGATTACCAGTCCAGACGGGCGTACCGGGCACTGGTGAAGGATCATTTTGCGATCCTGAAGGTCGGCCCAGCCCTCACCTTCGCCCTGCGCGAGGCCATTTTTGCCCTGGCGCAGATGGAGACGGCACTGATCGCCCCGGAAGATCGCAGCCGCGTGCTGGAGGTGATCGACGAGGTAATGCTGAACGAGCCGGATTACTGGAAAAAATACTATCGCCCAACCTGGAGCCAGGCGATGGTGGACATTCACTTTAGCCTGTCAGACCGCATTCGCTACTACTGGCCGCACCCACGGATCCGTCAGAGTGTGGACAAGCTACTCGCTAACCTGGACAGCCTGACCCTGCCGCTGGGGTTGATCAGCCAGTACATGCCTGTGCAGTTTGAACGCGTCACCGCACAAACCCTTGCCCCAACGCCTCAGGCGCTGGTCATCGACAGAATACAGGACGTTTTACGTGCGTACCGCTACGGCTGCGCGCCTGACGCTACTTAAGACTGGAGGATTCATGAGCAAACTGTTTGTCCGTACCGGCATTGATTTTGCCACTTGCCAGCAGGCGCTGGCTCATATCGGCGAGGAGATGCTGGCGAAGGGGGTCGTCCATCCTACGTATCCTGCCGCACTACTGGAGAGGGAAGCGGTGTTCCCCACCGGTATCGCCCTGGAAAAACATGCCGTGGCGATCCCGCACTGCGAGGCGATTCATGCCAGAGAACCGGCACTTTACCTGATCCGTCCTGACAATCCGGTTCATTTTCATCAGGCTGATGACGATACGGAGATCGCCGTGTCGCTGATTATCGCCCTGATAGTGGAAAACCCTTCAGCGCAACTTACCCTGCTGCGCCGGCTATTTAGTGAGCTGCAAAAACCAACCCTGATGGAGACGTTGCTTACCGCGCCGGACCACCAGCTGGAGGCCCTGTTTGCGGAGGCCATCCTGATGACCGAACCCTGTAAGCAAGCCTCGTAACATACTGATAATAAGAAGGAGTACCCTATGAAACGTAAAGTTATCGTCGCCTGTGGAGGCGCCGTTGCCACCTCCACCATGGCTGCCGAAGAGATCAAAGAGCTGTGTGATGCCCACAACATCACCCTGGATCTGGTGCAGTGCCGGGTGACCGAAATTGAAACCTATATGGACGGCGCAGACCTGATCTGCACCACTGCAAAAGTCGACCGTACCTTTGGTGACATTCCGGTGGTCCACGGTATGCCGTTTGTATCGAGCGTCGGCATTGAAGCCCTACAGCAAAAAATCCTGACCATCCTCGAGGGGTAAGATCATGTTTACCGAAATCATGCGGTATATCCTCGATCTGGGGCCGACGGTCATGCTGCCCATCGTCATCATTATCTTCTCGAAGCTGCTGGGGATGAAGTTGGGCGACTGCTTTAAATCCGGTCTGCATATCGGGATTGGCTTTGTCGGGATCGGGCTGGTTATTGGCCTGATGCTCGACTCCATCGGTCCGGCGGCCAAAGCGATGGCGGAGCAGTTCCAGATTAACTTGCACGTGGTGGACGTGGGCTGGCCAGGTTCATCACCTATGACCTGGGCTTCGCAGATTGCGCTGGTGGCGATCCCAGTGGCGATTGGTGTCAACGTGCTCATGCTGGTCACCCGTATGACCCGCGTGGTGAACGTCGATATCTGGAACATCTGGCATATGACCTTTACCGGGGCGATGCTGCATCTGGCTACCGGCTCTTACTGGCTCGGGATCCTCGGCGTGGTAGTCCACGCGGCCTTTGTCTACAAGCTGGGAGATTGGTTTGCCAAAGACACACGCGACTTCTTCGGCCTGGAAGGGATTGCCATCCCGCATGGCTCCTCCGCTTACCTTGGCCCGATTGCGGTGCTGGTCGATACACTCATTGAGAAGACCCCCGGGCTGAAGCGCATCCACTTCAGCGCCGACGATGTGCAGAAACGCTTTGGCCCGTTTGGCGAGCCGGTCACTGTCGGTTTTGTTATGGGGCTGGTTATCGGTTTGCTGGCTGGTTACGACACCAAAGGCGTATTACAACTGGCGGTAAAAACCGCTGCGGTGATGCTACTGATGCCGCGCGTCATCAAGCCGATCATGGACGGCCTTACGCCGATTGCTAAACATGCGCGTAAGCGTCTGCAGGCAAAATTTGGCGGGCAGGAGTTCTTAATCGGCCTCGATCCGGCGCTGCTGCTGGGCCATACCTCGGTAGTTTCTGCCAGCCTGATCTTTATCCCGCTGACCATCCTGATTGCGGTACTGGTGCCGGGCAACCAGGTCCTGCCGTTTGGCGACCTGGCCACTATCGGCTTCTTCGTGGCGATGGCTGTGGCGGTGCATCAGGGCAACCTGTTCCGCACCCTCATCTCCGGCGTCATCATCATGAGCATCACCCTGTGGATCGCTACCCAGACCATCGGCCTGCATACAAAGCTTGCTGAGAATGCCGGGGCGCTGAAAGCAGGTGGGATGGTGGCCTCTCTCGACCAGGGCGGCTCGCCCATCACCTGGCTGCTGATCCAGCTCTTTACCTGGCAAAACGTGGTGGGTTTCCTGGTGATTGGTGTTTTCTACACTACCGGCGTGCTGCTCACCTGGCGCCGCGCCCGCGCCTGTAGCGCAGCAGAAAAACGCGATGAGGCCCCACAGAGCCAGACGGCTTCTTAATATCCGGGGAGCGCTGCTCCCCTCTTTTTCTGGAGTGAATCATGAAATCAGTGGTAATTCATGCTGAGGGTCAGGTGCGCGTGGAAGAGCGCCCTGTCCCGGACATTCAGGCTGCAGATGACGTGCGCGTGCGCGTGGTCTGCTCGGGATTATGCGGTTCGGATATCCCGCGTATTTTTGCCAAAGCGGCTCACTATTACCCTATCACCCTGGGTCATGAATTCAGCGGCTACGTTGACGTCTGTGGCTCAGGCATCGACGATCTGGAGGCTGGCGATGCAGTCGCGTGCGTTCCGCTACTGCCCTGCTTCTCCTGCCCGGAGTGTAAAAAAGGCTACTTCTCGTTGTGTAAGCAATACCAGTTCGTCGGCTCCCGCAGCGAAGGCGGGAACGCCGAGTACATTGTGGTGAAGCGCGCTAATCTATTCCGTCTGCCTGCGGAGATGGCCATTGAAGACGGCGCCTTTATCGAGCCTATCACCGTCGGGTTGCATGCATTCCACCTTGCCCAGGGCTGTGAGGGCAAAAATGTGATTATCGTGGGGGCGGGCACTATCGGCCTGCTGGCCATGCAATGCGCGTTGGCGTTGGGTGCGGCAAGCGTGACTGCCATTGATATCAATGATGATAAGCTGGCGCTGGCGACCTCGCTGGGGGCAAACCGGGTATTCAACAGTAAAGCCCTGAGTGCAGATGAGATGCTGGCGGCCCTTCACGAGACGCGTTTCGATCAGCTGGTGCTGGAAACGGCTGGCACACCGCAAACCGTCGCCCTTGCTATCGATATCGCCGGGCCACGCGCCCAGGTGGTGCTGGTAGGAACCCTGCACCATGACCTGAATTTATCTGCCGCGAACTTTGGCAAGATCCTGCGCAAAGAGCTGACCCTGCAAGGCAGCTGGATGAACTACTCTGCGCCATGGCCAGGTGTTGAGTGGGAGACCGCTGCCCGGTTGCTTTGCGAGAAAAAATTGCGACTGGAGCCACTGATCGCCTTGACCGGCGACAGCGAAAATTTTGCCCATGCCATTCAGGCACTAAATGGATCACCAATGCAGGGTAAAATCCTGCTGCGCCTGGAATAAACTCATGAGCCAGCAACCGGAGCTGGCTCACATTTACTTTCGAACGCTAGCGTTCACCTTTCGCATCCCTTCGATTAAACTGGAGTAAGTTAATTATCAGGCAAAACAAAATGAACTCATTTGAGCGAAGGAACAAAATCGTTGATCTGGTGAATGCTAACGGCAGCGTGTTAGTACTCGACCTTTCGAATTCTTTTGGCATCTCCGAGGTCACTATCCGCGCCGACCTGCGTTTGCTGGAAGAGAAAGGGCTAGTGACGCGTTTTCACGGTGGGGCGGCAAAGCCGGGCAGTAATTTGGGTGAAAATGAAAACCAGGAAGTACTGCTGGAAGATCGCTACAGTCTCGCCAGTGACCCTAAAAAACGTATCGCCCTGGCAGCAGTAACGATGATCGAAGAGGGGATGACGGTAATTTTAGACAGCGGCAGCACCACCATGCTTATCGCTGAAGCGCTGGCAAAGAAGGCTAATATCACGGTGATCACCAACAGCTTACCCGCTGCTTTCGCCTTATCGGACAACAAAGACATCACCCTGGTAGTGTGCGGAGGTACCGTACGCCATAAGACCCACTCCATGCATGGCACCATCGCCGAACGCTCGCTGGCGGGCATTAGCGCCGATCTGATGTTTGTCGGAGCTGACGGGATCGACACTACCAACGGCATCACCACCTTCAACGAAGGGTACTCGATCAGCAGCGTGATGGCGGCGGCTGCGCATAAGGTGATTGCTGTACTGGACGCGAGCAAGTTCAACCGTCGCGGGTTTAACCAGGTGCTGCCGATGGCGGAGATTGACTGTGTGATTACCGACGAAGGGATCGGTGAGAAAGAGCTGAAGAGCCTGAAACAAACGTCAGTTGAGCTCATTGTGGTTTAAATGCGCCCGATGGCGATTCGCTTATCGGGCCTACGTGACGATTTGTAGGCTGGGTAAGCGAAGCCCCACCCAGCAAAAGGCTTACTCCCCTTGCTGTTCCAGGGCGTGCTTATACAGCGCATTCTTTTTCACGCCGTGGATCTCTGCCGCCAGCGCAGCCGCTTTTTTTAAGGGCAGTTCGGCCTGCAGCAGCGCCAGGGTGCGTAGCGCATCGGCAGGCAGGGCGTCCTCTTCAGCTTTATGCCCTTCGACAATCAGCACCATCTCGCCTTTACGGCGGTTTTCGTCCTCTTTCACCCACGCCAGCAACTCGCCGACCGGCAGACCGTGGATGGTCTCCCAGGTTTTGGTCAGCTCGCGCGCCAGCACCACGTAACGCGCCTCACCCCAGACGGCGACCATATCCTCCAGACTCTCCAGCAGGCGGTGGGTCGATTCGTAGAAAATCAGGGTACGCGGTTCGGCTTCGAGCGCCTTCAGCACGTCGCGACGGCCTTTGGATTTGGCGGGCAAAAAGCCCTCATAGCAGAAACGATCCGACGGCAGGCCCGCCGCGCTCAGTGCGGCAATGGCGGCGCACGGCCCCGGCAACGGCACAACGCGAATCCCCGCTTCACGGCAGGTGCGCACCAGGTGATAGCCCGGGTCGTTGATCAGCGGCGTACCGGCATCGGACACCAGGGCGATGTTCTGTCCCTCTTTCAGTTTGGCCACCAGCATGGCGGCTTTTTGCTGCTCGTTATGATCGTGCAGGGCAAACAGGCGGGCGTTAATCGCAAAATGTTGCAGGAGCAGGCCGGTATGGCGGGTATCTTCAGCCGCAATAAGATCAACGCTTTGCAACACGGTGAGCGCACGTTGGGTAATATCAGATAAATTCCCGATAGGAGTAGGTACAATATAAAGCTGACCCTGAGAATTATCTGCCGTTTCGTGTTGTTTCATTGTTTCATCCGTATTGCCGATTTAATATTGAGCATTGCGTAAAAAATATCACTGGATACAGTATGGTACCCTTAACGTTTCTTCATAATAAAGTCACGCGCAGCCTTCCGCTGGTGCTGGCAGCCCTGATCTTTGCTGGCTGTGGTACGCAGGCGCCCGATCAAAGTGCTGCCCATATGGAGGGTACAGCGCAGGCTGACTCCGGTTTTTATCTGCACCAGATGGAGCAAAGCTCAGATGATACCCGGATCAACTGGCAATTACTCGCCATTCGTGCACTGCTGAAAGAAGGTAAAACCCAGCACGCCGCCGATCTGTTTAACCAGTTGCCGCAGGATCTGAGCGAGACGCAGCGCCGCGAGCAGACACTGCTGGCCGCTGAACTGAAAATTGCGCAGAACGATGTGGCCGGGGCGAAAAAGATCCTCGGAAATATCGACATCAGTACGCTGGATAAAAACCAGCAGGCGCGTTTCTGGCAGGCCGGCATTGCCGCGGAACAGGGACGCCCTTCCCTGACGCTGCTACGGGCGCTGATTGCCCAGGAGCCGCTGCTCGCTGGCGCTGAAAAACAGAAAAATATCGATGCCACCTGGCAGACGCTCTCCGCGATGAATCCCGATCAGGCCAATGCCCTCGTGATCAATGCCGACGAAAATGTCCTGCAGGGCTGGCTGGATCTGCAGCGCGTCTGGTTCGATAACCGCAACGATCCGACCATGCTGAAAGCCGGCATCAAAGACTGGCAGACCCGCTACCCGAATAACCCGGGTGCGACCCTGCTGCCTACTCAGCTGGTCAATGTGCAGAACTTTAAGCCCGCCTCCACCAGCAAAATTGCCCTACTGCTGCCGCTGGGTGGCCAGGCCGCCGTCTTTGGCCGCACTATCCAGCAGGGTTTTGACGCGGCGAGAAATGGCACCGCTGCCGTCACGGGTAATGCCGTTCCCGCTCAGGTCGCCCAGGCGGCCAACGCCGGTGATGTGGTAAGCCCGTCCAGTGCCGAAACCAACGACCTGACCACGGCTCAACCCGTTGCCGTGCAGGAAGGTACGATGCAGAATCCGGTCCAGGCCCCTCAGACCCGAGAACCTGTCGCCGCACCGAATAACACCGTGCAGGATCCGGCCCAGGCCCCTGAGACCACGGAACCTGTCGCCGCACCGAATGACTCCGTACAGGATCCGATGCAGGCACCTGCCACTGAGCAAGCGCCTCAGACCACGGCCATCGCCAACCCGGCCGCCGAGGTGAAAGTGTATGACACCAGCACCCAACCGCTCGACCAGGTGCTGAATCAGGTGCAGCAGGATGGGGCCAGCATCGTCGTAGGTCCGCTGCTGAAAAACAACGTCGAAGAGCTGATGAAGAGCAGAACGCCGTTGAACGTGCTGGCCCTCAACCAGCCGGAGCAGGTGCAGAACCTCCCGAACGTCTGCTACTTCGCCCTGTCGCCAGAAGACGAAGCCCGCGATGCCGCGCGCCATATCCACGAGCAAGGGAAGCAGGCGCCTCTGCTGCTGATCCCACGTAGCCAGCTGGGCGATCGTGTCGCTACCGCCTTTGCCGAGGAGTGGCAACAGTTGGGCGGCGGCATTGTTCTGCAGCAAAAATTTGGCTCCAGCGCTGAACTGCGCGCGGGCGTTAACGGCGGAGCGGGTATTGCGCTGACCGGTAGCCCTGTCACGTCCAGCCTGCCGCAGCAGCAGGGCGTGACGATTGGCGGCCTGACTATCCCGGCACCGCCTACGGACGCGCAGATCAGCGGCGGCGGCAACGTCGATGCGGCTTACATCATCGCCACCCCCGAAGAGATCGGTTTTATCAAACCGATGATCGCTATGCGTAACGGCAGTCAGGCTGGCGTGTCGCTGTATGCCAGCTCGCGCAGCGCGCAGGGCACCGCTGGCCCGGACTTCCGTCTCGAGATGGAAGGCCTGCAGTACAGCGAAATTCCGATGCTGGCAGGCGCTAACCCGGCGCTGATGCAGCAGGCGTTGAACAGCGTACGTAACGACTACTCGCTGGCGCGTCTGTACGCGATGGGCGTGGATGCCTGGGCGCTGGCGAACCACTTCACCCAGATGCGTCAGGTGCCAGGCTTTGAACTTAACGGCAACACTGGCGATCTCACCGCCACTCAGGACTGCGTGATTAACAGGAAGTTATCATGGCTCAAATACCAGCAAGGACAGATCGTTCCGGCCAGCTAACCCGTAAACAGACCGGCGACGCGCGCGAGTCAGAGGCGCGTCGCTGGCTTGAGCGCAAAGGACTGCGCTTTATCGCCGCGAACGTTCGCGCGCGCGGCGGGGAAATTGACCTTATTATGCAGGACGGCCCGACCATCGTGTTCATCGAGGTGCGCTACCGCCAGTCTTCTCATTATGGTGGGGCCGCCGCCAGCGTGACCCGGGCGAAGCAGCAAAAATTATTACTCACCGCCCAGTTGTGGCTTGCCCGGCATAATGGCAGCTTTGATACTGTGGATTGCCGGTTCGATGTGGTAGCCTTCACCGGAAACGCCATCGAATGGTTCAAAAACGCCTTCGGCGCAGACGCGTAAATCAGATCGTTAAGGGATACCGTGCTCGAAAGAATTAAGGTTTGCTTCACCGAAAGCATTCAGACTCAGATCGCAGCGGCAGAAGCGCTGCCGGACGCCATCTCCCGTGCGGCGATGACGCTGGTCCAGTCCCTGCTTAACGGCAACAAAATCCTCTGTTGTGGCAACGGCACCTCGGCCGCCAACGCACAGCATTTTGCTGCCAGTATGATTAATCGTTTTGAGACAGAGCGTCCTAGCTTACCTGCCATTGCACTTAATACCGATAACGTGGTCTTAACAGCGATTGCTAACGATCGTCTCCATGATGAGATCTATGCCAAACAGGTGCGTGCGTTAGGACACGCCGGTGATGTGCTGCTGGCTATCTCTACGCGCGGCAACAGCCGCGACATCGTCAAAGCCGTTGAAGCCGCCGTCACGCGCGACATGACCATCGTCGCACTGACCGGTTACGATGGCGGCGAGCTGGCGGGGCTGTTAGGTCCTCATGATGTTGAGATCCGTATTCCTTCTCACCGCAGCGCCCGCATCCAGGAGATGCACATGCTGACGGTGAACTGTTTATGCGATCTGATCGATAACACGCTTTTCCCTCACCAGGATGATTAAGGAGTATACATGAAGGCACTTTCGCCCCTCGCAGTCCTTATTTCTGCGCTGCTGCTTCAGGGATGTGTGGCTGCAGCGGTAGTGGGTACCGCGGCAGTGGGCACCAAAGCCGCGACTGACCCGCGTTCCGTGGGCACACAGGTAGATGACGGCACCCTGGAACTGCGCGTGAACAGCGCACTGTCCAAAGACCAACAAATTAAGAAAGAAGCGCGCATCAACGTTACGGCTTACCAGGGCAAAGTCTTGCTGGCAGGCCAGGCGCCAAATACCGAACTTGCCGCCCGTGCGAAGCAGATCGCGATGGGTGTAGAGGGCGCCACTGAGGTGTTTAATGAAGTGCGCCAGGGTCAGCCGATTGGCCTGGGTGAGGCCTCAAACGATACCTGGATCACCACGAAAGTGCGCTCCCAGCTGTTGGGTAGCGATCAGGTAAAATCCTCTAACGTGAAGGTGACCACCGAGAACGGCGAAGTGTTCCTGCTCGGCCTGGTGACTGACCGCGAAGGCAAAGCGGCGGCAGATATCGCCAGCCGGGTGAGCGGCGTGAAACACGTCACCACCGCGTTTACCTATCTGAAGTAGTTATCCCCTGCCCTCTGCTGCCATCAGCAGAGGGCCATTAGCCTTGCCCCTGCGCCATCTCCCTGATCTTCGCTGACGTAATAATATTGACGCCACCCGGCGACGCACCCAGCGCCTCCTGCAGCATCACCTGCGCCACATCCCGCGCCTCGACTGACTTCCAGTTGCCGGGCAACAGGCTAAACAGCGGCGCAAACAGTGACTCACTGAAGCGATGCTTCTCTCGTTCACCCAGCAACATTGAGGGCCGCACGAGGGTCAGTCGCTCCCACTTCTGGGCGATCAGGGCCTCTTCCATTTTGCCTTTTACTTTGTTGTAGAAGAACGGCGAGTGCGCGTTGGCTCCCATCGCACTGACCACCAGCAGATGTTTCGCCCCGAGCCGTTTGCCGGTCAGGGCCGTATCCACCACCAGGGTATAGTCGGCATGGATAAAGGCCTCTTTGCTGCCTGCTTCACGCCGCGTGGTACCCAGACAGCAAAAAACGGTATCCACCGGATCCTGCACCTGAGCCAGGGCATCGGTTAGCTGCGGATCGTTTGGATTGAACACACCTTCGATATCCCCCAGCGGGCGACGTGTCGGAGCGGCGATATAGTTAACTCTCCGATCCTGAATCAGCATACGCAGCAGGTGCCCACCCACAAGACCAGTCGCGCCGGTAATTAAAACCTGACTCATTATTCCTCCTTTGCAGATTAGTCCGTATGCGATTTCATGCTCTTCAACCACACTTAGTAGTCTCATTGCAAAGTATTTACCACAAGCGAAGAAAAAGCTGTCTGAAGCCAAAACAACGGAGGAAGCATGAGCAAGAAAATTGCAGTCTTGATCACCGACGAGTTTGAAGATTCAGAATTCACCTCGCCTGCCGAGGCGTTCCGCAAAGCGGGACATGAGGTGATCACAATCGAAAAACAGGCGGGAAAAACGGTGAAAGGCCATAAAGGCGAAGCCAGCGTTTCCATTGATAAAGCTATCGACGAAGTGCAGCCCGCAGAGTTTGACGCCCTGCTGCTACCCGGCGGCCACTCCCCGGATTCACTGCGCAGCGACTCGCGTTTCGTGACCTTTACCCGTGATTTTGTCGATTCTGGCAAACCGGTGTTCGCCATTTGCCATGGCCCGCAGCTGCTGATCAGCGCCGAAGTGGTGCGCGGCCGCAAATTAACGGGCGTGAAATCGATCGCCATTGATCTGAAAAACGCCGGGGCGGATTTCCACGATCAGGAGGTGGTGGTTGATAAAGATCAGCTTGTCACCAGCCGTACGCCGGAAGATCTGATCGCGTTTAACCGCGAGGCGCTGCGCTTACTCGGCGCGTAGCCAGTGATGTTTTTTACCAAAGCCTAACGTGTTGTCAGTGAACTTAAGTTCATCCAGACGGATTTCCCATACGGGAGCTGGCATTGCGGCGGCTACCGGAAAGCGACGAAGGTAGTGCTTACGCATGGCGTCGCTTTCCTCCCCTTCCAGACGACGGATCTCCCCTTTAAATTGCACCCCGCGGATCAAGGCCACATTCTTTGGCTGTCCGTTGACGGTGCCCGCGACCCTGGCCTGCCTGCCGCTCATCTGGGCATGACGGGTTTTATCCTCGCTTAAGACATAGAACGCCACCCGCTGTGGATCGTAGTAGTAAAAGGCATTGGCGCACCACAGCTCATCGTCATGATGCACACACCAGGTGACCACATGCTGCTTCGCCAGCCAGCGGTTGATAGCGGCCAGAGTTTCCATTTCGCTTCTCTCTCGTGCTAAGGTGCGTTCACCTTAACATAATGAATCTTTCGCCGTGTGCTGGTTTCTCTATCTGGTTCGAACTGCTGATAATGCGCTCTATACGGGGATCACTACCGATGTCCCGCGCCGCTTCCTGCAACATCAGACAGGAAAAGGGGCGAAGGCGTTACGCGGCAAAGGAGAACTGACGCTGGCGTTTTCCGCCGTCGTGGGGGATCGGTCGCTGGCGCTACGGCTGGAGTACCGGATCAAACAGCTGACGAAGCGCCAGAAAGAGTGCCTCGTCAGTGGGGATGGAACCTTTGAGGCGCTACGGGAGAGCCTGCAAACGCCGCTGATTAAAAGCGGTTGAAGTGGTCGTGGTATTCGACCAGGCCGCTGACGCCGTTAAGCGCATCGTCTGCCAGACCGTGCAGCTGGAAAGCCGACTCGGTGCCTGGCCAGCGGCAGCGCAGATCGTAATGCGCTGCTTTCTCGAAGCCTAAACGGCTGTAGAACGCCGGATCGCCCAGCGTGACCACCGCGGCATAGCCAAACTCGTTGAGTGAATCCAGCCCTTCGTAGACCAGCTGACGCGCCAGGCCCTGGCCGCGGTAGTTTTCATCCACCGCCAGCGGTGCCATGCCGACCCACTGCAACTCTTCGCCCTGCACGGTGACCGGGCTAAAGGCGACGTAGCCTACAACCTGCCCCTCATCGTCCGTAGCCACCAGGCCCAGGGTAATCAGGCCATCTTCACGAAGGTCCTGAACCAGTTGCGCTTCACCGTCTCCGTCGAAAGCCCGGCGTAATAAGGCATCAATACCCGGCGCATCGATCCCAATCTCTACTCGAATCAACATGGCTCACCTACAGAAGTGTGTTTACTATCCGGCGGCGTTTTCAGGCCCGCCTCGACAAAATCGGCCAGTTGCAGCAGCGCCACGCGCAGCGGCTTCGGCATCTGCTCCAGTTCAATGGCATCCATCAGGTTTTTAACATACAGGCCTAACTCGGTATCGCCCTCAATCACCAGACGGCGCTGGAAAAAGAGCGTGTCAGGATCCTGTTTACGCGCCGCGATCATCAGCAGATCGCTGGCGTCAGCGCTGAAGCTGACATCCGCCTCAGCAGATTCACGTACCACCAGCTGTTCATTTTCAACGGAAGTGTACCAGCGCAGGCCGATGTCCCGCACCTCGATACTTAACCAGCGTCCTTCCAGAAATTCCAGCTCGCCCTCCGCCAGCGCCTGGCGAAACTGCCAGCTTAGTACCTGCTCCAGCACCTGGCGCTTCAGCGCAAAGGGCGCTAGCTTCACCGGCACGCTCAGCAGCGATGGGCCAAATTGTACGAGACGTGAACGCAGTTTATCCAGCACGAGCAATACTCCCTGATATCTATAGTCCTGATATTTTGCCATATCCAGTCGTTGGTATAGCGGCGTAAATCAACAAACTGGCGTCCGGCATAATCCATTATTGGTGCCATCAATACGCCATTAGCTGCCTTAAATCAAAAATTGTCGCCGGATGGTTAACTAAAATCGCTGCTCGATAACAATTTTGCATCCCTCTGGGGCTGCGAACGTCAGGATAAATTATGGAGCTGCTCTGCCCTGCTGGAAATCTACCGGCGCTTAAGGCGGCCATCGAAAACGGCGCCGATGCGGTTTATATCGGGCTGAAGGACGATACCAATGCCCGTCACTTCGCTGGTCTCAATTTTACTGAGAAAAAGCTACAGGAAGCGGTGAGTTTCGTGCACCAGCACCGCCGCAAGCTGCACATCGCCATTAATACCTTTGCCCACCCCGACGGCTATCAACGCTGGCAGCGTGCGGTGGATATGGCGGCACAGCTGGGCGCCGATGCGCTGATCCTTGCCGACCTCGCCATGCTGGAGTATGCCGCCGAACGCTATCCCCATATTGAGCGCCATGTCTCGGTTCAGGCATCGGCCACCAATGAAGAAGCCATTCGCTTTTATCATCGTCACTTCGACGTTGCGCGCGTGGTGCTGCCACGGGTGCTTTCTATTCATCAGGTTAAGCAACTGGCGCGCGTCACGCCAGTTCCGCTGGAAGTTTTTGCCTTTGGCAGCCTGTGCATTATGGCCGAAGGTCGCTGCTACCTCTCCTCCTACTTAACCGGCGAATCCCCTAACACCGTGGGTGCCTGCTCGCCAGCCCGCTTCGTGCGCTGGCAACAAACTCCCCAGGGGCTGGAGTCGCGTCTGAACGAGGTGCTGATTGACCGTTATCAGGACGGCGAAAACGCGGGTTATCCGACGCTGTGTAAAGGCCGCTATCTGGTGGATGGCGAGCGCTATCATGCGCTGGAAGAGCCTACCAGCCTCAATACCCTGGCGCTTTTGCCGGAACTGCTGGCTGCCAATATTGCCTCGGTCAAAATCGAAGGCCGCCAGCGCAGCCCGGCTTACGTCAGCCAGGTGGCAAAAGTGTGGCGCCAGGCGATCGATCGCTGCATGGCAGATCCCAAGCAATATGCCCCGCAACCCGCATGGATGGAGACCCTGGGCGCAATGTCCGAAGGCACTCAGACCACGCTGGGCGCGTATCACCGTAAATGGCAGTGAGATAACGCATGAAATATTCATTAGGACCGGTGCTCTATTACTGGTCAAAAGAGACGCTGGAAGATTTTTACCAGCAGGCCGCAACCAGTCAGGCCGATGTGATTTATCTCGGTGAGGCGGTATGCAGTAAGCGCCGGGCCACTAAAGTGGGTGACTGGCTGGATATGGCAAAAAGCCTGGCAGGCAGCGGCAAACAGGTGGTGCTCTCCACCCTGGCGCTGGTGCAGGCCTCGTCTGAACTGAACGAGCTGAAACGCTACGTGGATAACGGCGAGTTTCTGCTGGAAGCCAGCGATCTCGGCGTGGTGAACCTGTGCGCCGAGCGCAAACTGCCGTTTGTCGCCGGGCATGCGTTGAACTGCTACAACGCCGTAACCCTGCGTCTGTTGCTTAAACAGGGCATGACCCGCTGGTGTATGCCGGTGGAGCTTTCCCGTGACTGGCTGGTCAACATACTGGCGCAGTGCGACGAACTGGGGATCCGCAATCAGTTTGAAGTAGAAGTACTCAGCTATGGCCATCTGCCGCTGGCCTACTCCGCACGCTGCTTTACCGCGCGCTCAGAGAACCTACCGAAGGATGAGTGCGAGACCTGCTGCATCAAATATCCGAACGGGCGCAGCATGCTGTCGCAGGAGAATCAGCAGGTGTTTGTCCTGAACGGAATTCAGACCATGAGCGGGTACGTTTATAACCTCGGTAACGAACTGGCGTCGATGCAAGGGCTGGTGGATATGGTGCGTCTGTCGCCGCTGGGCAAGGAAACCTTCGCCATGATTGACGCCTTCCGCGCCAACGAGCAGGGCGCTGCCCCGCTGCCGCTGACGGCAAACAGCGAGTGCAACGGCTACTGGCGACGGCTGGCCGGGCTGGAGCTGCAGGCGTAAAGATGAAATGTAAAAGCTCACTTTGTTAACAACGGTTATTAAATTTTGATGCAGTATTAAAGATTCACCGTCGACAAAGTGAGCTGTTATGACTGATAAATCCATTCCGTTTTCGGTGCTGGACCTGGCGCCGATACCTGAAGGCTCCTCGGCCCGGGAAGCGTTTACCCACTCTCTGGATCTCGCTCGCCTGGCTGAACAGCGCGGCTATCATCGCTACTGGCTGGCGGAGCACCACAACATGGTTGGGATCGCCAGTGCGGCCACCTCGGTGCTGCTCGGCTATCTGGCAGCCAATACCACTACCCTCCATTTAGGCTCGGGCGGCGTGATGTTGCCGAACCATTCTCCGCTGGTGATTGCCGAACAGTTTGGCACCCTGAATACCCTCTACCCTGGCCGAATCGATCTGGGGCTGGGGCGTGCACCGGGCAGCGATCAGCCCACCATGCGCGCGTTGCGCCGTCATATGGGTGGCGATATCGACAACTTCCCGCGCGATGTGGCGGAACTGGTGGCCTGGTTCGACGCGCATGACCCGAACCCACAGGTACGCCCGGTGCCGGGTTACGGGGAGCAGATCCCGGTCTGGCTGTTGGGTTCCAGCCTGTACAGCGCCCAACTGGCCGCGCAACTGGGGCTGCCGTTTGCCTTCGCCTCACACTTTGCGCCGGATATGCTGCACCAGGCGCTGCATCTTTATCGCACCAACTTCAAACCCTCATCACGGCTCGAAAAACCGTACGCGATGGTGTGTATCAATATCATTGCCGCTGACAGCAACCGCGATGCGGAGTTCCTGTTTACCTCCATGCAGCAGGCGTTTATGAAGCTACGCCGCGGCGAAACAGGGCAACTGCCACCGCCGGTGGAGAATATGCATCAGCTGTGGTCCGCTTCAGAGCAGTATGGCGTCCAGCAGGCGCTGAGCATGTCGCTGGTGGGTGATAAAGCGAAAGTCCTCCATGGACTGGAAGCGGTGCTGCGTGAAACCCAGGCCGACGAGATCATGGTGAATGGCCAGATTTTCGATCACCAGGCGCGATTGCATTCGTTCGATCTGGCAATGCAGGTGAAAGAGGAACTCGTGGGGTAATTTTTTGCCGGGCGGCGCTGCGCCTGCCCGGCCTACGATCATCTTCCTCTCCCGTTGGGAGAGGAGTGAGGAGCGTTACTAGTAAACAGGCAACAGGTTAAAGCTCGACAGTACGTGTACCAGGGCGTTCCCCATCCCGAATACCAGAATCAAAGCAATCATCGGTTTGCCGCCCCAGACGCGGAATTTTGGGCTACCGAAACGTTTACGTGATTTACGTGCCAGCAGCGCGGGCACAATCGCCGCCCAGATGGTTGCCGCCAGCCCTGCATAGCCAATGGCATACAGGAAACCGTTCGGCCACAGCAGGCCACCAATGGCCGGTGGCAGGAAGGTCAGCAGCGCGGTTTTCAGACGGCCCAGCGCGGAATCATCAAAGCCACAAAGATCGGCCAGATAATCAAACAGGCCCAGTGTCACGCCGAGGAAAGAGCTGGCCACAGCAAAATTAGAGAAAATCACCAGTAGCAGATCCAGACTGCGGCTGTTCAGCACCCCGCTCAGAGCCTGCACCAGCACATCGATGTTACCGCCCTTCTGCGCAATGCCGATAAATTCCGGGCGAGGGATGTTGCCCATGGTTCCCAGCAGCCAGATCACATACAGCCCCAGCGCCAGCAGCGTGCCATAGACCAGGCAGCGGGTAATGGTGCGCGGATCTTTGCCGTAGTACTTCATCAGGCTCGGCACGTTGCCGTGATAGCCAAACGACGCCAGGCAGAACGGCAGCGTCATCAGCAGATAGGGAGAGTACGAGGTATTGCTCTCCGCCACATTAAACAGCGTCGCAGGCGTAACGTGCCCCAGCAGGCTGCCGAAGGTCAGGAAAAAAGTAATGACTTTCGCGCCCAGCACAATGGCCGTCATGCGGCTCACCGCTTTGGTGCTCATCCAGACGATGAACGCCACGCCCAGCGCGAAGCACAGCCCCGCCAGCCGCGCAGGCACGTCCAGAGACATCTCCGAGAAGGTGTGATGCAGAATCGAACCGCTTGCCGAGATATAGGCGTAGGTCAGAATGTAGAGCACAAAGGCAATCGAGATGCCGTTGACGATGTTCCAGCGCTTGCCGAGCAAGTCGCGGGTAATGGTGTCAAAGCTCGAACCAATGCGGTAGTTCAGGTTAGCTTCGAGGATCATCAGGCCAGAGTGCAGCATACAGAACCAGGTGAAGATCAGCGCCGCCAGCGACCAGAAGAACCACGCCCCGGACATCACCACTGGCAGAGAGAACATCCCTGCGCCGATAATGGTACCGCCGATGATCACCACACCGCCAAGCAGTGAGGGTGACGTTTGGGTGGTGGTTAGTGTCGCCATACAGCCTTTTCTCCAGTCAATAATTTGGGACCTGCATCTTAATGTGCTGCACTGTACCAGTACGGTAGTACAAAGGGAATAAAAAAAGCCCCGATAACATTATCGGGGCTGTATATTTTACTTTACGACTGAAGCGTAAGGCTTACGCGTCACGACGACGGGCAGGAGCGCTGCCATCTTCGCGACGTGGGCCACGGCTTTCACGGCGCTCACCGCTGAAACGACCTGCTCCTGGCGCAGCGCCTTCACGACGAGGACCACGACCGCCTTCACGACGTTCGCCGCCACCGAAGCCACGGCCAGCAGGACGATCGCCATCACGACGCGGACCACGGTCCGGGCGTGGCTGAGCATCACCCAGCAGCTGCATGTTCATCGGCTTGTTCAGGATGCGGGTGCGAGTAAAGTGCTGCAGTACTTCGCCCGGCATGCCTTTTGGCAGCTCAATGGTAGAGTGGGAACCAAACAGCTTGATGTTACCAATGTAACGGCTGCTGATGTCGCCTTCGTTAGCGATAGCACCAACGATGTGACGAACTTCAACGCCATCATCACGGCCCACTTCAATGCGGTACAGTTCCATTTCGCCTGCGTCACGACGTTCGCGACGTGGACGGTCTTCACCACCACGCTCTGGACGGTCGCCACGTGGGCCACGATCGTTGCGGTCGCCACGACGTTCGAAACGATCGTCACGGTCACGGAATTCACGCTTAGGACGCATTGGCGCATCAGGTGGCACGATCAGGCTACGTTCGCCCTGAGCCATCTTCAGCAGAGCGGCAGCCAGCGTTTCCATATCCAGCTCTTCGCCTTCAGCGGTTGGCTGGATCTGCGCCAGCAGCGCACGGTACTGATCCAGGTCGCTGCTTTCCAGCTGCTGCTGTACTTTCGCGGCGAATTTTTCCAGACGGCGTTTGCCCAGCAGATCTGCGTTAGGCAGGTCGGCTTCTGGAATGGTCAGCTTCATGGTGCGTTCGATGTTACGCAGCAGACGACGCTCGCGGTTCTCAACGAACAGCAGCGCACGACCCGCACGACCTGCACGACCGGTACGGCCGATACGGTGAACGTAAGACTCAGAGTCCATCGGGATGTCGTAGTTAACAACCAGGCTGATACGCTCAACGTCCAGACCACGTGCTGCCACGTCGGTTGCAATCAGGATATCCAGACGACCGTCTTTCAGACGCTCCAGAGTCTGCTCACGCAGGGCCTGGTTCATGTCGCCGTTCAGCGCTGCGCTGTTGTAGCCGCTACGTTCCAGGGCTTCAGCCACTTCCAGGGTCGCATTTTTGGTACGAACGAAGATGATCGCCGCATCAAAATCTTCTGCTTCCAGGAAACGCACCAGCGCTTCGTTTTTACGCATACCGTATACAGACCAGTAGCTCTGGCTGATGTCCGGGCGCGTGGTTACGCTGGACTGGATACGCACTTCCTGCGGATCCTTCATGAAGCGACGGGTAATACGACGGATCGCTTCTGGCATGGTTGCAGAGAACAGAGCGGTCTGATGACCTTCCGGGATCTGCGCCATGATGGTTTCTACGTCTTCGATGAAGCCCATGCGGAGCATTTCGTCAGCTTCATCCAGTACCAGACCGCTCAGTTTAGAGAGATCCAGCGTACCGCGTTTCAGGTGATCCAGCAGACGACCCGGCGTACCGACGACAATCTGTGGGCCTTGACGCAGGGCGCGTAACTGCACGTCATAACGCTGGCCGCCGTACAGGGCAACCACGTTTACGCCGCGCATATGTTTAGAGAATTCAGTCATCGCTTCCGCAACCTGAACAGCCAGTTCACGGGTCGGAGCGAGTACGAGGATCTGCGGCGCGCGCAGGTCAGGATCAATGTTGTTTAGCAGCGGCAGCGAGAACGCTGCAGTTTTACCGCTACCAGTCTGGGCCATGCCCAGCACGTCACGACCAGAGAGCAGATGTGGGATACACTCTGCCTGGATCGGAGATGGTTTTTCGTAACCCAGATCGTTAAGGGATTCAAGGATAGGAGCCTTCAGGCCCAGATCTGCAAAAGTGGTTTCGAATTCAGCCATGTAGTACAAGTGCCTCGATATTAATGGCGGCCAGTCTACATAACTCATCGTGAAAATTTTCGGTAATTTTCATTGAAAGTGTGAACCGGCTCAAAGTAGGTGTATTGACGAACAACAACGCCCTCACCGGTTAAGATGATGGCAATCAAAAGATTACGGGCTGATGTTTATGTCGTCAGCTATTGCTGGTCCGATTCTGCCAGGTCGTCGTGCTCCTGGCCCAAGAGCGATAATTCCAACAATGCATAACGGTGCTCAACATAGTTGTGTACGTTGTTAGCAACCGCTAATTTGAACAGTGCCGTAGCGCTGTCCATATCCCCCAGACTTAGGTAGTACTTACCTAAATAGAAGTTGGTTTCACTGAGATGCTCAGCGAGCGAGGTGTTATCCGTTGCGTCTGCCTTGAGCTTTTCCATCAGCGTTGCTTCGCTGATGTTGCCCAGGTAGAACTCGACAATATTCCATCCCCACTGCTCCTTGTCCGATTTTTCGAAGCGTTGGTTTAACGCGTCTTTGGCCTGCTTTGCATCGAGCTTCTGCTCAACAATGTAAAGCCACAGGCTACGGAAAGGATCGTTAGGATCGTCTTGATAAAACGCCAGCAGATCATCTTGCGCTAACTTGTCACGACCGCCGTAATACAGGGCGATCCCGCGATTCAAGTGCGCGTAGTTGTAAGTTGGATCAAGCTCAAGTACAGAATCAAACGCTTCATAGGCAGCATCAAAATTGCCGGCCTGCGTTAAATAAATACCTAAGTAATTGAATACTTCAGGCATATCCGGTCGGATCGCCAACGCTTGTGAAAAATCGTTTCGCGCTAGTGCCCTCAGACCGAGACTATCATACAACACTCCGCGCTCATATAAAAGCTGTGCGCGTTCGTCATCGGTTAAAGCCCGACTGGCAAGAATTTGTTCCATGCGTGCCAGAATCACTTCCTGCTGCAAAGTCGGTTGCAGTGGCACTGCGAGGACTTCACTTTTACGCCAGGCAGAGTTGCTGCATCCTGCCAGCGTCAAAGCTGTCGCAACGAAACACCAGCGCAGAAAAGGCTTCATTTCCCACTCCCGAAGACAACTATTGGATGAACGTCCTGTCCCCCGGCGGCTCAACAAGGCGTCCTGCCTGATAACAAGCCCCCCGCTTACGCGGAGGGCAAACGGCAACCTTACTCGCCCTGTTCTGCTGCCGGAGCTTCCGGTGCAGCGGCAGATGACTGCTCGGTCGCTTCTTTAATGCTCAGACGGATACGGCCCTGACGGTCAACTTCCAGAACTTTAACCGGAACTTCCTGACCCATCTGCAGGTAATCGGTCACTTTCTCAACGCGCTTGTCAGCGATCTGAGAGATGTGTACCAGACCTTCTTTACCGCCACCGATGGCAACGAATGCGCCAAAGTCAACGATACGGGTCACTTTACCGCTATAGATACGGCCCACTTCGATCTCTGCGGTGATCTCTTCGATACGACGGATAGCGAATTTCGCTTTCTCACCGTCGGTCGCTGCGATCTTCACAGTACCGTCATCTTCGATTTCGATGGTGGTGCCGGTCTCTTCGGTCAGAGCACGGATAACAGAACCGCCTTTACCGATAACGTCTTTGATCTTGTCCGGGCTGATCTTGATGGTGTGGATACGTGGTGCGAACTGAGAAATGTCGCCACGTGGCGCGTTAATCGCCTGTTCCATCACGCTCAGGATGTGCAGACGCGCACCTTTCGCCTGGTTCAGCGCAGCGTGCATGATCTCTTTGGTGATGCCTTCAATTTTGATATCCATCTGCAGGGCAGAGATACCTTCGCGGGAACCCGCAACTTTGAAGTCCATATCACCCAGGTGATCTTCGTCGCCCAGGATGTCAGACAGAACAACGTAGTTGTCGCCTTCTTTCACCAGACCCATCGCGATACCCGCAACAGCTGCTTTCACCGGAACACCCGCGTCCATCAGTGCCAGAGAAGCACCACACACGGAAGCCATAGAAGAGGAGCCGTTAGATTCGGTGATTTCAGAAACCACGCGAACGGTGTACGGGAACTTATCAGCATCAGGCATAACAGCCAGAACGCCGCGCTTCGCCAGACGACCGTGACCAATTTCACGACGCTTCGGCGAGCCAACCATACCGGTCTCACCCACGGAATACGGAGGGAAGTTGTAGTGGAACAGGAAGCTGTCAGTGCGCTCGCCCATCAGTTCGTCGATGTTCTGTGCGTCACGGGCAGTACCCAGGGTCGCAGTTACCAGCGCCTGAGTTTCACCACGGGTGAACAGTGCGGAACCGTGAGTACGTGGCAGCACGCCAGTACGCACATCCAGACCACGGATCATGTCTTTTTCACGGCCATCGATACGTGGCTCGCCTGCCAGAACGCGGCTACGAACAACGTTTTTCTCGATCGCGTGCAGAATTTCGCTCAGTTCGTTAGCGTCCAGGGAGTCATCTTCTGCCACCAGCGTAGCGATGGTTTCAGATTTGATGACGTCAACCTGAGCATAACGCTCCTGCTTGTCGGTGATGCGGTAAGCATCGCTCAGACGAGATTCAGCCAGCGCAGCAACGCGCGCGTTCAGCGCTTCGTTAACCGCTTCTGGCTGCCAGTCCCAACGTGGTTTACCGGCTTCTTTCACCAGGTCGTTGATGTTCTGGATAACGATCTGCTGCTGCTCGTGGCCAAACACCACCGCGCCCAGCATCTGGTCTTCGCTCAGCAGTTCTGCTTCGGATTCAACCATCAGTACCGCAGCTTCGGTACCGGCAACAACCAGGTCCAGCTTGCTCTCTTTCAGCTCGTCCTGAGTTGGGTTCAGAACGTACTGGTCGTTGATGTAACCTACGCGAGCAGAACCGATTGGACCGTTGAATGGAATACCAGACAGAGACAGGGCTGCAGATGCGCCGATCATCGCAACGATGTCCGGGTTAACCTGTGGGTTAACGGAAACAACGGTGGCGATAACCTGAACTTCGTTAACGAAGCCTTCCGGGAACAGCGGGCGAACCGGGCGGTCAATCAGACGCGCAATCAGGGTTTCGCCTTCGCTTGGACGGCCTTCACGACGGAAGAAACCACCCGGGATTTTACCGGCAGCGTAGGTACGCTCCTGGTAGTTAACGGTCAGTGGGAAGAAGTCCTGACCTGGTTTTGCTTTTTTCTGGCCAACCACGGTTACGAATACCGCGGTGTCATCCATGCTTACCATAACAGCAGCAGTGGCCTGACGCGCCATCATGCCGGTTTCCAGCGTGACGGTATGCTGACCGTACTGGAATTTACGAACGATCGGATTCAGCAAGATTCTGTCCTTTCTTAAATGAATGACAGCACACCAGAGGCGTGCTGACGTTTAACCGGACCTTCTTCGCATCCTCGCGACTAATGACAACCGACACCCCCATGGGTGAAGCCTCTCATTAGCCGCGCGAACCTCTGCAATGAAGATCATTTATAGCAACAATACATTAGTTTCCAGTGAATTGCTGCGGTCTGGTTGAAAAAAGGGGCCATAAGGCCC
Source organism: Leclercia sp. GLN_9 (assembly GCF_043105735.1). Taxonomy (NCBI): domain Bacteria; kingdom Pseudomonadati; phylum Pseudomonadota; class Gammaproteobacteria; order Enterobacterales; family Enterobacteriaceae; genus Leclercia; species Leclercia sp. GLN_9. Next base: position 65,038 of record NZ_JBICLV010000022.1, read on the forward strand.
CCTTTTCTGAAACTCGCAAGACTTAGCGACGCAGACCCAGACGCTCGATCAGCGCGGTGTAGCGTGCAACATCTTTACGCTTCAGGTAGTCGAGCAGTTTACGACGCTGAGAAACCATGCGCAGCAGACCACGACGGCTGTGGTGATCTTTTTTGTGCTCTGCAAAGTGACCCTGCAGGTGGTTAATCTGTGCAGTCAGCAGTGCAACCTGAACTTCGGTAGAACCGCTGTCGTTAGCATCACGACCAAACTCAGAAACGATTTTAGCTTTAGCTTCAACGCTTAGAGACATTTTAAAACTCCAAAGTATAAAGAATGAAAGGATGCCGATCTCTAATTCAGCTATCCCATGTATAACGCTTGCCAATTGTTAAACAATTTACCAGACGTTAAGCGGCAATATTCTACCCGCCTCCCCTGCTTATCGCAAGGTGAGGCGTCAGTTATGCCGGATATTCGACCACCAGACGGCGTGGTGCAACACGACCTTCGTCGTCAATTTCGCCCATGCCGATAAAGGTATTGTCATCGCCTTCCGTCACGCGCACTAACCCCTGGTGAGGAACGCCAGTGGTGCGCACCGGGTTGCCGTTTTTAAAGTAAACGGACGAGGTCAGCGGCAGATTGACCACCGGATAGTCCGAAGCTGGACTGTCCATAGGCATCAGCAGCGGATCCAGCAAATCGGCAGCATCAATACCTTGCTCCTGGGCCTGCTCAACCAGCGCCTGGAGCTGCTCCAGCGTCACCATCCGTTCTGCCGGGTATTTACTCACCGCCAGACGGCGCAGATAAATCACGTGCGCGCCACAACCCAGTTTTTCACCCAGGTCGTCAATGATGGTACGGATGTAAGTGCCTTTTGAGCAGTGAACTTCCAGCTCCAGCTCATCCCCTTCGTGGCGAATGAACAGCAGTTCATACACCGTAATCGGGCGGGCTTCGCGTGGCACCTCAATACCCTGGCGCGCGTACTCGTAGAGTTTTTTGCCCTGGTATTTCAGTGCTGAATACATCGACGGCACCTGCTGGGTGTCGCCGCGGAAACTCTCCAGCGCAGCCGCAAGCTGTTCAGCGCTGAACGCCACCGGACGTTCTTCGACCACCTGGCCATCCGCATCGGAGGTGTCCGTGCGCTGGCCCAGCCTGGCAATCACGCGGTAGCGTTTGTCGGAATCCAGCAGATACTGGGAAAACTTCGTCGCTTCACCCAGGCAAACCGGCAACATCCCGGTCGCCAGCGGATCAAGCGCACCGGTATGTCCGGCACGGTTCGCGTTATAAATACGCTTAACCTTTTGCAGCACGTCGTTGCTGGAAGCACCCTGGTGCTTATCCAGTAGCAGCACGCCGTGTACGTCGCGACCGCGACGACGAGGACGACTCATTAGTCCTCCTTGTTATCGTCCGGGTTCACACGACGCTCATCATCCTGCTTCACCACGCTGGTGACCAGGTTGGACATGCGCATCCCTTCAACCAGTGAGTTGTCGTAGAAGAAGGTCAGTTCCGGCACGATACGCAGGCGCATAGCTTTGCCCAGCAGAGAGCGGATAAAACCAGAGGCATCCTGCAGGGCTTTGATGCCCAGCTTAACTGCCGCTTCGTCATGGTCATTCAGGAAGGTCACAAACACCTTGGCATAGGCCAGATCGCGGGACACTTCTACACCAGATACCGTCGTCATCATGCCCAGGCGTGGATCTTTAATTTCGCGCTGCAGGATGATTGCGATCTCTTTTTGCATCTCCTGAGCTACGCGCTGCGGGCGACCAAATTCTTTCGCCATAATAAATTCTCCAGACAAAAAAGGGGCTTTTAGCCCCTTTTGATAATTCTTGCCGGGTGGCGCGAGGCGATCCCGGCTTACATGTGGACTGATCCGCAGGGGATTAGTCGATGCTGCGTTGGATCTCGATGATCTCGAACACTTCGATCATATCGCCTACGCGAACGTCGTTGTAGTTCTTCACGCCGATACCACATTCCATGCCGTTACGGACTTCGTTAACGTCATCTTTGAAGCGGCGCAGGGATTCCAGCTCGCCTTCATAGATAACCACGTTGTCACGCAGAACGCGGATTGGGTTGTGACGCTTAATGTTGCCTTCGGTAACCATACAGCCCGCGATCGCACCGAATTTCGGTGATTTGAACACGTCACGTACTTCAGCCAGACCGATGATCTGCTGTTTCAGCTCTGGAGACAGCATACCGCTCATTGCCGCTTTCACTTCGTCGATCAGGTGATAGATGACGGAGTAGTAGCGGAGATCCAGGCTTTCTGATTCGATCACGCGACGCGCAGAAGCATCGGCACGGACGTTGAAGCCAACCAGAATCGCGTTGGATGCTGCAGCCAGGGTTGCGTCGGTTTCGGTGATACCACCTACGCCAGAACCGATGATCTTCACTTTCACTTCGTCGGTAGACAGTTTCAGTAAAGAGTCGGAGATCGCTTCCACAGAACCCTGCACGTCTGCCTTCAGAACGACGTTCACTTCGTGAACTTCGCCTTCGGTCATGTTGGCAAACATGTTCTCGAGTTTAGATTTCTGCTGACGAGCCAGTTTAACTTCACGGAATTTGCCCTGACGGTACAGTGCAACTTCACGCGCTTTCTTCTCGTCACGAACAACGGTTACTTCATCACCGGCAGCCGGAACACCGGACAGACCGAGGATTTCCACAGGAATGGACGGACCTGCTTCCAGTACTTCGCGACCCAGTTCGTCACGCATTGCACGAACACGGCCATATTCGAAGCCACACAGCACGATGTCGCCTTTGTTCAGGGTACCTTCACGTACCAGAACAGTCGCAACCGGGCCACGACCTTTATCCAGGAAGGATTCGATCACCGCACCGCTCGCCATACCATTGCGAACCGCTTTCAGCTCCAGAACTTCAGCCTGCAGCAGGATAGCGTTCAGCAGGTCATCAATACCGGTACCCACTTTTGCAGAAACCGGGATGAACTGAGACTCGCCGCCCCACTCTTCTGGCATAACACCGTACTGGGACAGTTCGTTTTTAACGCGATCCATATCCGCTTCTGGCTTATCGATTTTGTTCACTGCAACGACCAGAGGCACCTGCGCCGCTTTCGCGTGCTGGATAGCTTCGATAGTCTGCGGCATCACGCCATCGTCTGCTGCAACCACCAGAACAACGATATCCGTCGCCTGCGCACCACGAGCACGCATAGAGGTAAACGCGGCGTGGCCCGGGGTATCCAGGAAGGTGATCATCCCATTGTCGGTTTCTACGTGGTAGGCACCGATGTGCTGGGTAATGCCGCCTGCTTCGCCGGAGGCCACTTTCGTGGAACGAATGTAGTCCAGCAGAGAAGTTTTACCGTGGTCAACGTGACCCATGATGGTCACAACCGGTGCGCGCGGCTCAGCGGCTGCGCCCGTGTCACGGTCGCTCATTACCGCTTCTTCCAGCTCGTTTTCACGACGCAGGATAACTTTGTGGCCCATCTCTTCGGCAACCAGCTGTGCGGTTTCCTGGTCGATAACCTGGTTGATGGTCGCCATCGCGCCCAGCTTCATCATCGCTTTGATGACCTGAGAACCTTTAACGGCCATCTTGTTCGCCAGTTCGCCAACAGTGATGGTTTCACCGATGATAACGTCACGGTTAACGGCCTGAGCTGGCTTCTGGAAGCCTTGCTGCAGAGCGGAACCTTTACGCTTGCCACCTTTACCACCGCGACCCGCGGCACGCGCTTCTTCGCGATCGGCTTTAGATTCGGCGTGTTTGTTACCCTTCTTCTGAGGGCGGGCAGCTTTTGATGCAGTACGGGTACGGCCACGACCACCTTCAACCTCACGGTCGTTTTCGTCTTCGGCCTGGCGCGCATGCTGAGAAGTGGTGACGTGATAATCGCTCTTATCCTCATCACCTTTCGCTTTCTCTTGCTCAGCCCAAACACCTGCGTTTTCTTCTGCCATACGACGTGCTTCTTCAGCAACACGACGTGCGTCTTCTTCCAGCTTGCGACGAGCTTCTTCTTCGGCTTTACGCTTCAGCTCGGCAGCTTCATTTTCACGACGGGCTTTTTCCGTCTGGGCAGTTTTGGTCATTTCGTCAGTCTGTTGATTGCTCACTTTGTCTTTTTCCGCAGCGTCACGCTTCGCTTTTTCACTGGCATCGCGCTTCGCTTTTTCTGCGGCCTCACGTTCAGCTTTTAATTCTGCCTCACGTTTGGCGGTTGCTTCCGCCTCACGCTGAGCTTGTTCTTCCGCTTCACGCTGCGCCTGCTCTTCCGCGGCAAGGCGTTCAGCCTCTTGCGGATCACGTTTTACAAAGGTGCGTGTCTTGCGGACTTCGATTTGTACCGATTTGCTTTTTCCACCGGTACCAGGAACATTTAACGTACTGCGCGTTTTACGCTGTAACGTCAGTTTATCAGGCGCCGAGCCGTGTTCACGGTTCAGGTGCGATAATAAAGTTTGTTTCTCTTGCGCGGTCACTGAGTCATCAGCAGACTTCGGGATCCCTGCATCAGCAAATTGCTGTACCAGGCGGTCCACGGAAGTCTGAATTTCAGCAGCCAGCGTTTTTACAGTTACATCAGTCATGCTGTTCCTTCCTGCTACAGTTTATTACGCTTCGTCGCCGAACCAGCAAATATTACGTGCGGCCATGATGAGCTCGCCGGCTTTCTCGTCGGTTAAACCTTCGATATCAGCCAGGTCATCAACGCCTTGTTCAGCGAGATCTTCCAGCGTACAAACACCACGGGCAGCCAGCTTGAACGCAATCGCACGATCAAGACCTTCCAGATTCAGCAGGTCATCAGCCGGCTTGTTATCACCAAGGCTTTCTTCCTGAGCCAGTGCCAGGGTGGTCAGTGCGTTTTTAGCGCGGTCACGCAGGGCTTCAACGGTGGCTTCATCCAGGCCGTCGATTTCCAGCAGTTCTTTCATTGGCACATAGGCCAGTTCTTCCAGCGTTGAGAAACCTTCTTCAACCAGAACGGTGGCGAAATCTTCGTCAATGTCCAGATGCTTAGTGAAGGTATCAATGGCCGCATGGGCTTCAGCCTGATGCTTAGCCTGCAGGTCATCAACGGTCATTACGTTGAGTTCCCAGCCGCTCAGCTGTGAAGCCAGGCGGACGTTCTGACCGTTACGGCCGATAGCCTGCGCCAGATTGCCTGCTTCCACGGCGATATCCATGGTGTGTTTGTCTTCGTCTACCACGATAGACGCAACATCAGCCGGTGCCATCGCGTTGATCACGAACTGCGCCGGGTTGTCGTCCCACAGAACGATATCAATACGCTCGCCGCCCAGTTCAGTCGAAACTGCCTGAACACGCGCACCACGCATACCGACGCAAGCACCAACAGGGTCGATACGCTTGTCGTTGGTTTTCACCGCGATTTTCGCACGGGAACCCGGATCGCGGGCAGCGGCTTTAATCTCGATCACTTCTTCGCCAATTTCTGGCACTTCAATGCGGAACAGTTCGATCAGCATTTCAGGTTTAGAACGGGTCACGAACAGCTGAGCGCCACGCGCTTCTGGACGCACGGAATAGAGTACGCCGCGAATACGGTCACCCGGACGGAAGTTCTCACGTGGCAGCATATCTTCACGCAGAATCACTGCTTCAGCGTTGTTACCCAGATCCAGGGAGATGTTGTCGCGGTTAACTTTCTTCACCACGCCCGTGATGATCTCACCTTCATGCTCGCGGAACTGGTCAACGACCATAGCGCGCTCAGCTTCACGAACTTTCTGTACGATAACCTGTTTAGCAGTCTGGGTGGTGATACGGTCGAAGGTGACAGATTCGATCTGATCTTCAACGTAATCGTCGATATTCAGGCTCTCATCTTCGTAACGTGCCGCTTCGAGAGTGATCTCTTTCGTTGGCTGGGTCACTTCTTCCACGATAACCCAACGACGGAAAGTATCGAAGTCGCCGCTCTTGCGATCGATTTCTACACGAACATCGATCTCTTGCTCGTATTTTTTCTTGGTTGCCGTAGCCAGTGCACTTTCCAGCGCTTCGAAAATCTTTTCACGCGGCAGTGATTTTTCGTTGGAGACGGCTTCAACAACAGCCAAAATTTCTTTGTTCATCGCGGGCTTTTCACCTCATCCAGACTGTTAAAAGTGGGGAACCAGGTTCGCCTTCTGGATATTACTCAGCGCGAACACTTCATCTTTGCCTTCGACTGTTACTGTGATCATCTCACCGTCAACGGCCTTAATAACGCCCTGCCATTTACGGCGGTTTTGTACAGCCATACGCAGGACGATAGCCGCTTCTTCACCAATGTAGTGGGTGTAGTGTTCAGCAGTAAACAGCGGGCGATGCAGACCAGGCGAGGAAACTTCCAGGTTATAGGCGACGGTAATAGGATCTTCAACATCAAGAACCGCACTCACCTGGTGGCTAACATCAGCACAATCATCAACATTGATGCCATCTTCACTATCAATATAGATGCGCAGCGTGGATGTACGGCTGCGAATGAATTCGATGCCGACCAGTTCGTAGCCCAGTGCTTCGACTGGTGCTTTAATCATCTCTGTTAATTTTTGGTCTAATGTGGACAAGCCCACCCCCAAGACGTAAAAAAAGGGCATAAAGCCCAGTTATTCTGTAGTCAGATAACAAAAAACCCCGATAAATCGGGGCTTTAGATAACTGAACCCTATAGCCACAACAGTGGCCTGGAGCACTTTCAAAAAGAATTTTTTCAAATCCAGCTACGAAGGCGCTAAGTCTTCACAGTATATTTGAAAAAGGACTTTATAGGAAAGTGGTTGCGGGGGCCGGATTTGAACCGACGACCTTCGGGTTATGAGCCCGACGAGCTACCAGGCTGCTCCACCCCGCGCCTGAAACGTGGCAAATTCTACTCTCTGTGGGTAAAAAATGCAAATAATGCTGGGATTTGGTACCGAGGACGGGACGTAAAATCGGCGTTTAGTATATTGATAGCGCGCCCCCTCTGTCAACCCTGCTAACCGCAGCGATTAAGGCGGGAAATTTTTACAAAAAATACACGAATCTCTTTCGGTACTTGCCAAAAGATGATTAAATGAAAACTCACTTATTCTGCATAAAAATGCATTTAGGGTGAAAGCAATCACTCATCAGTCAATCAAGCAGGGTTTTATTTTATGACGACGATTCTCAAGCATCTTCCGCAAGGACAACGTATTGGCATCGCTTTTTCAGGCGGCCTGGATACCAGCGCTGCACTGCTGTGGATGCGCCAGAAGGGAGCGGTTCCTTATGCATATACTGCGAACCTGGGTCAGCCAGATGAGGACGATTATGAAGCGATCCCTCGTCGTGCCATGGAGTACGGTGCAGAGAATGCTCGCCTGATTGACTGCCGTAAGCAGCTGGTTGCCGAAGGTATTGCTGCCATTCAGTGTGGCGCTTTCCATAATACCACCGGCGGCCTGACCTATTTCAACACTACCCCGCTGGGCCGTGCGGTTACCGGCACTATGCTGGTTGCCGCCATGAAAGACGACGGCGTCAACATCTGGGGTGATGGTAGCACCTATAAAGGCAACGACATCGAACGTTTTTACCGTTATGGCCTGCTGACCAATGCCGAACTGCAGATCTACAAGCCGTGGCTGGACACTGACTTTATCGACGAGCTGGGCGGCCGTCACGAAATGTCCGAATTTATGATCGCCTGCGGCTTTGACTACAAAATGTCAGTCGAGAAAGCCTACTCTACCGACTCCAACATGCTGGGTGCGACACACGAAGCAAAAGACCTGGAGTTCCTGAACTCCAGCGTGAAGATCGTTAACCCAATCATGGGCGTGAAGTTCTGGGACGAAAACGTCAAAATCCAGGCGGAAGAAGTGACCGTGCGTTTTGAACGCGGCCACCCGGTTGCCCTGAATGGCCAGACCTTCTCTGACGATGTGGAGCTGATGCTGGAAGCCAACCGCATCGGCGGGCGTCACGGTCTGGGAATGAGCGATCAGATTGAAAACCGTATCATCGAAGCCAAGAGCCGTGGCATCTATGAAGCCCCGGGGATGGCGCTGCTGCACATCGCTTACGAGCGTCTGCTGACAGGTATTCATAACGAAGACACCATCGAGCAGTATCACTCCCATGGCCGTCAGTTGGGCAAACTGCTGTATCAGGGCCGCTGGTTCGATCCGCAGGCACTGATGCTGCGTGATGCCCTGCAGCGTTGGGTAGCAAGCGCCATTACAGGTGAAGTGACCCTGGAGCTGCGTCGTGGCAATGACTACTCCATTCTGAACACCGTGTCTGACAACCTGACCTACCAGCCAGAGCGTCTGACCATGGAGAAAGGCGATTCCGTCTTCTCGCCTGACGATCGTATCGGCCAGCTGACCATGCGTAACCTGGATATCACCGATACCCGTGCCAAGCTGTTCACCTATACCGAGAATGGCCTGCTCTCTGTCTCAACAGGTAATGGTCTGCCGCAGGTTGAGAATCTGGAAAACAGCGATAAGCAGTAATCACTGTACCGAAATGCAAAAGGCGCCTGAGGGCGCTTTTTTGTTTCTGAGGTTTCGTAGTTCCGGCAAGCATCACGCTGGCGGGCAAAACAGTGGTTGGCACTGCGCTTACCCGCCCTACACCCTTACAAACCACGGACATAAACGACAGACAAAAAAAAAGACGTCTTGCGACGTCTTTTCTTCGGAATATTGGTACTGAGGATGGGACTCGAACCCACAAGCCCGTTAGGGCACTACCACCTCAAGGTAGCGTGTCTACCAATTCCACCACCTCAGCACTGATACTACTATTACTGCGGGATATCGCTGGTCGGCTTAGCCGGTGCAGCTGGCTGAGTCTGCTCGGATTTCGCCGGTGCGCTCAGATTTTCCCACTCGCTTCCTTTACTGGTCTTGTTGCTGTTGATATTGCCAAGCGCCAGACTGATGATGAAAAACAGCGTTGCCAGAATCGCCGTTGCGCGGGTCATGAAGTTACCAGAACCACTTGAACCGAACAGCGTACCAGAAGCGCCTGCTCCAAAAGAGGCCCCCATATCAGCGCCTTTACCTTGCTGCAGCATGATCAACGCTACCAGAGCGATGGCTACAATAAGGAAAACTACTAAAAGAGCTTCGTACATAATCAACCTGTTCCTTGCGGAGTTGCCGCATACCAATGCTTCGACCAATAAGCAGGAGTTTTGCTTTCCCACTGAAGCGGGTGTGAATACTAACCAAAGCGAATGACCTTCGCAAGGGCAATTTCAGCTCATTGTATCAAGTGCGGAAAAAAACAGCAAAACCGCCACTAATGAACAAAACGAAGGCGGCAAGCGCCGCCTTTTTAAGCACTTAACGGCGTTACGCCGCTTTTACGGCATCAGCGATGCGATGGGCAAACTCAGTCACCTGCGCTTCGTCTTCACCTTCCACCATCACGCGGATCAGTGGCTCGGTACCTGATTTACGCAGCAGGACGCGGCCACGCGAACCCAACGCCGCTTCGACTTCAGCCATCACTGCTTTCACGTTGTCGTTTTCCAGCGGATCGCCTTTACCGGCTGTGAAGCGAACGTTAACCAGGATCTGCGGGAACATTTTCATCCCGCTACACAGATCGTGCAGGGACATATGGTTACGCACCATTGCCGCGACCACCTGCAGGCTTGCCACAATGCCGTCACCGGTGGTGGTTTTGTCCAGCAGGATCACGTGGCCGGAGTTTTCCGCACCAATGCGCCAGCCTTTCTCCTGCAGTTTTTCCAGTACGTAGCGATCGCCCACTTTCGCGCGCGCAAACGGAATACCCAGCTGTTTAAGTGCCAGCTCCAGACCCATGTTGCTCATCAGCGTACCGACGGCACCGCCGCGCAACTGCCCCTGACGCAGACCTTCACGAGCAATGATATAGAGGATCTGATCCCCGTCGACCTTGTTACCTTCATGGTCAACCATGATCACGCGGTCGCCGTCGCCGTCATAGGCGATGCCGAGATCGGCCTTCTCTGCCAGCACGCGCGCCTGCAGAGCGCGAACATCCGTTGCGCCCACTTCGGCGTTGATGTTCAGCCCGTTCGGTTCACAGCCAATGGCCACAACCTGCGCACCCAGTTCGCGGAAAACGTTCGGAGCAATGTGGTAGGTGGCACCATTCGCACAGTCGACCACGATTTTAAGATGACTCAGGCTCAGCTCGTTCGGGAAAGTACCTTTACAGAATTCGATGTAGCGACCTGCCGCATCGACGATACGGCTGGCTTTACCCAGCTCAGCGGAGTCAACGCAGGTCAGCTCTTTTTCCATTTCCGCTTCGATGGCTTCTTCAACATCATCCGGCAGTTTGGTGCCATCGATTGAGAAGAATTTGATGCCATTATCGTAGAAGGGGTTATGCGAGGCAGAGATTACAATCCCTGCTTCTGCACGGAACGCACGGGTGAGATAAGCAACGGCTGGCGTCGGCATTGGTCCCGTAAAGGAGGCAGAAAGCCCCGCGGCAGAAAGACCGGCTTCCAGCGCCGATTCAAGCATATAGCCAGAGATGCGTGTATCTTTGCCAATGATGATTTTGCGTGAGCCGTGGCTGGCCAGTACCTTCCCTGCTGCCCAGCCTAACTTCAGCACAAACTCAGGTGTAATTGGCGCATCGCCCACGCGTCCACGAATGCCATCAGTGCCAAAATATTTACGATTACTCATAGTGGTTATTTCCCTTAGCTGCCAGTGTGGCTTCCACCACTCGCATGGCTTCTGTTGTCTCTTTTACGTCATGGACGCGAATAATATGCGCTCCCTGCATCGCTGCAATGACCGCGCAGGCCAGACTCCCGCTCAGGCGGTCGGATGGCCCAACGTTAAGCAACTGACCTATCATTGATTTTCGTGACATCCCGACCAGCAGCGGCAGGCCAAAATGGTGAAACTCAGATAAGCGCGCAAGAAGCTCGTAGTTATGAGAGAGATTTTTACCGAAACCGAATCCCGGGTCGAGCAGCAATTTCTCTTTTGCGATACCGGCACGTTCACAACGCGCGATATGTTCAACAAAGTAGCGATTCACATCAGCAAACACGTCATTGTACTTTGGCGCATCCTGCATGGTTTTCGGCTGGCCTTGCATATGCATCAGACAGACCGGCAACCCGGTCTCCGCCGCAGCCTCCAGCGCGCCCGGCTCGGTAAGGGAGCGAATGTCATTAATAATGTGAGCGCCTACTCTCGCTGATTCGCGAATCACCTCGGGTTTAGAGGTATCCACCGAAATCCAGACCTCGAAACGCTGCGCAAGGGCTTCGACCACCGGAATAACCCGGGACAACTCTTCATCAACGCTGACATCCGCTGCGCCCGGTCGCGTTGACTCCCCACCCACGTCGATGATGGTCGCCCCGGCGTTGATCATCATATTCGCATGTTTGACCGCCTCAATCAGCGTGTTATGCGTACCGCCATCGGAGAAGGAGTCTGGCGTGACGTTCAGGATCCCCATCACATGGGGATGAGTCAGATCGAGATAAGAATCCTGGGCGAAGAGTTTCATGGCAAATCCCTGATTTTTTTTAATTAAGCAGACAAGAAAAACCCCGGGGCAAGCCCCAGGGTTTCAGGTAAAGAGAACATCATCTACAGCGGTGACTTATTTGTCGCCCAACTGTTCTGACATGGTGTTGCCCGGGTTTGGCGTACGCGGTTCATCGACCGGACGCGGCGCACGTGGCGTGCCATTGTTGTCAGAGTTGTTGGAGGTACCTGGATCTTCCCAACCCGCTGGCGGACGCACATCACGGCGTGCCATCAGGTCGTCGATCTGCGGCGCATCGATGGTTTCATATTTCATGAGCGCATCTTTCATTGCGTGCAGGATATCCATGTTCTCGTTCAGGATCTGACGCGCGCGACCGTAGTTACGTTCAACGAGCGATTTCACTTCCTGGTCGATGATACGTGCGGTTTCGTCGGACATGTGCTTCGCTTTCGCGACGCTGCGGCCGAGGAACACTTCACCCTCTTCTTCTGCATACAGCAGCGGACCGAGTTTGTCGGAGAAGCCCCACTGGGTCACCATGTTACGTGCCAGGTTTGTCGCGACTTTAATGTCGTTGGACGCACCGGTCGAAACATGTTCCACACCGTAAATAATCTCTTCCGCCAGACGACCGCCGTACAGGGTCGAAATCTGGCTTTCCAGTTTCTGTCGGCTGGCGCTGATCGCATCGCCTTCCGGCAGGAAGAAGGTTACGCCCAGCGCACGACCGCGCGGAATAATCGTCACTTTATGCACCGGATCGTGTTCCGGTACCAGGCGACCGATAATCGCATGGCCTGCTTCGTGGTAAGCCGTGGACTCTTTCTGCGCTTCTGTCATCACCATGGAGCGGCGTTCCGCACCCATCATGATTTTGTCTTTCGCTTTCTCGAACTCCACCATCGAAACCACACGCTTGTTGCCGCGAGCAGCAAACAGGGCAGCTTCGTTCACCAGGTTAGCCAGATCCGCACCGGAGAAGCCCGGCGTACCACGTGCAATAATTGCCGCATCGATGTCCGGGGACAGCGGTACGCGACGCATGTGCACTTTCAGGATCTGTTCACGACCACGAACGTCTGGCAGACCAACTACAACCTGACGGTCGAAACGACCTGGACGCAGCAGCGCAGGGTCAAGAACGTCCGGGCGGTTAGTTGCCGCGATAACGATAATACCTTCGTTACCTTCGAAGCCGTCCATCTCAACCAGCATCTGGTTCAGCGTCTGCTCACGTTCATCGTGACCGCCACCCAGGCCTGCGCCACGCTGGCGGCCTACGGCGTCGATTTCATCGATGAAGATGATGCACGGTGCGGCTTTCTTGGCCTGTTCGAACATGTCACGCACACGGGATGCACCGACACCAACGAACATTTCCACGAAGTCAGAACCGGAAATGGTAAAGAACGGAACCTTCGCTTCACCGGCGATGGCTTTCGCCAGCAGGGTTTTACCGGTACCCGGAGGGCCGACCATCAGGACGCCTTTCGGGATCTTACCGCCCAGTTTCTGGAAACGGCTCGGTTCACGCAGGTATTCAACCAGCTCACCCACCTCTTCTTTTGCTTCGTCGCAACCAGCAACGTCAGCAAAAGTGGTTTTGATCTGGTCTTCCGTCAACATACGCGCCTTACTCTTGCCGAACGACATGGCACCTTTGCCACCGCCGCCCTGCATTTGACGCATAAAGAAGATCCAGACGCCGATAAGCAGCAGCATCGGGAACCAGGAAATGAAGATAGAAGCCAGCAGGCTTGGCTCTTCCGGCGGCTCACCTACCACCTTGACGTTTTTAGTCAGAAGGTTATCAAGCAGCTTAGGATCGTTCACCGGAATGTAAGTCGTGTAACGGTTACTATCTTTCTTGGTAACGTTGATCTCACGTCCGTTGATACGCGCTTCGCGAACCTGATCCTGGTTGACCTCTTGCAGGAAGGTAGAGTAGTCCACCTTACGGCCATTAGACTCGCTGGGCCCAAAGCTCTGGAATACTGACATCAGCACAACGGCAATGACCAGCCAGAGTATTAGGTTTTTCGCCATGTCACTCAAGGGATTAACCTCTTATTACAACTGTGTTAAAAACAGCGTCAGGATACTCAGTATCCGATTCATTTCAAACTTTCGTCTGGAATTCACCGGCTATCATTTTCGCCCGGTCGCTACAATATACACTTCACGTGAACGAGCACGCGAAGAGTCCGGCTTACGAACTTTGACCTTCGTAAACAGGGAGCGAATTTCCTTCAGATACTCCTCGAAACCTTCGCCCTGGAACACCTTCACTAAAAAACTACCACCCGGCGCTAATACATCACGGGACATTTCTAACGCCAGTTCTACCAGATACATGGAGCGAGGGATATCCACCGCCGGTGTTCCGCACATATTTGGCGCCATATCGGACATGACAACCTGAACTTTACTGTCACCTACACGTTCAAGTAACGCTTTCAGTACTAATTCATCACGAAAATCGCCCTGAAGGAAGTCCACACCAACGATGGGATCCATAGGTAAAAGATCGCAGGCGATGATTCGGCCGGTTCCGCCGATTTGTGTCACCGCATATTGCGACCATCCTCCGGGCGCTGCACCGAGGTCGACTACTGTCATCCCCGGCTTAAAGAGTTTGTCACTTTGCTGTATTTCATCAAGTTTAAACCAGGCACGGGAACGTAACCCCTTTTTCTGTGCCTGTAGAACATATTTATCGCTAAAGTGTTCCTGGAGCCAGCGGCTCGAGCTTGCAGAACGCTTTTTACCTGTCATTTAACTTTCCGTCCTGGTTCATCGTAGCCAGCGGTGTAAATTTCCACATAGCAATTTGGCGATATTAGGGAGATGGCGGTAGAATGAACCGTTTTCAATCCCAACGTAAGCAAAAATATACGATGAATCTGAGTACTAAACAAAAACAGCACCTTAAAGGTCTGGCACATCCGCTCAAGCCTGTAGTTATGCTTGGCAACAATGGTTTGACCGAAGGGGTACTGGCCGAGATTGAACAAGCGCTGGAGCACCACGAATTAATCAAAGTGAAAATCGCCTCTGAAGACAGAGACACTAAGACTTTGATCGTGGAAGCAATCGTGCGCGAAACCGGCGCCTGTAACGTACAGGTCATCGGTAAAACGCTGGTGCTCTACCGTCCATCTAAAGAGCGTAAAATCTCGCTGCCACGCTAAGATTATCCTGAATTGAACACATTTTCTGTGTAAAACGAGGGGTTTTTCATTAGCAGGTGAGCAAAATGCCATGCTCCTTGAGTTGATAAAAGGCCGCTATGCGGCCTTTTTCCTATCTTTACAATGTATCAACATCTGGCGGGAGAAGCGAATTACAGGTAATCAACCTTGATAATTTCAAACTCCACTTCCCCACCCGGGGTGCGGATGGTGACCACATCGTCCTGCTCTTTGCCAATCAGACCGCGGGCAATCGGCGAGTTTACTGAGATCAGATTCTGCTTAAAATCTGCCTCATCATCACCCACGATGCGGTAAGAAACTTCTTCATCGTTATCCAGATTGATCACGGTAACGGTGGAACCAAAAATGACACGCCCGTTGTTTGGCATTTTGGTGATATCAATCACCTGCGCATTCGACAGCTTGGCTTCGATATCTTTGATACGCCCTTCACAGAAACCCTGCTGCTCACGCGCTGCGTGATACTCGGCATTCTCTTTCAAATCGCCATGCTCACGCGCATCCGCAATGGCCGCAATGATTTCAGGGCGGCGAACAGATTTCAGAAAATCCAGCTCTTCACGCAGTTTTTCAGCCCCACGTAAGGTCATCGGAATAGCTTGCATTTGTTATACCTCTTTGACATTCCTGTTGGGTACGGGGAACCGACCCGACGACTGGCCCCGCAGGCATCACAGCCTGACACAGGTCAGAAGCAAAAGAAAACTGACCCGGAAACAAAGTTCCAGGTCAGCAGCAATTTTTCAATTTGATACGTATTTTAACGCGAAGTTCAGTATGGGTCATCGTTTACTTTACAGGGCGTTGGGTCGTAGTATGGCGGTTTGTTTCCGGGTTGTTAGCGCGAGATTATGCGATTTTCCAGATTTATCATCGGATTGACCACCACTATTGCGTTCACTGTCCAGGCAGCGAACGTTGACGAGTATATCAATCAGCTGCCCGATGGCGCCAATCTCGCCCTGATGGTGCAGAAGGTCGGTGCTCAGGCCCCTGAGATTGATTACCACAGCCAGCAGATGGCCCTGCCCGCCAGTACGCAAAAAGTGATTACGGGGCTGGCTGCCCTGCTGCAGTTGGGGCCTGACTTTCGCTTTACCACCACGCTTGAGAGCAAAGGCAACGTCGAAGATGGCGTGTTGAAAGGCGATCTTATCGCCCGTTTTGGCGGGGATCCCACGTTTAAGCGTCAGGATATTCGCAACATGGTCGCCGTGCTAAAGAAGTCTGGCGTACAGCGCATTGAAGGGAATGTGCTTATCGATACGTCCATCTTCGCCAGCCATGATAAAGCCCCCGGCTGGCCGTGGAACGACATGACCCAATGCTTTAGCGCGCCGCCTGCAGCCGCGATTGTTGATCGCAATTGCTTCTCCATCTCGTTGTACAGCGCGCCAAAAGCCAATGATTTAGCCTTTATCCGGGTGGCGTCCTACTATCCGGTTAATATGTTCAGCCAGGTACGTACCCTGGCGAAAGGGTCGCCGGAAGCGCAGTACTGCGAACTGGATGTGGTTCCAGGCGATCTCAACCGCTATACGCTGACCGGTTGCCTGACGCAACGCGCCGATCCGCTGCCGCTGGCCTTCGCTATCCAGGATGGCGCTGGTTATGCCGGGGCGATCCTGAAGGACGAACTGAAGCAGGCCAAAATCACCTACAGCGGCACGCTGTTACGCCAGACACAAAGCAACGAGCCGGGTACCGTGATTGCCAGTAAGCAATCGGCACCACTGCACGATCTGCTGAAGATCATGCTGAAAAAATCCGACAACATGATCGCTGACACCGTGTTTCGCATGATCGGCCATGCCCGCTTCGGCGTACCAGGCACCTGGCGTGCCGGTTCTGATGCGGTCAGGCAGATCCTCCGTCAGCAGGCCGGTATTGATCTGGGGAATACCATCGCGGTCGATGGCTCCGGTCTTTCGCGGCATAACCTTATCTCCCCTGCTACTATGATGCAGGTCCTTCAGTACATTGCTCAACATGACACTGAACTAAACTTTATCTCGATGTTGCCGCTCGCCGGTTATGACGGTTCCCTGCAATACCGGGCCGGTCTGCACGCCGCGGGTGTCGATGGCAAAGTCTCCGCGAAGACTGGCTCGCTACAGGGGGTTTATAACCTTGCCGGCTTTATTACCACGGCCAGCGGGCAGCGGATGGCATTTGTACAGTATCTTTCAGGCTACGCGGTTGAACCTGCAGACCAACGCAATCGCCGTATTCCGCTGGTGCGCTTTGAGAGCCGGCTTTACAAGGATATTTACCAGAATAACTAGCGATGAAATTACTCATTGTCGAAGACGATCTGTTGCTGCAGGAAGGGCTGGCTATGGCGCTCACTGCCGAGGGCTATACGCTCGATTGCGCGGGTACTGCCGCCGAGGCTGATGGCCTTATCCAGAGCGGCGAGTACAGCCTGGTGATCCTCGATCTTGGCCTGCCGGATAAAGATGGAGCTACCCTGCTCAGCCAGTGGCGTCGTCGCGGGGTGAACAATCCGGTGCTGATCCTGACGGCGCGCGATGCGCTGGTAGACAGGATCAACGGCCTGGACTCCGGCGCCGACGACTATCTGGTAAAACCCTTTGCCCTGGGGGAACTGCAGGCTCGGGCCAGAGCTTTGATCCGGCGTTATCAGGGACACAGTGATAACCTGCTCAGTGACGGCGATCTGACATTAAATTTGCAGACTCAGCAGGTGTTACAGCAGTCCCGGCCGGTTGAAGTGACGCCGAAAGAGTTCGCCCTGCTGACACGCCTGATCATGCGTACCGGCCAGACGGTTCACCGTGAAACCCTTCAGCAGGATATCTACTCCTGGCAGGACGATCCGGGCTCAAACACGCTGGAGGTCCATATCCATAATCTGCGCCGTAAGCTGGGTAGAGACCGAATCAAAACCGTGCGCGGCGTGGGCTATCGTCTTGAGAGCCAAAAATGAACAGCATGCGCCGTCGTCTGATGGTGCTGTTGGCCGTTATTCTGCTGTTCTGTCAGCTGGTCAGCGTCATCTGGCTCTGGCATGAAAGCCGGGAGCAAATCAGCTTCCTGGTCAGCGAGACGCTTTCTGCCAAAGCGCGCAACCAGCATGTAGAGAAAGAGATCCGCGAGGCGATCGCCTCGTTGCTGGTGCCTTCGCTGGTAATGGTCGGTTTTACGCTGCTGTTCTCCTTCTGGGCCGTCACCTGGATCACCCGTCCCCTCAATCAGCTCCGCGCCAGCCTGGCAAACCGCTCTGCCGACAATCTCACCCCCCTGCCGATGTATTCTGACATGGAGGAGATTGGCGCCGTCACGACCTCTCTGAACCAGCTTCTTGCCCGGCTGGATCAAACCATTAAACAGGAGCGCCTGTTCACCGCTGATGCCGCACACGAGCTGCGTACGCCTCTGGCAGGCATACGCCTTCACCTTGAGCTGATGGCGCAGTCAGGCTCGTCTCAGGCGACGACGCTGATTGCCCGTATCGACCAACTGATGCATACCGTTGAGCAACTTCTGATGCTGGCCCGCGCGAGCCAGGCTCTGGCCAGCGGGCATTACGACACGGTGAACTGGCGGGATAACATCTTTGCACCGCTGGCGCTGGAGAATGAAACCAAAGATCACACCCTGATCTGGCCGCAGACGGGCTCCCTGAGCGTCCAGGGCGATGCGACATTATTACGGCTGATGCTGCGCAATTTGCTGGAAAACGCGGTGCGTTACAGCCCGGCGGGGACAACCATTGAAGTCAGAATGCAGGAAGTGGATGATGGCACGCTGGTGAGCGTTTGCGATCAGGGCCCTGGCATTGATGAGGCCCATCGCCAGTCCATTACCGAACCGTTTCGCCGTATCGATCAACGCTACGGTGGCAGTGGGCTGGGGTTAAGCATCGTGCAACGTATCGTGCAGCTCCACCGCGGCAAACTGACGCTGGAAAACCGTCCCGAAGGTGGGCTGACGGTCGGCTGCTGGATACCGACAAAATTGAACTAAAAAAAAGCCCCCTTCATAAGGGGGCCATTGACGGTCTTAACGCTTGTAGATGAATTCGACGCCTTCTTCGTCGTCTTCGTCCCAGTCGTCATCCCAGTCTTCATCGTCTTCTTCAACCACCTGCTCTTCAAGCTGCTGACGGTGGTAGTCATCCCACATGAATTCGACTTTTTCAGGCTGCTTCGCTTCTTCTGCCTGAGTCACCGGGTTCTCGATGATAAAGGTCATCACGTCCCAGCACAGATCTTTCACGCCCATCTGGCTTGCAGCGGAGATGAGATAGTATTTATCTTCCCATCCCATCGCTTCGGCGATAGCTTTCGCTTTGGCTTCGGCTTCTGCTTTGTCCATCAGGTCGATCTTGTTGAAGACCAGCCAGCGTGGCTTCTCAGCCAGCTTCTCGCTGTATTTTTCCAGCTCGCCAACAATGATGCGGGCGTTTTCCACCGGATCGGAACCGTCGATTGGATCGATATCGATGAGGTGCAGCAGAACGCGACAGCGCTCAAGGTGTTTCAGGAAGCGAATCCCCAAACCAGCCCCTTCTGCAGCGCCTTCGATCAGGCCCGGGATATCCGCAACAACGAAGCTCTTCTCGGTATCCATACGCACCACGCCCAGGCTTGGTACCAGGGTGGTAAACGGATAGTCAGCCACTTTCGGCTTGGCCGCAGAGACCGCACGGATGAAGGTGGATTTACCGGCATTTGGCATCCCCAGCATCCCGACGTCTGCCAGCAGCATCAGCTCAAGCTGCAGATCGCGCTTGTCGCCCGGTGTACCCATCGTTTTTTGACGCGGGGAACGGTTGACGGAGGATTTGAAGCGGGTGTTGCCCAGACCGTGCCAGCCGCCTTTTGCCACCATCAGGCGCTGACCGTGTTTGGTCATATCACCCATGGTTTCACCTGTACCCTGGTCGATAACGCGCGTCCCGACCGGCACTTTCACGCTGACATCTTTGCCGCGCTTACCGGTACAGTCACGGCTCTGGCCGTTCTGGCCACGCTCTGCGCGGAAAGCTTTTTCGAAACGGTAGTCGATCAGGGTGTTAAGGTTTTCGTCGGCTTCAAGCCATACGTCACCGCCGTCACCGCCGTCGCCGCCATCAGGGCCGCCACGCGGAATGTATTTTTCACGGCGGAAGCTTACGCAACCATTACCGCCATCACCTGCCACGACCAGGATCGTTGCTTCATCAACAAACTTCATTTTACTCTCCGTAAATCATTCGCCTGAGCGGGGGACAACTACAACCGCTTCACTTTTGCGCCAACGTCCCCAAAGACGATGACCAATGGCGGAATACATCGCGCCCGCAACCACGACAAACGCACCGAGATAAGCCAACAGGTTTAACATCGGTTTGACGAAGAAATCGGGCCAGGCCATTGATAATAAATCTGAAAATAACAGCGTAAACAGCGGGGTAAGCGTAATCAGTGCGCTCACCTGTGCTGCCTGCCAGCGCGCCATCGCTTCTGCCAGCGCGCCATAACCTACTAACGTGTTCAGACCACAAAAGATCAGACACGCCAACTGCCAGTCGCTTAACTGGGTAATAACTCCCGGTTTCGCCAGCGGCAGCAGTGCAATAGTACATAAAGTGTACAGCAAAAACAGGATCTGCTGTGACGCCAGACGGCGTAATAACACCTTTTGCGCGACGCCGTAACTCACCCACACCGCCGCGGCACCCACGCCGAAAATCACACCCCAGGTGTAATCCGTCAGCCGGGTAAAGATCTCTATCAGGCTGGTATTGAAGAACAACACCAGACCGCAGAGCAGCATTATTGCCCCGATCACCTGCGTGCCGCGCATTTTCTCTTTGAGAATAACGACACTGGCGATCATCATGCCAACCGGTGACAGCTGGCCAATAACTTGCGAGGCGGTAGGGCTAAGATACTGCAGGGAAGAGCTGAACAAGATGAAGTTACCGAACAGACCGCCTGTCGCAATCGCCAGCACAATAAGCCAGCGCGGCTTGCGGAAGATGCGCATCGGCGGCAGCTTACCCTTGATTGCCAGGATAGCCCCCAGACCAATACCGGCCATCAGAAAGCGGTAGAACACCACCGTGGGTGGCTCCATCACTTCCAGCACCTGCTTCATTGCAATGGGCAATGCTCCCCAGCACATCGCTGTGATAAGTGCCAGGAGAATACCAATGCCGGCCTGCTGCTTCATGCCCGTTTTCCCTACAGAAAAAATTACCGGGTTTCCAATGTAAAAAGCCCCGCAACACGTTGCGGGGCTTTAATCCGTTACCGGACCGAGAAAACCTTACTCAGCAACAATGCTGATGTATTTACGGTTGTTCGGGCCTTTAACTTCAAATTTCACTTTACCGTCTGCTTTAGCAAACAGAGTGTGGTCACGACCGCAACCTACGTTGTTACCAGCGTGGAATTTGGTGCCACGCTGACGAACGATGATGCTACCCGCCAGAACAGTTTCGCCACCGAAACGCTTAACGCCAAGGCGTTTAGCTTCTGAATCGCGACCGTTACGTGTGGAGCCGCCAGCCTTTTTATGTGCCATTTAAATCTCTCCTCAGGTCTTAGGCGCTGATGCCAGTAATTTTCACATCAGTGAACCACTGACGGTGGCCCTGCTGCTTACGGTAGTGTTTACGACGACGAAACTTAACGATTTTAACTTTCTCGCCACGACCATGAGCAACAACTTCAGCTTTGATAACGCCGCCATCAACGAAAGGAACGCCGATTTTGACTTCTTCACCGTTTGCGATCATCAGAACTTCAGCGAACTCAACAGCTTCGCCAGTTGCGATGTCCAGCTTTTCCAGGCGAACGGTCTGACCTTCGCTTACTCGGTGTTGTTTACCACCACTTTGGAAAACCGCGTACATATAAACTCCGCTTCCGCGCACATCCTCGTGTGATTCAGAGTGCGCTATAAATATTCACAATAGGGCGCGAATATTACGCAAAACGCGAGCCTTTGACAAGTGCTACCGTCAATACATGAAGAAAAAAAACACAACACGTACGGTAACGTTTATCTGGGGCGTTTTTTCAGTACAATCAGCGCTACTATTGATAAACCGAACCCTACGTTAACCCATTTGAAATGTGGAAAACAGGACTATAAGCCCGGCTTTTGCGATGAATTTAGAAAAAATCAATGAGTTAACCGCGCAAGATATGGCGGGTGTGAATGCAGCGATCCTGGAACAGCTCGACTCTGACGTTTCCCTAATCAATCAGTTGGGTTACTACATCGTCAGCGGTGGGGGCAAACGCATCCGTCCGATGATCGCAGTACTGGCCGCTCGCGCGGTAGGTTATGAGGGTAATGCGCACGTCACGATCGCGGCGCTGATCGAATTTATCCATACCGCCACGTTGCTGCATGATGACGTTGTGGATGAGTCTGATATGCGTCGTGGTAAAGCCACCGCCAACGCGGCGTTTGGCAATGCCGCCAGCGTGTTGGTAGGTGATTTTATCTATACACGCGCCTTCCAGATGATGACCAGCCTGGGCTCGCTGAAGGTACTCGAAGTGATGTCCAAAGCGGTGAACGTGATCGCGGAAGGCGAAGTTCTGCAGCTGATGAACGTCAACGACCCGGACATCACCGAAGAGAACTATATGCGGGTGATCTACAGCAAAACGGCGCGTCTGTTTGAGGCGGCGGCCCAGTGCTCTGGTATTCTTGCTGGCTGCAGTGAGGAACAGGAACGTGGCCTGCAGGATTACGGGCGCTATCTCGGCACCGCCTTCCAGCTGATCGACGACCTGCTCGATTACAGCGCCGATGGCGAAACGCTGGGCAAAAATGTCGGGGACGATCTCAATGAGGGCAAACCGACGCTCCCGCTGCTGCATGCCATGCGTAACGGCACTCCTGAACAGGCAAGCCTCATCCGTGAAGCCATCGAGCAAGGAAACGGCCGACATCTTCTGGAACCTGTACTGGAAGCAATGGCCAACTGTGGTTCCCTGGAATGGACGCGTCAGCGTGCCGAGGAAGAAGCCGATAAAGCCATAGCCGCACTTCAGGTCATCCCTGACAGCCCATGGCGAGATGCCCTGATTGGTCTCGCGCATATTGCTGTTCAGCGCGATCGATAACGGCCAGGGGAACTCTCTTTTTTCTGACAAGAGAGTTCCTGTAAGCTCCAAATATTATCCATAACATTGCTAAAGAATCCGCTTACAGGCCGCATGATTAAAGCCCTGGCAAAATCTGAATGTTGCTTCCAGTAACGCGAACTTTTTAGAACCGCTGTTCGAAGAAGGTATAGTAACTACGTCATTTAATGGAAATGACGGGAATGTACCAGAACAGAGGGATCGCTGAATGGATAAGAAGTTTATCGACTGGCACTCGGCCGATATCATTGCCGCGCTGCGTAAAAAGGGAACATCACTGGCGGCGGAATCCCGTCGTAATGGTCTGAGTTCATCCACCCTGGCAAACGCGCTGACGCGCCCCTGGCCGAAGGGAGAACTGATCATTGCCACGGCATTAGGTACCGATCCCTGGGTCATTTGGCCATCACGCTATCATGACCCGATAACCCACGAGTTTGTCGACAGAACGCGCATGATGCGCCAGAGAAGACAACAAAAAGAGCGCCAATAATGACGCTCCTTTAAACGGGATAGCAACCCCCCAGTCGACATGGCAGGGGGCTGCCTTAACGATTACTCGCCTTTCACACGCTCAATATTTGCACCCAGCGCGCGCAGTTTATCTTCGATGCGTTCATAGCCGCGGTCGATGTGATAAATACGGTCTACCAGCGTTGTACCTTCCGCAATACAGCCCGCCAGCACCAGGCTCGCAGACGCACGCAGATCCGTTGCCATTACCTGCGCACCGGACAGTTTTTCTACGCCATGGCAGATCACTGTGTTGCTTTCGATCTCCGCATGCCCACCCATACGGATCAGTTCCGGTACGTGCATAAAACGGTTTTCGAAGATGGTTTCGGTAATGAAGCCCGTCCCTTCTGCCACCAGGTTCAGCAGGGTGAACTGCGCCTGCATATCGGTCGGGAATGCCGGGTGCGGAGCGGTACGTACGTTCACGGCCTTAGGACGCTTACCGTGCATATCGAGACTGATCCAGTCTTCTCCGGTTTCGATATCTGCACCGGCATCACGCAGCTTAGCCAGGACCGCATCCAGCGTATCGGGCTGTGCGTTACGGCAGACGATTTTACCGCCGGAAATAGCCGCGGCCACCAGGAAGGTCCCGGTTTCGATACGGTCGGGCAGAACGCGATACACACCGCCACCCAGGCGTTCAACGCCTTCGATGGTGATACGGTCGGTACCCTGGCCGGTGATCTTCGCCCCCAGGGTATTCAGGAAGTTCGCCGTGTCCACGATCTCCGGCTCGCGCGCGGCGTTCTCGATGATGGTGGTGCCTTCTGCCAGCGTAGCCGCAGACATGATGGTGACAGTGGCGCCAACGCTCACCTTATCCATCACGATATGCGCGCCCTGCAGGCGACCATTAACGGAGGCTTTGACGTAGCCCTCTTCCAGTTTGATTTCAGCGCCCAGCTTCTCGAGGCCAAAAATATGCAGATCGACCGGACGCGCACCGATGGCGCAGCCGCCCGGCAGTGAAACCTGACCCTGACCAAAACGGGCCACCAGCGGACCCAGCGCCCAAATAGAGGCACGCATGGTTTTCACCAGGTCATACGGCGCGGAAAAGTTATTCACGTTGCTGGCGTCGATCCACACGGATCCGTTACGCTCAACCTTGGTACCCAGCTGGCCAAGCAGCTTCATGGTGGTATCAATGTCTTTCAGTTTCGGGACGTTCTGGATCTCTACCGGCTCTTCCGCAAGCAGTGCGGCGAAGAGGATCGGCAGCGCGGCGTTTTTGGCGCCGGAAATTGTGACTTCGCCCTGGAGACGCGTAGGCCCCTGAACACGAAATTTGTCCATGATTTACTCTCTGTATGAATTCAACCGTGCTGCGGGCAAATCACCCTCAGCTCAAAAACCGTTTAGTTTGCGATCGCGTGCCCACTCAGTTGGGGTGAACGCCTTGATCGACAGGGCATGGATGCGATTATCCGCGATATATTCCATCAGCGGCGCATAAACAGCCTGCTGTTTTTTCACGCGGCTCATGCCGTCAAAGATTTCTCCCACAGCAATAACCTGAAAGTGGCTGCCGTCGCCGGAGACGTGGGCTTCCTGGAGGGCAAGTGCGTTCATCAGCACGGTCTGGATTTCATGATTTTCCATGGGATCTATATCATCTGGTAGTGAAAACAAGCCCAACATCTTAGAGCAAAGTGGCGCGGTCTTAAACAAGCAAAAAGCCCCGACGATGAAACAGTCGGGGCTTTTGATAGTAACGTACTGAAAAAATTAACGCGGCAATACGTCTTCCGGCAAATTATAGAGCTGGGCCAGGGTGATAACGTTATCGCTAACGCCCGAGAGCCTCACCTGCTTGCCCTGCCCTTTGCCTGTTGCCACCAGATGAACCAGCAGCGCGACGCCCGCCGTATCCACGCGGGAAATGCCGCCGAGGTCGATACAGGAAACGCCCTGCATGGCTTCATGACGTGCATCCCACAGAGAATTCAGATAATCCTGATCCAGCTCGCCAGTGAGTAATAACGTCTCACCCTCACGGGACCAGCTGAGCTGCGACATCATTTTTTGCTCTCATCCAGGGTAATTTGCTGGCGTGAGATGCTGTTTAGCTGTGCAGTCAGGCCATCAATGCCCTTGGTACGCAGTAGGTCGCTCCACTCGTTCTGCTTGGTGGTGATCATGCTGACGCCTTCAGCAATCATGTCGTACGCCTGCCAGTTACCGCTCTGGCTGTTTTTACGCCACTGGAAATCCAGACGCACTGGCGGACGACCGTTCGGATCGACGATGGTCACGCGAATAGGCAGGATGGTGGCAGAGCCAAGCGGCTGTTCCGGCGCAATCTGGTAGGTCTGACCGTGGTACATCGCCAGCGCCTGACCGTAGGCCTGCTTCAGATACTCACGGAACGCAGCAAAGTAGGCTTCACGCTGCGCGGGTGATGCGTCTTTATAGTAACGTCCCAGCACCAGTGCCCCGGCATATTTTACCTGAACATAGGGCAGCAGCTCCTGATCAACGATATCGCGCAGGTAGTCGGGATTGGAACGAATTTTCGGCTGCTCGTTTTTAAGGCGATCGAAGGTTTTCTTAGCCGCCTCATTCATCTGTTGATAGGGATTGCTCTGATCGGCTGCGTTAGCGGCAGTCAAAGGGGCAATCATCAGCATGGCAACCATTAACAGTCGTTTAATCATGAATTACTTCTCCTGAGATGAATTCGTCGTGCCAACAGGCGGCGTAATGTCACTCTGCGCAGGTGTCTGAGCAGCTTGATTCTCGTCACCCCCTTTACTGTTGTAAAGGAACTGACCAATCATGTCTTCCAGCACCATGGCTGACTTCGTATCCTGAATCACGCCACCGTCTTTAAGGATAGTCGTTCCCAGTTCCGGGTCTTCAAAACCGACGTTCAGCGCCAGGTATTGTTCCCCTAACAGGCCAGAAGTGCGGATAGACAACGAGCTGGTATCCGGGATGTGGTTGTAGCGCTCTTCAATATCCAGCGCAACGCGCGGCAGATAGGTTTTCTCGTCGAGGGTGATATCGGCAACACGCCCTACCACTACCCCGCCAATACGCACCGGAGAACGGCTTTTCAGGCCGCCAATATTATCGAAGGTGGCATAAATACGGTATGTCGGCTCGGTGCGGATTGTGGTGACATCCGCCACTTTGAAGCTCAAAAACAGTGCGGCCAGCAGCGCCAGCAAAACAAATATACCTACCCAAATTTCTACTTTTTTCGTTTGCATGAACTCATTTCCCAAACATCAGTGCGGTGAGCACAAAATCCAGAGCCAGTATGGCCAGCGACGAATGAACAACAGTGCGGGTGGTGGCCCGGCTGATACCGGCAGACGTCGGGATGGCATCGTAGCCATTGAACAGCGCTATCCAGGTGATCGTCACGGCAAATACCGCGCTTTTTATCAGGCAGTTAACCAGGTCCAGACGCCAGTCAACCGCACTTTGCATCGCTGACCAGAAGAAACCGGCATCGATCCCTTTCCATTGCACACCAACCATCGAACCGCCCCAGATCCCGACGGCAACAAAGAGGATAGTCAGCAATGGCAGAGAGATCATGCCCGCCCAGAAACGCGGCGAGATCACCCGACGCAGCGGATCCACGGCCATCATCTCCATACTGGAGAGCTGCTCGGTGGCGCGCATCAGGCCGATTTCCGCCGTCAGCGCCGAACCGGCACGCCCTGCGAACAGCAGCGCAGCAACCACCGGCCCCAGCTCACGCAGCAGGGAGAGCGCCACCAGCATACCGAGGCTGGTCTCCGCGCTATAGGTGGTGAGGACAAGATACCCTTGCAGCCCCAGCACCATCCCGATGAAGACGCCGGAAACGATGATAATGAGCATCGACAGCACGCCGACATTATATAGCTGGCGAACCAGCAGAGGGGCATGTTTGCGGAATTCCGGTTTCCCGACCAGCGCATTGAATAACATCAACCCGGCACGCCCGAACGTCCTGATGGTTTTTATGCCACGGTGTCCGAGAGCGGCCAACGCATTTAACAGCATGAGTGGCTTAACTCCCTATTCCCAATAAATCTTTATGATAATCGCCGGCCGGATAACGGAACGGCACGGGGCCATCGGCAATGCCGTCGAGGAACTGACGGACACGCGCATCGCTGTTGCTCTGCAAGGATTGTGCGCTACCGTGCGCCACAATTTTTTTATCCGCCACGATATAGGCGTAATCGGCAATGCTCAGCACTTCGGGTACGTCGTGAGTCACCACGATACAGGTCACACCCAGCGCGCTGTTCAATTCAGAGATCAGTTTGACCAGCACACCCATAGTGATGGGATCCTGACCGACGAACGGCTCATCGAACATGATCAGATCCGGTTCCAGCGCGATCGCACGCGCCAGCGCCGCACGGCGGGCCATACCGCCAGAGAGTTCGGAAGGCATCAGTTTGGCTGCGCCACGCAGGCCGACGGCTTCGAGCTTCATCATGACCGTGCTTTTCAACAGTTCTGGCGGCAGATGAGTATGCTCGCGCAGCGGATAAGCGACATTATCAAAGACGTTCATGTCAGTAAAAAGTGCCCCGGACTGAAAAAGCATGCTCATGCGTTTACGTACGGTATAGAGGCGCGAGCGGGACATCGCCGGGATATTTTCGCCGTCAAAGAGGATCTCGCCCTGGCTCGGCGGGATCTGCCCACCAATCAGACGCAGTAACGTCGTTTTACCAATGCCGGAAGGCCCCATGATGGCGGTAATTTTACCGCGAGGCACGGTGAGAGAGATGTTGTCAAAAATGACCCGGCTACTGCGCGTGAAGCTGACGCCGCGGACATCGACTATATTCGCCCCATTCAGGCTCATGTACATTTCCTTTCTGTTGCCGGTTCAGGATCGGCTTGATGCCTGATTTTGGCGCAAAACCAACATTTTTACAGAATATTATCTCTGCGACTAAGCGAAAGCTGGCATTTGTTTTACTTTTACAACGCATAAAGTCAAAATTAGGAACACGTTACGTCTACAGACAGTATGCAGCGGCAGAGATTTTTTCTCGGTGGACCGGCGAGTATACCTGAAGAAAGGACTTTTGATGCTTCTTGCAACGGCACTGTTAATAATTGGTTTACTTTTGGTGGTCTACAGTGCCGACCGTCTGGTGTTTTCCGCATCAATTCTGTGTCGTTTATTTGGCGTTCCCCCCCTGATTATTGGGATGACGGTGGTCAGCGTTGGCACCTCTCTGCCAGAGATCATCGTCTCTGTCGCCGCCTCGATGCACGATCAGGTCGATCTCGCCGTGGGCACGGCCATTGGCTCCAACATCGTTAATATCCTGCTCATCCTGGGGCTTGCCGCGCTGCTGCATCCATTTCGCGTGCATTCTGATGTTCTGCGGCGCGAATTGCCGCTAATGTTAATTGTCAGTTTGCTGGCCGGTTATGTGTTATATGACGGGCAGTTAACCCTCAGCGATGGCATTTTCTTACTGGCGCTGGCGGTCATCTGGTTGTTTTACATTGTTAAGCTGGCCCGGGCGGCAGAAAAGCAGGGCAATGACTCCCTGACCCGCGAGCAGGTAGCAGAGCTGCCGCGTGAGGGGAACTTACCCGTTGCGCTGCTCTGGCTGGGTGTGGCGCTTATCATCATGCCAATGGCGACGCAGATGATCGTGGATAACGCCACGGTGCTGGCCAATTACTTCGCCATGAGCGAGCTCACCATTGGCCTGACGGTGATTGCCATTGGCACCAGTCTGCCTGAGCTGGCCACGGCGATTGCCGGTGCGCGTAAAGGCGAAGATGACATGGCGATTGGCAATATTATCGGTTCCAATATTTTCAATATTGCTATCGTGCTGGGCCTGCCGGCCCTGATCGCCCCTGGCGCGTTTAATCCGCTCGCGTTCAGCCGCGATTATGGCGTGATGGTGTTAGTCAGCGCCATCTTCGCCCTGCTCTGCTGGCGGCGTAAAAGGCAGATTGGTCAGGGCGTTGGTGCGCTGCTGACGGTGGGATTTGTCGTATGGATGGCGATGCTGTACTGGCTCTCGCCGCTTCTCTCTGGGTAAACGGAAACGCATTATGTCGCAAATAGAATTGCAGCCGGGTTTTGACTTTCAGAAAGCAGGAAAACAAGTTCTGGAGATAGAACGTGAAGGTCTGGCGCAGTTAGATCAATACATTAATCAGGATTTTAGCCTCGCGTGTGAGAAAATTTTCCACTGTTCCGGCAAAGTCGTGGTGATGGGAATGGGCAAATCCGGCCACATTGGCCGTAAAATGGCGGCCACCTTCGCCAGTACCGGCACCACGGCCTTTTTCGTTCATCCCGGAGAAGCGGCGCACGGTGACCTGGGAATGGTGTCGGCACAGGATATCGTCATCGCCTTATCGAACTCTGGCGAATCGAATGAAATCCTGGCGCTGATCCCGGTATTGAAGCGGCTCCACGTTCCCCTCATCTGTATTACCAGCCGCCCTGAGAGTAGCATGGCGCGCGCCGCGGATATCCATCTGTGCGTCAAAGTGCCAAAAGAGGCGTGCCCGTTGGGTTTGGCCCCGACCTCCAGTACCACCGCTGCGCTGGTAATGGGTGATGCGCTGGCTGTCGCCCTGCTCGAAGCCCGCGGTTTTACCGCCGAAGACTTCGCCCTTTCCCATCCGGGCGGTGCGCTGGGACGTAAATTGCTGCTGCGGGCGAATGACATCATGCACACCGGGGATGAAATTCCGCATGTCAGCAAAGACGCCTCTTTGCGCGATGCGCTGCTGGAGATTACCCGTAAAAATCTCGGCATGACTGTCATCTGTAACGACCAGATGACGATCGAAGGAATCTTTACCGACGGCGACCTACGCCGCGTCTTTGACATGGGAGTCGATGTCCGTAAGTTGGGTATCGCCGATGTGATGACGGCCGGGGGGATCCGGGTGCGTCCCGGTACGCTGGCTGTCGAAGTGTTAAACCTGATGCAGTCCCGCCATATCACCTCCGTTATGGTTGCCGATGGCGACCAGTTGCTGGGTGTGATACATATGCATGATCTGCTGCGCGCAGGCGTAGTGTAATGAAGGATAAGACAATGAGTAATACGGGTGCATCCCTTGCAACCTGTTATGGCCCGGTCAGTGCGCAGATGATGTCGCAGGCCGAAAACATTCACCTGCTGATCCTGGATGTGGATGGCGTGCTCTCTGATGGCCTGATTTATATGGGCAACAATGGCGAAGAGCTGAAGGCCTTTAACGTCCGTGATGGCTATGGCATTCGCTGTGCGCTCACTTCTGGCATAGAAGTCGCCATTATCACCGGGCGTAAGGCTAAACTAGTAGAAGATCGCTGCGAAACGCTGGGCATCACCCATCTCTATCAGGGACAATCCGATAAGATGGTCGCTTTCAGGGACTTACTTGGTAAACTTGCCATCGCCCCGGAAAATGTCGCCTATGTCGGAGACGATCTCATTGACTGGCCAGTGATGGCGGAAGTGGGCCTGAGCGTCGCCGTGGCTGATGCCCATCCACTTTTGATCCCGCGCGCTGACTACGTCACCCGTATCAACGGTGGCCGCGGCGCAGTGAGAGAAGTCTGCGACCTGCTGCTGCTGGCGCAAGGTAAGCTTGATGAGGCCAAAGGGCAATCGATATGAGTAAAACCAGACGTTGGGTTATTATTCTGCTTTCGCTGGTAGCACTGGTACTGATTGGCGTGAATCTCGCTGACAAGGACGACGAACAAGCGCCGACGGTCAATACTAACGATCCAACATACAAAAGCGATCACAGCGATACCGTGGTGTACAGCCCGGAAGGGGCGCTGAATTACCGCCTTATCGCTCAACATGTTGAGTATTTTTCCGAACAGGGCGTCTCATGGTTTACCCAACCGGTGATGACCACGTTTGATACCAATAAAGTTCCAACATGGTCGATTAAATCAGACCGGGCAAAACTGACGAATGACCGTATGCTTTATCTGTATGGTCATGTTGAGGTGAATGCGCTGACCGCAGACGCACAGCTGCGCAAAATCACAACCGATAACGCACAGATTAACCTTGTGACTCAGGATGTAACGTCGCAGGATCTGGTTACGTTATACGGCACCACATTTAATTCCAGCGGTCTGAGAATGCGCGGGAACTTACGCAGCAAGAACGCAGAGCTGATTGAAAAGGTTAGAACCTCCTATGAAATTCCAAGCAAACAAACTCAGCCTTAATGTTGTTATTGCCAGCGCGCTGCTGGCCGTCAGCGTGCCTGCGCTTGCTGTGACGGGTGATACCGAGCAGCCGATTCATATCGAATCCGATACGCAGTCGCTCGATATGCAGGGCAATGTAGTGACCTTTACCGGCAATGTTGTGGTGACTCAGGGCACTATCAAAATCAACGCCGATAAGGTGGTGGTAACACGTCCTGGCGGGGAAGACGGTAAAGAGATTATCGATGGCTACGGCAACCCGGCCACCTTCTACCAGATGCAGGACAACGGCAAGCCGGTGAAAGGCCACGCTTCCCAGATGCACTACGAGCTGGCGAAAGACTTTGTGGTGCTGACCGGGAATGCGTACCTGGAGCAGCTCGACAGCAACATCAAGGGCGACAAGATCACCTATCTGGTGAAAGAACAAAAAATGCAGGCCTTCAGTGAAAAAGGCAAACGCGTGACGACCGTCCTGGTCCCATCGCAGCTGCAGGACAAAAACAGCACTCAGGCTCCGGCACAGAACCCTCAGGCCCCGGCACAGAAAAAGAGTAACTAATTCGTTATGGCAACATTAACTGCAAAGAATCTCGCCAAAGCCTACAAGGGCCGTCGCGTAGTGGAAGATGTCAGTTTGACCGTCAACTCCGGCGAAATTGTCGGCCTGTTGGGTCCTAACGGTGCAGGTAAAACCACCACCTTTTATATGGTGGTAGGGATTGTGCCGCGTGATGCGGGTAACATCATTATTGATGACGAAGACATCAGCCTGCTGCCCCTCCACGCGCGTGCGCGTCGCGGTATCGGCTACCTGCCGCAGGAAGCCTCGATCTTCCGTCGTCTGAGCGTCTTCGACAACCTGATGGCGGTACTGCAGATTCGTGACGATTTGACCTCTGAGCAGCGTCAGGATCGCGCCAACGAGCTGATGGAAGAGTTCCATATCGAACATCTGCGCGACAGCATGGGCCAGGCGCTCTCCGGTGGTGAACGCCGCCGTGTGGAAATTGCCCGCGCGCTGGCCGCTAACCCAAAATTCATTCTGCTCGATGAGCCTTTTGCGGGCGTTGACCCGATTTCGGTTATCGACATTAAACGGATTATTGAGCATCTGCGCGACAGTGGTCTGGGCGTACTGATCACCGACCACAACGTTCGTGAGACGCTGGCAGTCTGTGAACGTGCTTACATCGTCAGCCAGGGCCATCTTATCGCCCACGGTACACCGCAGCAGATCCTCGAAGACGATCATGTTAAGCGCGTGTATCTTGGGGAAGACTTCAGACTCTGATAGGGTAGAAGTTCAGTCTCGCCTAAACGGAGAAAAATGCTCTGAACATGAAGCAAGGTTTGCAATTAAGGCTCAGCCAACAGCTGGCAATGACGCCGCAGTTACAACAGGCCATTCGTCTGTTGCAGCTGTCGACGCTAGAACTTCAGCAGGAGCTTCAGCAAGCGCTGGACAGTAATCCCCTGCTTGAGCAAACCGATCTTCACGACGAGGTAGAAACCCAGCAAACGCAGGATAACGAAACGCTCGACAGCGTCGACGCGCTGGAGCAAAAAGAGATGCCTGACGAGCTTCCTCTTGATGCCAGCTGGGATGAGATCTACACCGCCGGTACGCCATCCGGTACGCGCGCCGATTACCAGGATGATGAGTTACCGGTGTATCAGGGCGAAACCACCCAGTCCCTCCAGGATTACCTGATGTGGCAGGTGGAGCTAACACCGTTTTCCGATACCGATCGCGCCATTGCCACCTCCATTGTCGATGCCGTCGATGAGACCGGCTATTTAACCGTGCCGCTGGACGACATTCTGGAAAGCATCGGTGATGATGAGATCGATCTTGAAGAGGTCGAAGCGGTCCTGAAGCGCGTGCAGCGTTTTGATCCGATTGGCGTTGCGGCACGTGATTTACGTGACTGCCTGCTGATTCAGCTTTCGCAGTTCGTCAAAGAGACGCCGTGGCTGGAAGAGGCTCGTCTGATCGTCAGCGAGCATCTGGATCTGCTGGCCAACCACGACTTCCGCTCGTTGATGCGCGTGACGCGATTGAAAGAAGAGATCCTGAAAGAGGCGGTCAATCTTATTCAGTCGTTGGATCCGCGTCCGGGGCAATCCATCCAGACAAGCGAGCCTGAGTACGTTATTCCCGATGTACTGGTACGCAAGCATAACGGCCTGTGGACCGTGGAGCTGAATTCCGACAGCATCCCGCGCCTGCAAATTAATCAGCAATACGCCTCGATGTGCACCAGTTCGCGCAACGACTCGGATAACCAATTTATCCGCAGCAACCTGCAGGAGGCGCGCTGGCTGATCAAAAGCCTCGAGAGCCGCAATGATACGCTGCTACGCGTGAGCCGCTGCATCGTAGAGCAACAGCAGGCCTTCTTTGAACAAGGTGAAGAATTTATGAAACCGATGGTGCTGGCGGATATCGCCCAGGCCGTCGAGATGCATGAATCAACGATTTCCCGCGTGACGACGCAGAAGTATCTGCACAGCCCGCGCGGTATTTTTGAGCTTAAGTATTTTTTCTCCAGCCATGTCAATACCGAAGGCGGTGGCGAAGCTTCTTCTACAGCCATCCGGGCGCTGGTGAAAAAATTGATCGCCGCGGAAAACCCCGCGAAACCACTGAGCGACAGTAAGTTAACCACCATGCTGTCCGATCAAGGTATCATGGTGGCACGCCGTACTGTTGCGAAGTATCGAGAGTCTTTATCCATTCCGCCGTCCAACCAGCGTAAACAACTGGTCTGACACAACCGATAAGGAAGACACTATGCAGCTCAACATCACTGGACACAACGTCGAAATTACTGAGGCCCTGCGCGATTTTGTGAACACTAAGTTCGCCAAGCTTGAGCAGTATTTCGAGAGGATCAACCAGGTCTACATTGTGTTAAAAGTGGAGAAAGTGACGCATATCTCGGATGCGACCTTGCACGTTAACGGAGGCGAAATTCATGCCAGTGCGGAAGGACAAGACATGTACGCGGCTATCGACGGCTTGATTGACAAGCTGGCACGACAGCTAAACAAACATAAAGACAAACTGAAACAACACTAATTGTCCGGGCAGTTAACGGGTGCAGGTTGGCCTGTTGTGAAACACAACGGGCCCTTTGTACAGTTAGCGCTTAGGTGAAATTATGATGAATAACGATTCAACTCTACAACTGAGCAGTGTCCTTAATCAGGAATGTACCCGCAGTGCCGTCCACTGCCAGAGCAAAAAACGTGCGCTGGAGATCATCAGTGAACTGGCTGCAAAACAGCTGAGCCTGCCGCCGCAAGTGGTGTTTGAAGCGATCCTGACCCGTGAAAAAATGGGCAGTACCGGCATCGGCAACGGCATCGCCATTCCCCATGGCAAACTTGAAGAGGATACGCTGCGCGCTGTAGGCGTGTTTGTTCAGCTGGAAACACCTATCGCCTTTGATGCCATTGATAACCAGCCTGTCGATTTGCTGTTTGCCCTGCTGGTGCCAGCCGATCAGACCAAAACACATTTGCACACCCTCTCGCTGGTGGCCAAACGTCTGGCGGATAAAACCATCTGTCGCCGTTTGCGCGCGGCACAGAGCGATGAGGAGCTTTATCAAATCATTACGGAAACGGAAGGCAGTCAGGATGATGCGTAATCGGGTGATGGCTTTGACATCTGTAGTCCTGAGGAGAAACGGTACATGGTGCTGATGATCGTCAGCGGTCGTTCGGGATCCGGCAAATCGGTTGCCCTGCGTGCGCTGGAAGATATGGGCTTTTACTGCGTGGATAACCTGCCGGTGGTGCTGCTGCCTGAGCTGGCGAGATCGCTGGCGGATCGACAGATCTCCGCCGCGGTCAGCATCGACGTGCGTAACATGCCTGAATCGCCGGAGATCTTTGAGCAGGCGATGAGCAATTTGCCAGAGGCGTTTTCACCTCAGTTGCTGTTCCTTGATGCCGATCGCAATACACTGATCCGTCGCTATAGTGATACCCGCCGTCTGCATCCGCTCTCCAGCAAAAATCTGTCGCTGGAAAGTGCCATCGACCAGGAAAGCGATCTGCTGGAGCCGCTGCGCTCTCGTGCCGATCTGATCGTTGATACCTCTGAAATGTCCGTGCATGAGCTGGCGGAGATGCTGCGTACCCGTCTGCTGGGCAAACGCGAGCGTGAGCTGACGATGGTGTTTGAATCCTTCGGCTTTAAGCATGGTATTCCTATCGATGCAGACTATGTGTTTGACGTGCGTTTCCTGCCGAACCCGCACTGGGATCCGAAGCTGCGTCCAATGACCGGCCTCGATAAACCTGTTGCCGCGTTCCTTGACAGGCATACGGAAGTCCACAACTTTATCTATCAGACGCGCAGCTACCTTGAACTCTGGTTGCCGATGCTGGAAACAAACAATCGCAGCTATTTGACGGTGGCGATTGGCTGTACCGGGGGCAAACACCGTTCGGTCTATATTGCTGAGCAACTGGCTGACTATTTCCGCTCGCGCGGCAAAAATGTGCAGTCCCGTCATCGTACGCTGGAAAAACGTAAAACATGACCGTAAAGCAGACCGTTGAGATCACCAATAAGCTGGGCATGCATGCACGCCCGGCGATGAAGTTATTTGAACTGATGCAGGGGTTTGACGCGGAAGTTCTGCTGCGTAATGACGAAGGCACTGAAGCCGAAGCCAATAGCGTGATTGCGCTGCTGATGCTGGACTCCGCCAAGGGCCGACAGATCGAAATCGAAGCGACCGGCCCACAGGAAGTCGAGGCGCTGGCGGCGGTGATTGCATTGTTCAACGCCGGGTTTGATGAAGATTAATGCAGCTTATGGGCCTGCATAAACCATTCCCCGCCCAGTTGACGCATCTGGCGCAGGATCCACGCCTGACGGCTGCGAACATAGCCTGAAGGCGCACTGGCCTTAAAGCGAATGGGGTTCGGTAACACGGCGGCCAGCAGCGCGGCCTCTGATGCTGACAGTCGGCTCGCAGGTTTATGGAAATAGCGCTGGGCA
This sequence comes from Leclercia sp. GLN_9, assembly GCF_043105735.1. Lineage (NCBI taxonomy): Bacteria > Pseudomonadati > Pseudomonadota > Gammaproteobacteria > Enterobacterales > Enterobacteriaceae > Leclercia > Leclercia sp. GLN_9. The sequence continues at coordinate 101,584 of NZ_JBICLV010000022.1, forward strand.
GCGGCTTCAACACCAAACACCCCTTCGCCAAACTCTGCAATATTCAGGTACACCGTCAGGATGCGTTTTTTACTCCACACCGTTTCGATCCCCAGCGTCAGCCCGGCTTCAAACCCTTTTCTCATCCAGCTACGTCCGTCCCACAAAAACAGGTTTTTCGCCGTCTGCTGAGAAAGCGTCGATGCGCCGCGAATACGGCTCTCATTGCGCTCGTTATGCGCTAACGCCTTCTCTATCGCCCCAACGTCGAATCCCCAGTGGTCCGGGAATTTCTGATCTTCAGCAGCAATAACGGCCAGTCCCATCCACGGCGAGATCTCATCCATGCTCACCCAGTCAGAGTGGGCAACGTAGCTGAAATCCCCTCGCAGCCAGCTCCCCAGCTGACGTTCAATCATCACTGCGGAAAACGGCACCGGCACGAAGCTGAACAGGGTGATACCGCCGCCCCAGAAGACCGCCAGCACCAGCAGAACGCGGATGACGATCCGTCTTACCCAGCCACATCGGGGACGCTTCAATCTCATTCAGCCAGCACCAGCACACGGGTAACCAGCTTCTCGATACCGGTCGCGGCTTCCGCAATGTTCTGCGCCAGCATGTACGCAGGGGTAGTCACGATCCTGTTATCTTCGTCGACCACGATATCGTCCACCGGGCAAGGGATGTGCTCGCCGCCCATATCCTCAATGGCCTCGGCAGTATCAATGTCAGTGCCGATGGTCAGACGCAGCGGGATATCGAAGATGGCGGGCAGCATAGCCGGAGCGATACAGATAAAGCCCAAGGGTTTACCGGCCTCATGCATCTGCAGCGCCAGGGTTTTTAAATCGCTCTCTACCTGGCAGGCGCTGCCTTCATGGGCAAAATTGCTCAGGTTTTTTGCGGCACCAAAACCGCCCGGTACAATCAGCGCATCCAGTTCGGCGGCACGCGCTTCACTGAGTGGGCGGATCTGGCCGCGTGCAATTCGCGCCGCCTCAATCAGGACATTTCGGCTTTCCGCCAGCGGCTCACCGGTAAGGTGATTAATGACATCAGACTGGGCTTTGTCCGGGGCGAAACAGACCGCTTCTGCGCCGTTGCGCGTCAGCGCCAGCAGCGTCAGAACCGCTTCATGAATTTCAGAACCATCGTAAACCCCGCAACCGCTCAGTACCACGCCAACCTTTTTCATCCTGCGATCCCTCTCGAAAAATGTTACATGCACATTAAAAATTCTGATTAAAATGGTGTGCTTCACACATTTAACTGATTCATGTAACAAAGTATTTAAGTTTTGCTATCTTAACTGCGTGCGGCCTAAATTTTCCGGCTACGCCATTATCTTAAAAAAACATCTTCAGGCGCAGCCACGATTTCCCTGGTGTTGGCGCAGTATTCGCGCACCCCGGTTTAGCCGGGGTCATTTTTTTCTGCTTTCCACCCAGGCTTTCAGAACGGCCACATCGTTTTGCCACTCCTGCTTCATCTCTTCAACCCATTCACCCACGTTATCTTCCCACGCTGGTAAATCCGGGGACTGGATCTGCTGACCAAGCTGCTGCAGATGACGCAAACCGACCGAGCCGGCCGCACCTTTGATCTTATGGCCCTCTTCTACGATACCTTTCCGATCCCGCGCCGTCAGGTTGGACTCCAGCACGTTCAGATAACCCGGCATCATCTTTTCGAAAATGGCCAGGCCGTCGGTAATCAACTTCGGCCCCACCAGATCGATGTACTGCTCAAGCATGTCGATATCCAGCAAAGACTGCGCTTTTTCCGTATCTACCGTCGTCATGGTGCTCTCCTCTTCGTCACAGGTGTCCCAGTACTTCTTAATCATGGCGGTTAAGGCCGGCACCGCCAGCGGTTTGCTCAGTACATCGTCCATACCGGCATCCAGATACTCTTTCTTGTCTTTCAGCACGTTGGCGGTGAGTGCCACCAGCGGCGGCAGTTCATCACTGGCATAACGGCTGGTGAGTTCACGCGAGATGTCCAGGCCGGTCATGTCCGGGAGCTGGATATCCAGCAGCACCAGGTCGTATTCTCCTGGGGTGAACATCTCCAGCGCAGCCTTGCCGGTCATGGCGACATCCACGCTGCTGCCGAGTTTCTCCAGCACCGACCGCGCCACAATCACGTTCAGCTCAATATCTTCCACCAGCAGCACATGCAGGGCAGGCAGCGGCATCGCGTCGTGGTCGAAGGTGTCTTCGACCTCCTCCGCAACCGCCGGGGCACGAACGCTCAGTTTAAAGACGGAGCCGTGACCTGGGTTGCTGCTCACCGTGATGTCGCCCCCCATGCTCTTCGCCAGGCGGCGCGATACCGCCAGGCCAATACCGGTTCCGGTGGCGGGCTTGCCGCCGTGGCTATCTTTAACCTGATAATACATGGCGAAGATTTTGTCCTGCTCCTCCTGCGGGATACCGATACCGGAATCCTCTACCTCGAAGTGCAGCATCTCGCCCTCGCCGTAACGCACGCGAACCGCAACCTGGCCGCTCTGGGTGAACTTGACCGCGTTGCTGATCAAGTTCCACAGGATCTGACGCAGGCGTGTGCCGTCAGTCACCACCTTATGCGGCAGTGGCAGCGTTGGCTGCATCACAAAGCGTAGCCCTTTCTGCTGGGCCTGCAGGCCGGAGAGGTTCTCCAGATCGGCAAGGAAACCGGTGAAGTCCACCGGCTGGTTATCCAGCTGAACCTTACGTCGTTCCATCTTATCCATATCAATAATATCGTTGAAGATATTGCCGAGCGTGACCGCTGAAACATGGATCGTTTTCAGATATTTCTCCTGCTCGGTCGTGAGTTCGGTATCGAGCAGAATGCGGCTGAGCCCCACGATGCCGTTGAGCGGGGTACGCAGCTCATGGCTGATGGTAGAGATAAAGGTGGTTTTATCGCGGCTGGCGCGCTCCAGGGCATCCTGATAGCGCTTACGCTCGGTAATATCACGCCCGAAGCCCATCAGCCCGTGGCGTTTACCGACGCGATCGTAGTAAGGCACTTTGCGGATTTCGAAGCAGGCTTTGCGCCCGTCCGGGTAGTCGAGCCACTGTTCGTAGGTCAGTGAGACGTTATGCCGGAAGACCTTCTCGTCAGTTTCGATAACTTTGGCTGCCGCCTCGGGTGAATAGACATCCTGCGGGCGCAGGCTGACGAGCTGCTTTTCGCTCTTGCCGGTCAGTAGCTCCATCGCCCGGTTACAGCCGGAGAACTCTTTGTCTTCATTGCGGTAGAAGACCAGATCCGGGGAGGCATCGAGGAAAGAGCGCAGGAACGACGATTGCTGCTCGAGCTGAATTTGCGTCTGCTCGCGCTCTTTCATTTCAATTTTCAGCTGTTCCAGCGTGGTCTGGCGCTCGGCCTCGGCTTTTTCACGATCTGAAATCTCCTGGTTCAGCTGAGCAATGTTGTCTTTTAACTGCACGTTGAGCTTCAGGTCGCGCTCGCGCATCTCTTCCAGCTTTTCCACCAGCCGGGTCAGCCGCTGGCGCGACTCTTCCAGCTGTTCAACCACGACGGAGAGGAAATAGACCGCCCAGGGGGTGATCAACAGGCCAAAGAAAATCGACCGAATAAGGTCAATGCTCTCAACCTGACCGTGCAGCACCATGGTAATAGCCATCTGCACCACAATCGCCAGAACCACCAGCGCCAACGCCAGCAACAGGGAGAAGCGTACCAGGCCGAGCTTCATCATCAGATCGACATAATATTGCGCCAGTAACCGAATTTGCTTCATAGGGGATCTCTTCACGACGTCATCGCACAATAATACTCAAATTTCAGGCAAGACGTTGAAGGTTGTGCAAAAAAGTGAGGGGTAAAACAGAGGATACACCTCACCTCCCAAAGAGGGAGATGAGGTGTCAGGGGTCAGGAGCGCTTCAGGAGCATCCAGAGGCTGATCAGGAAGAAGGAGGCGCTCGGCAGCAACGCACCAATAACTGGCGGGATACCGTAAACCAGAGTCAGCGGACCGAAGATCTGATCGAGAACGTAGAAGACAAAGCCGAAGCTGATACCGGTTACGACACGTACCCCCATGGGAACGCTACGCAGTGGGCCGAAGATAAATGACAGCGCCATCAGCATCATGACCGCCACGGAGAGCGGCTGAAAGATCTTGCTCCACATATTGAGCTGGTAACGTCCGGCGTCCTGGCCGCTCGACTTCAGGTACTTCACGTAGTTGTGCAGGCCGCTGATGGAGAGCGCATCAGGATCCAGCGCCACCACACCGAGCTTATCGGGGGTCAGGTTGGTTTTCCAGGTGCCAGTGACCGTCTGCGAACCGGTGATCTGTTTCGGATCCTGCAGGTTGGACTCGTCCACCTGAGACAGACGCCAGACTTTTTTCTCGGTATCGAAGGTGGCCGACGTGGCATAACGTACCGCCTGCAGACGACGCTGATCGTTAAAGCTGTAGATACTCACGCCACCGAGCGTGTTATCGCCCGTCACACGTTCGATATAGACAAAGTTAGTGCCATCTTTCGCCCACAGACCCTGCTGGGTCGAGAGCAGCGAGCCGCCATACATCATCTGTGCGCGGTAGTTACGCGCCATCTGCTCGCCCTGCGGTGCAATCCACTCGCCCATTGCCATGGTCAGAAATACCAGCGGGATCGCCGTTTTCATCACCGACAGGGCAACCTGCATACGGGTAAAGCCCGACGCCTGCATCACCACCAGCTCACTGCGCTGCGCCAGCATCCCCAGCCCCAGCAGCGCGCCTAACAGTGCCGCCATCGGGAAGAAGATTTGCACATCTTTTGGAATACTGAGCAGGGTATACATGCCCGCGCCCATTGCATCATAGTTCCCCTGCCCGGCCTTTTTCAGCTGGTCGACAAACTTGATGATGCCGGAGAGCGACACCAGCATGAATAACGTCATCATGATGGTGGTAAAAATAGTTTTACCGATATAGCGGTCAAGAACGCCAAACGCCTGCATTACACCGCTCCTTTACGCGTAAACCTGGCTCGTACACGGCGCATCGGCACGGTATCCCACAGGTTGAGGATGACGGCCAACAGCAGGTAGAGTCCGTTAATCACCCAGGTCCAGATAACCGGGTCGATTTTTCCTTTACCGCCATTCGATTTGATCGAGGTCTGCAGCAGGAAGAACACCAGATAAAGCAGCATCGCGGGCAGCATAGAGAGCACCCGGCCCTGACGTGGGTTTACCACGCTGAGCGGCACGACCATCAACGCCATCATAAATACGGTGAATACCAGCGTGATTCGCCAGTGCAGCTCCGCACGGGCGCGATTGGTATCGGTATTAAGCAGCGTACGCATGCTCATCTGCTCAGTATCGGTAGGATCCAGCGCCACCGTTTGATGACCAATAATCGCCTGATAGTTCTGGAAGTCGGTAATGCGGAAATCACGCAGCAACGCTGTGCCTTCGAAGCGGGTGCCTTTGTTCAGGGTCACGATCTGCGAACCGTCTTTACCCTGGGTGAGCTGACCGGAATCGGCCACGACCACGGATGGGCGGGCATTACCTTTGGGGCGGAGTTGCGCGAGGAAGACGTCGTTAAAGCGGCTGCCATCCACGCTTTCAATAAACAGCACGGAGTTACCGTCGGTCGCCTGCTGGAACTGCCCCTGCGCCAGTGCGGCCATGCCGGGGTTCGCTTTCGCTTCAGCCAGCACCTCATCCTGATGACGCGAGGAGACAGGCCCGGCCCACATCACGTTCACCGCGGCCACGATGCCGGTAAACAGCGCCAGAACCATGGCGGCTTTAATCAGTACCGCTTTGCTCAGACCGCATGCATGCATGACGGTGATTTCACTTTCGGTATAAAGCTTACCGAGCGTCATCAGCAGTCCGAGGAAAAGGCTTAATGGCAGGATAAGCTGCGCCATTTCAGGCACGCCTAACCCGAGCAGAGAAAGCACCAGATTTGTGGGAATTTCGCCGTCGACAGCCGCGCCGAGGATCCTCACCAGTTTCTGACAGAAAAAGATCAGAAGCAGGATGAAGAGTATCGCCAACTGGCTTTTTAGCGTCTCCCGCACCAGATATCTTATGATTATCACATTAAATACGCCCGTAAAAACCCGTCTCTTTGCAGGAAAATCGCTTGTTTCATGGCTTAAACGTCATTTATTCTCTTGAGTCGTCGAAATCATCGCTAAGATTACAACACCCGGCGGATTCGCGCTTCAGCAGTTGTTATGACGTGTCGAAACCGTAATAACGTAAGATTAACACGAAGTCACCGCAACAGCGGGCATGAGTTACGAAAGGTTTCAATTCTATCCGTAGCTGCCGCTGTTGTCTTTAAGATTCAGGAGCGTAGTTCATGGAGTTCAGTGTAAAAAGCGGTAGCCCGGAAAAACAGCGGAGTGCCTGCATCGTCGTCGGCGTGTTTGAACCCCGCAGACTCTCTCCGATCGCAGAACAACTCGATAAAATCAGCGATGGCTACATCAGCGCCCTGCTGCGCCGTGGCGAGCTGGAGGGCAAACCAGGACAGACGCTGTTGCTGCATCATGTGCCGAACGTATTGTCCGAGCGCATCCTGCTGATTGGCTGTGGCAAAGAGCGCGAGCTGGATGAGCGCCAGTACAAACAGGTTATTCAGAAAACGATTAATACGCTGAATGATACTGGCTCAATGGAGGCCGTGTGCTTCCTGACCGAACTGCACGTCAAAGGCCGCAACACCTACTGGAAAGTGCGTCAGGCCGTTGAAACAGCGAAAGAGACGCTGTACAGCTTCGATCAGCTAAAAACCACCAAAAGCGAACCTCGCCGTCCGCTGCGTAAAATGGTCTTTAACGTACCAACCCGCCGTGAACTGACCAGCGGCGAGCGCGCCATTCAGCATGGTCTGGCGATCGCTGCCGGTATCAAAGCCGCGAAAGACCTCGGCAACATGCCGCCAAACATCTGTAATGCCGGTTATCTCGCCTCCCAGGCGCGCCAGCTGGCGGACTCCTACAGCCAAAACGTCGTCACCCGCGTGATTGGCGAGCAGCAGATGAAAGAACTGGGTATGCACTCCTATCTGGCGGTCGGCAACGGTTCACAAAACGAATCCCTGATGTCAGTCATTGAGTACAAGGGCAACCCGTCTGAAGACGTGCGTCCAATTGTGCTGGTCGGTAAAGGCCTGACTTTCGACTCCGGCGGTATCTCCATCAAACCGGCCGAAGGCATGGATGAGATGAAGTACGACATGTGCGGTGCAGCGGCGGTCTACGGCGTGATGCGCATGGTCGCGGAACTCCAGTTGCCTATCAACGTAATTGGCGTACTGGCAGGCTGTGAAAACATGCCGGGCGGCCGTGCTTATCGCCCTGGCGACGTGCTGACCACCATGTCCGGGCAGACTGTTGAAGTGCTGAACACCGATGCTGAAGGCCGTCTGGTGCTGTGTGACGTGCTGACCTACGTTGAACGCTTCGAGCCAGAAGCGGTTATCGACGTGGCCACCCTGACTGGTGCCTGCGTGATTGCGCTGGGCCATCACATCACCGGCCTGATGTCGAACCACAATCCATTGGCACATGAGCTGATCGGCGCCTCTGAACAGGCGGGCGACCGTGCCTGGCGTCTGCCAATGGCCGATGAGTACCAGGAGCAGCTGGAGTCCAACTTTGCGGATATGGCTAACATCGGTGGGCGTCCTGGCGGTGCAATTACTGCAGCCTGCTTCCTGGCGCGCTTTACCCGCAAATACAACTGGGCGCACCTGGATATCGCCGGTACGGCATGGCGTTCCGGTAAAGCCAAAGGCGCCACTGGCCGCCCTGTGGCCCTGCTCTCGCAGTTCCTGCTCAATCGTGCCGGGTTTAACGGCGAAGAGTAATGTAAAACGCCGGGGGGCGGCTTCGCCTTACCCGGCCTGCAAACGGCATTTAACCGTAGGCCGGGTACGCGCAGCGCCACCCGGCTTTGCATTTAAATCCACCACAAGAAGCCCCATATATGAAAAACGCAACGTTCTATCTTCTGGACAATGACACCCAACAGGATGGCTTAAGCGCCGTTGAACAGCTGGTGTGTGAGATTGCCGCAGAACGTTGGCGCGCAGGTCTTCGCGTGCTGATTGCCTGCGAAGATGAGCAGCAGGCCATCCGTCTGGATGAAGCCCTGTGGGCACGACCGTCTGAAAGCTTTGTTCCGCATAATCTTGCGGGAGAAGGACCGCGCGGTGGCGCGCCGGTGGAGATCGCCTGGCCGCAAAAACGCAACAGCAGCCCGCGGGATATTTTAATCAGCCTGCGCATCGGCTTTGCAGATTTTGCCACCGCTTTCACAGAAGTGGTAGACTTTGTCCCTCACGAAGATTCTTTGAAACAACTGGCGCGCGAACGCTATAAAGCGTACCGCCTGGCTGGTTTTAACCTGAATACGGCAACCTGGAAATAATGGAAAAGACATATAACCCACGCGATATCGAACAGCCGCTTTACGAGCACTGGGAACAGCAGGGCTATTTCAAGCCTAACGGCGATGAAAGCAAAGAGTCCTTCTGCATCATGATCCCGCCGCCGAACGTCACCGGCAGTTTGCATATGGGTCATGCCTTCCAGCAGACCATCATGGATACCATGATCCGTTACCAGCGCATGCAGGGTAAAAACACCCTCTGGCAAGCGGGGACGGACCACGCGGGTATTGCGACCCAAATGGTGGTTGAGCGTAAAATTGCCGCTGAAGAAGGTAAAACCCGCCACGACTACGGTCGCGACGCCTTTATCGACAAAATCTGGCAGTGGAAAGCAGAATCCGGCGGCACCATTACCCGTCAGATGCGCCGTCTCGGCAACTCCGTGGACTGGGAGCGCGAGCGCTTCACCATGGACGAAGGCCTTTCTAACGCCGTTAAAGAAGTATTTGTCCGTCTGTATAAAGAAGATCTGATTTACCGTGGCAAGCGCCTGGTAAACTGGGATCCGAAACTGCGCACCGCCATCTCAGACCTGGAAGTGGAAAACCGCGAGTCTAAAGGCTCCATGTGGCATATCCGCTATCCGCTGGCCGACGGCGCGAAAACCGCAGACGGTAAAGATTATCTGGTCGTCGCTACCACGCGTCCAGAAACTCTGCTGGGCGATACCGGCGTGGCCGTGAACCCGGAAGATCCGCGTTATAAAGATCTGATTGGTAAATTCGTGGTGCTGCCGCTGGTTAACCGCCGCATTCCGATTGTGGGCGATGAACACGCCGACATGGAAAAAGGCACTGGTTGCGTGAAAATCACCCCCGCGCACGACTTTAACGACTATGAAGTTGGCCGTCGTCACGCCCTGCCGATGATCAACATCCTGACCTTTGATGGCGACATCCGTGAAAGCGCGGAAGTGTACGACACCAAAGGCGAAGAGTCCGACGTTTACTCAAGCGATATCCCGGCTGAGTTCCAGAAGCTGGAACGTTTTGCCGCGCGTAAAGCAGTGGTTGCCGCTGTTGATGCCCTGGGCCTGCTGGAAGAGATCAAACCTCACGATCTGACCGTTCCTTACGGCGACCGTGGCGGCGTGGTGATCGAGCCGATGCTGACCGACCAGTGGTACGTCCGTGCTGACGTGCTGGCGAAACCGGCTGTAGAAGCGGTTGAGAACGGTAGCATTCAGTTCGTGCCAAAGCAGTACGAAAACATGTACTTCTCCTGGATGCGCGATATTCAGGACTGGTGTATCTCCCGTCAGCTGTGGTGGGGTCACCGCATCCCGGCGTGGTACGACAACGACGGCAACGTCTACGTTGGCCGTACTGAAGACGAAGTGCGTCAGGAAAACAACCTGAGCGCTGACGTGGCGCTGCGTCAGGACGAAGACGTGCTGGATACCTGGTTCTCCTCCGCGCTGTGGACTTTCTCCACCCTCGGCTGGCCAGAAAACACCGACGCGCTGCGTCAGTTCCACCCAACCAGCGTAATGGTGTCCGGCTTCGACATTATTTTCTTCTGGATCGCCCGCATGATCATGATGACCATGCACTTCATCAAAGATGAAGATGGCAAGCCGCAGGTTCCGTTCCATACCGTCTACATGACCGGTCTGATCCGCGACGACGAAGGCCAGAAGATGTCCAAGTCCAAGGGCAACGTTATCGACCCGCTGGACATGGTGGACGGTATCTCCCTGGAAGATCTGCTGGAGAAACGTACCGGCAACATGATGCAGCCGCAGCTGGCTGAGAAGATCCGCAAGCGCACCGAGAAGCAGTTCCCGGACGGTATCGAGCCACACGGCACCGACGCCCTGCGTTTCACCCTGGCAGCGCTGGCCTCAACCGGCCGCGACATTAACTGGGACATGAAACGTCTGGAAGGTTATCGCAACTTCTGTAACAAGCTGTGGAACGCCAGCCGCTTTGTGCTGATGAACACCGAAGATCAGGATTGCGGCTTTAACGGCGGCGAAATGACCCTGTCGCTGGCAGACCGCTGGATCCTGGCTGAATTCAACCAGACGACCAAAGCGTTCCGCGAGGCGCTGGATAGCTATCGCTTCGATATCGCGGCAGGCATCCTGTACGAGTTCACCTGGAACCAGTTCTGTGACTGGTACCTGGAGCTGACCAAACCGGTAATGAATGGCGGATCTGAAGCGGAACTGCGCGGTACGCGCAACACCCTGATCACCGTTCTGGAAGGTCTGTTGCGCCTGGCGCACCCGATCATCCCGTTCATCACCGAAACCATCTGGCAGCGCGTGAAGGTGATTGCTGGCATTAATGCCGATACCATCATGCTGCAGCCGTTCCCGGCCTTCGATGCCGCGCAGGTTGATGAAGCCGCGGCTGCCGATACCGAGTGGCTGAAGCAGGCGATCGTTGCCGTGCGTAACATCCGTGCCGAGATGAACATCTCCCCGGGTAAACCACTGGCGCTGCTGCTGCGCGGTTGCAGTGAAGCTGCGGTGCGTCGCGTGACCGAGAACAACACCTTCCTGCAGACTATGGCCCGTCTGGAGAGCATCACCGTGCTGCCTGCGGATGATAAAGGTCCGGTCTCCGTGACCAAAATCATCGACGGCGCCGAGCTGCTGATCCCGATGGCTGGCCTGGTTGATAAAGATGCTGAGCTGGCGCGTCTGGCAAAAGAAGTGGCCAAAGTCGAAGTCGAAATCGGTAAGATCGAAAGTAAACTGTCTAACGAAGGCTTTGTTGCCCGCGCCCCGGAAGCGGTCATCGCCAAAGAGCGTGAACGTCTGGTTGGTTTCGCGGATGCTAAAGCGAAGCTGATTGAGCAGCAGGCGGTTATCGCCGCGCTGTAAAGCGTTACCCCCTTACGCTTCAGGGCGTAAGGGGGATTCTTCCTGAAAACTCCTCGCTTGCACTCCCCTTTCTGCGATGCTATTAACAGCAGATGTGTGTCAATTTTTGTCATGAGTAATGCTATGAGCGTGATTACCCCCGCTGCGACCGCCATGCGTCGTATCTCTCAACAAGACAACAGTGCGATTGCGACCGTTATCCGCACAGTGTCTGCCGAATACGGTCTGACCGCCGACAAGGGCTACACGGTTGCCGACCCAAACCTGGACGAGCTGTTTCAGGTTTACAGCCAGCCGGGCCACGCCTACTGGATCATCGAACAAAACGGCAGCGTTGTCGGCGGCGGCGGTGTTGCCCCCCTGAGCTGCAGCGAACCGGATATTTGCGAACTGCAAAAGATGTATTTCCTGCCCTCCGCACGCGGAAAAGGGCTGGCGAAAAAGCTGGCGCTGGTTGCTCTCGACCACGCGCGCGCCGAAGGCTTTAAACGCTGCTACCTCGAAACCACTGCCTTCCTCAAAGAAGCTATTGCCCTGTATGAGCACCTTGGCTTTGAACACATTGACCACTCCCTGGGCTGCACCGGACACGTGGACTGCGAAGTGCGGATGTTGAAAACATTGTAATTCCTTTCCTGCCCCCTTCTGTTAAGCGGTTGTAAACTGAATGCTCTACACTCTCAGTTCCACACCATCAGGGGGTAAATATCATGTCAAAGATAAAAAGCTACGCCGCACCGCAGGCGGGTGCAGAACTTGAGCTGTACGAATACGATGCGGGCGAGCTGAAAGCAGAAGACGTCGAAGTCCAGGTCGATTACTGCGGGATCTGCCATTCCGATCTGTCGATGATCGATAACGAATGGGGCTTTTCGCAATACCCACTGATTGCCGGGCACGAAGTGATTGGCCGCGTGGTTGCTCTGGGCAGTGCTGCCCAGGATAAAGGGCTGAAGGTTGGTCAGCGCGTGGGCATCGGCTGGACTGCACGGAGCTGTGGGCACTGCGATGCCTGTATCAGCGGCAACCAGATTAACTGCCTTGAAGGGGCTACCCCAACCATTCTGAACAACGGCGGTTTCGCTGACAAACTGCGCGCCGACTGGCAGTGGGTCATTCCTCTCCCTGAACAGATGGATATCGAATCTGCCGGTCCGCTGCTGTGCGGCGGGATCACAGTCTTCAAACCGCTGCTGATGCACCATATCACCGCCACCAGCCGCGTGGGGGTAATCGGTATTGGCGGTCTGGGCCATATCGCCATCAAGCTTCTGCATGCGATGGGCTGCGAAGTGACGGCGTTCAGCTCCAACCCGGCGAAAGAGCAAGAAGTGCTGGCGATGGGAGCCGACAAGGTAGTGAACAGCCGGGATCCTGAGCTGTTGAAAGCGCTGGCCGGTCAGTTTGATCTGATCATCAATACCGTTAACGTCGATCTCGACTGGCAGCCGTACTTTGAAGCGCTGGCCTACGGCGGTAATTTCCATACCGTGGGTGCCGTCCTGAAGCCCCTGCCGGTTCCAGCCTTCACGCTGATCGGCGGCGATCGCAGCGTGTCAGGTTCTGCGACGGGCACACCGTATGAGCTGCGCAAGCTGATGAAATTTGCCGGCCGCACCAAAGTCGCCCCGACCATCGAGACGTATCCGATGTCGAAAATCAACGAAGCCATCCAGCACGTTCGTGACGGCAAAGCCCGTTACCGCGTGGTGTTAAAAGCAGATTTCTAAGCCGCTAAAGCACGATGGCACTGCGCCTGTAACATTCAAAACGGTAACGGTTGTTACCGTTTTGCTTTCACCCCGCCGCCACCCGATGTTTTCACCTACCGCATAAATGCAGCAAACACCTCGGCCACCGCTACTGCGCCAGGATCGGTCACCCCGTGCAGATTCTCTTTGTTGACATAGGATGAACGTCCGGCCCCGGCCTTGCCCATGCTTGCCGTGGCATCGGCCCCCTGTTGCGCTGCGCTGGCGGCGGCCTGAAGATCCCCTGTCTGCAACGCTTCCAGCGCGGGCTGGAGCGCATCGATCAAGGTACGATCGCCGCGATCTGCCCCACCATAATGTTTCATTTGCGCAAGCCCGGTCAGTAAGGCATCGGGTAAGGATTTACCGCTACGCAGCGCCTGTCCGGCGGCAGTGAAGAAGATCGACATCAACACGCCGCTCGATCCCCCCATCACCGTCGCCAGCCGCTCACCCACCACCAACAACAGCTGCGGCAGATCGTCCAGCGGCAACCGATCCTCCTCCAGCCATTGCGCAATGTCCCGCGCACCTTGCGCAAAGGTCGATCCTGTATCGCCATCTCCCACTTTCGCATCCAGCGCGTTAAGGCGATTTTCCAGGGCGATTAAGCAGCCCGTTGCCGCGGCGAGATACCGGGCGACGTTTGCATTCGCTGACGGGGTAAACTCCACGCTGTAGTACAGTGGGGTATGCGCCAGCGTGCGCAGCGGGGTAAAGGCCACGGGCTTTTGCCAGCCCAGCGTCTCTACCGGCGCGTTGAGCGCCTGTTCAAAAGCCGTATTCAGTTTCAGCAGGGATAAGGAAAAGCCCTTCATGTCCAGCGAACTCACCAGCGGTGCCGGGCCAATAAAATACGCGATCTGATTTTTCAGGGCCGAATGCGCCAGCTCTTTGGTCAGCAGCGCCATCTCCAGCGCCGAGACGCCGCCGAGGTTATTGATGAGCACGGCCAGCCGTCCTTCACCGGCCTGCGCCAGCAAGGGCTTCACCAGCGTCTCGATAATCGCCCTGCTGTTTTGCGTATCGACCACCGAAGCCCCTGGCTCACCGTGGATCCCCAGTCCCAGCTCAACATGGCCTTTCCTGATACGCCCCTCTTCATCGTCGCTGCCCGGCAGATTGCAGGTCTGCATCGCCACCCCCAGACTCCAGAGGTTGTCGCAGGCCTGAAGGGCCATGTCCCGCACATCGCTCAGCGATTTCCCCTGTTCGGCGGCATACCCGGCAATTTTATGCACTAGCGCAGTTCCGGCAATGCCGCGCGGCTGCTTGTTATCCGGCAGAGCAATATCATCGGCCACAATCACCATCTCCACTTTGAGTCCGAAGCGCTTGGCTTTTTCCGCCGCGAGGCCAAAGTTGAGACGATCCCCGGTATAGTTTTTGACGATCAGCAGGCAGCCGCGATCCCCTGTCACCGCCACGATAGCGTTCAGCACCGCCTCTACGCTTGGTGAAGCAAACAGATCGCCACAGACGGCAGCGGTAAGCATTCCTTTACCTACAAAGCCTGCATGCGCCGGTTCATGACCGGATCCGCCGCCAGAAATTACCGCCACGCGGCTTTTATCCCAGTCGGCACGCACCACCACACGGATAGCCGGATCGCTATCCAGTTTGACGAGATTGCCGTGTGGGGCAGAGATGAGCATACCTTCAATAGCATCATTAACCAGCTGTTTGCGGTCATTAAAGAAGAATCTGGACATAGCTTTCCAATATGTTGTTAACCCTATGCAAAAGCATAGTCCGTGCTGGATAACGCGCCGCAAAGTCGGAAACTGACACATCCACTTTACCGTCAGGTTGCCTATACTCCACGCAGGAATGAACGAGGAAGCCGATCATGAGTACACCCCTGCTGATTGCCCGGACGCTGGATAATGAATTGTCTCTCCTGCCCGCCATGGCTAACCGACATGGCCTGATTACCGGTGCCACCGGCACGGGTAAAACGGTGACGCTGCAAAAGCTGGCTGAGTCATTTTCGCGTATCGGCGTGCCGGTATTTATGGCCGACGTTAAAGGCGATCTCAGCGGCATTGCCCGGGAGGGCATCGGCTCGGAGAAGCTTCTTGAACGGTTGAAAAATATTGGCGTTACCGACTGGCAACCCGAGAGTAATCCGGTGGTGGTCTGGGATATTTTCGGTGAGAGAGGTCACCCGGTACGCGCCACGGTTTCCGATCTCGGCCCGCTGCTGCTGGCGCGTCTGCTCGACCTCAACGAGGTACAAACCGGCGTACTGAACATTATCTTCCGCATTGCCGACGATCAGGGATTGCTGCTGCTCGACTTCAAGGATCTGCGGGCCATTACCCAGTACATCGGAGATAACGCCAAATCTTTCCAGAATCAGTATGGCAACATCAGTAGCGCCTCCGTGGGGGCTATCCAGCGCGGATTGTTGACGCTGGAACAACAAGGCGCCGGGCACTTCTTTGGCGAACCCATGCTGGATATCAAAGACTGGATGCGTACCGACAGCAACGGCAAAGGCATTATCAACATCCTGAGTGCAGAAAAGCTCTACCAGATGCCGAAGCTCTACGCGGCCACCTTGCTGTGGATGCTCTCCGAACTCTTTGAGCAACTGCCTGAAGCGGGCGATCTGGAAAAACCGAAACTGGTTTTCTTCTTTGACGAAGCCCATCTGCTGTTCAGTGATGCGCCCCAGGTTCTACTGGATAAGATCGAACAGGTGATCCGCCTGATCCGCTCCAAAGGCGTGGGCGTGTACTTTGTTTCGCAGAACCCGGCCGATATTCCCGACAACGTACTGGGCCAACTGGGCAATCGTGTCCAGCATGCTTTGCGCGCCTTTACGCCAAAGGATCAGAAAGCCGTGAAAGCCGCAGCGCAGACCATGCGCACCAACCCGGCTTTTGATACCGAAGCAGCCATCCAGGCGCTGGGTACCGGCGAGGCGCTGATCTCGTTTCTCGATGCCAAAGGCAGCCCGTCAATGGTGGAGCGCGCGATGGTCATCGCCCCTAACTCACGGATGGGGCCAATCAGCGACGATGAGCGTAACGGACTGATTAACCACTCCCCGGTCTACGGTAAATACGAAGATCAGGTGGACAGAGAATCTGCATTTGAGATGCTGCAAAAAGCGGTGCAAACCCGTACGGCGCAACAGGAGGCCCCCGCCGCGAAAGACCAGCCCGTGGCAGTCGATGACGGGATACTGGGCGGGTTGAAAGACATCCTGTTTGGCAGCACCGGTCCGCGCGGCGGTAAACGCGACGGTGTCGTACAAACCATGGCGAAAAGCGCGGCGCGTCAGGTGACAAATCAGATTGTACGTGGAGTGCTGGGCAGCTTATTAGGCAGACGCCGGAAGTAAATCTTTTCTCTCAACCCTCAGGAAAGAGGGCTGGGGGTGAGCGGATCAGGCATTATCCATGCCCGTCCCAGCGCCGAACCCTGCCCTCCCTGCTCATTCAGGTAGCGGTCAAGCTCCACCATCCCCGTCCAGCGGTTCTCACACCATAGCGGTGCCAGCAGCGTTGGACGGCGGGCGCTGGCGGAGATACGGTGATACACCACCTCCGGCGGTGTGTGACGGATCATCTCTCCGGCTGTCAGCACATACTCGTCCAGCTCGATGCCGTTGAGTCGCCCGGCTTCCCAGGCTTTGGCCATAATACTGCCCGTAACGATATGCAGCGGGTGCAGCTTGATGCCGTCAACGCCGGTCTCCACCACCTTATGCAGGGTTTCCAGTGCGTGGGCTTGCCCTTCACCCGGCAGACCGACAATCAGATGAGTACAGACCTTAAGTCCGCGTTCGCGTGCCAGTTGGGTGGTGCGTTGATAGCAGGCGAAATCATGGCCGCGGTTGATGCGATGCAGGGTTTTATCGTGCGCGGTCTGTAATCCCAGCTCCAGCCAGATTTCATACCCCTGCTCTTTGTATTCGCTGAGCAGATCGAGCACCGCCTCGGGCACGCAGTCAGGCCGTGTGCCGACGCAAAGCCCGACGATGTTGGCCTGACTCACCGCCTGCTGATACATCGAGCGCAGCACCTGCACTTCCGCCCAGGTACTGGTATAGGCCTGAAAATAGGCCAGATACTGTTTCGCCCGGTTAACTAACGTCGACTGGTGAGCAAGCTGTGCAGCGATAGACTGATGCTGCTGTGATTCGTCAGCAAAGGAGGCCACATTACAGAAGGTACAGCCGCCGCGCCCGATGGTGCCATCGCGATTGGGGCAGCTAAAGCCGCCGTGCAGCGACAGTTTATGGACCTTTTGCCCGTACCGGCGTGAAAGATCCCCACCAAACATATTGACTAATTTCTGTAACTGCATAATCTGATAGACCGCCCCGTAGAAAGGGGACAAGCCTGCCATTTTCAACCTCCGACGGCGATGACCTGGATCAATCGTCCCGGCGAGCTTTTATCCTTTGCATAATTAACCAGGATAATTGCAATTTCATTCATCGCCTTTCTAATTACTTTTCCTTATGTCCTGCCAGATTTTTTCATTTATATCGTCTGTGCTGAAAAACAGTGACATCATGCGGGCTTTATCGCCGTGGCGGCATTAAATCCTGCTTAAATCGCACTATTCAGCATGCTACAGCGATAATACCGCTTTCATATAGTGAGTCAGATCACACATCCCTAAAGCCCACAGCAAGGTTACAGGGATGTGAAACTGACTAAATAACTAATCAAATCAGACAAATAACCTTCCTTTAGCACATTTTTGTATAAATAAGATTGCCATTTGACCTGTGTACGGATTCCCGATAAGTTGGAAATCCGCTGGAAGCTTTCTGGATGAGCAGCCTGCTCATCATATTTATGCAGTAGTTGAGATTCCCTCTGAAGCAAGTCCTCAAACTTGTTTGACCTGTGTGAAAAGGATATTAAGAGGGCGAATGCGAGGTACGCGTATGAAACGCAAACCCCGTCGCCGCGCTCTTGCTGTGCCTGTGCGCCACGGTCCAGAGAGAAGTCCCGAAGAGCCTGGGGAGGTTCACTGATATGTTGTACGATAAATCCCTTGAGAAGGATAACTGTGGTTTCGGCCTGATCGCCCACATAGAAGGCGAACCTAGCCACAAGGTAGTGCGTACCGCTATACACGCACTGGCCCGTATGCAGCACCGTGGCGCTATCCTTGCGGATGGTAAAACCGGCGACGGTTGCGGTCTGCTGCTGCAAAAACCGGATCGTTTCTTTCGCATCGTGGCGGAAGAGCGCGGCTGGCGTTTAGCCAAAAACTACGCTGTCGGCATGCTGTTCCTGAATCAGGACGCAGAAAAAGCAGCCGTCTCACGCCGCATCGTCGAAGAAGAACTTCAACGCGAAACCCTGTCTATCGTTGGCTGGCGCGACGTACCCACTAACGAAGGGGTACTCGGTGAAATCGCCCTCTCCTCGCTGCCTCGTATCGAGCAAATCTTTGTCAACGCGCCTGCGGGCTGGCGTCCACGTGATATGGAACGCCGTCTGTTTATCGCCCGTCGCCGCATTGAAAAACGCCTGCAGGACGATAAAGAGTTCTACGTTTGTAGCCTCTCGAACCTGGTGAACATCTATAAAGGTCTGTGTATGCCGGCTGACCTGCCGCGCTTCTACCTGGACCTGGCGGACCTGCGTCTGGAATCGGCCATTTGCCTGTTCCACCAGCGCTTCTCCACCAACACCGTACCACGCTGGCCGCTGGCTCAGCCGTTC
Organism: Leclercia sp. GLN_9; assembly: GCF_043105735.1. Classification (NCBI taxonomy): domain Bacteria; kingdom Pseudomonadati; phylum Pseudomonadota; class Gammaproteobacteria; order Enterobacterales; family Enterobacteriaceae; genus Leclercia; species Leclercia sp. GLN_9. Next base: position 120,286 of record NZ_JBICLV010000022.1, read on the forward strand.
CGCTATCTGGCGCACAACGGCGAAATCAACACCATCACCGGTAACCGCCAGTGGGCTCGCGCACGTACCTATAAATTCCAGACCCCGCTGATCCCGGATCTGCACGACGCTGCGCCGTTCGTCAACGAAACCGGCTCTGACTCCAGCTCAATGGATAACATGCTGGAACTGCTGCTGGCAGGCGGGATGGATATCGTTCGCGCCATGCGCCTGCTGGTTCCGCCAGCCTGGCAGAACAACCCGGATATGGATCCTGAGCTGCGGTCCTTCTTCGACTTTAACTCCATGCACATGGAGCCGTGGGATGGTCCGGCAGGTATCGTGATGTCTGATGGTCGCTTTGCGGCCTGTAACCTCGACCGTAATGGTCTGCGCCCGGCGCGCTACGTCATTACTAAAGACAAGCTGATCACCTGCGCCTCTGAAGTGGGGATCTGGGACTACCAGCCTGACGAAGTGGTCGAAAAAGGCCGTGTAGGGCCGGGCGAGCTAATGGTGATCGACACCCGCGGCGGTCGCATCCTGCACTCCGCGGAAACCGATAACGATCTGAAAAGCCGTCATCCGTACAAAGAGTGGATGGAGAAAAACGTTCGCCGTCTGGTGCCGTTTGAAGATCTGCCGGATCAGGACGTGGGCAGCCGCGAACTGGATGACGATACCCTCGCCAGCTACCAGAAACAGTTTAACTACAGCGCGGAAGAGCTGGACTCCGTTATCCGCGTGTTGGGTGAAAACGGCCAGGAAGCGGTCGGCTCCATGGGTGATGATACCCCGTTTGCCGTGCTCTCCAGTCAGCCGCGAATCATTTACGACTACTTCCGTCAGCAGTTCGCGCAGGTGACCAACCCGCCAATCGATCCGCTGCGTGAAGCGCACGTGATGTCGCTGGCCACCAGCATCGGTCGTGAGATGAACGTCTTCTGTGAAGCCGAAGGCCAGGCCCACCGCCTGACCTTTAAGTCACCGATCCTGCTGTACTCCGATTTCAAACAGCTCACCACCATGCAAGAGGAGCACTACCGCGCTGACACGCTCGACATCACTTTCGACGTGACCGAAACCACTCTCGAAGAGACGGTGAATGCGCTGTGTGACAAAGCGGAACAGATGGTACGTAACGGTACCGTGCTGCTGGTGCTGTCCGACCGCAATATTGCGAAAAACCGTCTGCCGGTTCCGGCGCCTATGGCCGTCGGGGCTATCCAGACGCGTCTGGTCGATAAGAGCCTGCGCTGCGATGCCAACATCATTGTGGAAACCGCCAGTGCGCGCGATCCGCACCACTTCGCAGTGCTGCTGGGCTTTGGTGCAACGGCGATTTACCCGTACCTCGCCTACGAAACCCTGGCAAAACTGGTTGATAGTCAGGCCATCGAGAAAGATTACCGTACCGTGATGCTGAACTACCGTAACGGCATCAACAAAGGTCTGTACAAGATCATGTCCAAGATGGGCATCTCGACCATCGCCTCTTACCGCTGCTCGAAGCTGTTCGAAGCCGTCGGTCTACATGACGATGTTTCCGACCTCTGCTTCCAGGGCGTAATCAGCCGCATCGGCGGCGCGGACTTTAGTGACTTCCAGCAGGATCTGCTGAATCTCTCCAAACGCGCCTGGCTGGCACGTAAGCCGCTGGATCAGGGTGGACAGCTGAAGTATGTGCACGGTGGCGAATACCATGCCTATAACCCGGACGTGGTGCGCACCCTGCAACAGGCCGTTCAGAGCGGTGAGTACAGCGATTATCAGCAATATGCTGAGCTGGTGAACAACCGTCCGGCAGCCACGCTGCGCGATCTGCTGGCGCTGAACCCGGGCGATACCGCGGTCAGCATCAATGAGGTTGAACCGGCGTCTGAACTGTTCAAACGCTTTGATACCGCCGCGATGTCTATCGGCGCACTCAGCCCGGAAGCCCACGAGGCGCTGGCAGAAGCGATGAACAGCATCGGCGGGAACTCCAACTCCGGTGAAGGCGGTGAAGATCCGGCGCGCTATGGCACGAACAAAGTGTCGCGCATCAAGCAGGTTGCTTCCGGTCGCTTCGGTGTGACCCCGGCGTACCTGGTCAATGCTGACGTAATTCAGATTAAAGTCGCTCAGGGTGCAAAACCGGGCGAAGGCGGTCAATTACCGGGTGACAAAGTGACCCCGTACATCGCCAAACTGCGCTACTCGGTACCGGGCGTGACGCTGATCTCCCCACCGCCGCACCACGATATTTACTCTATCGAGGATCTGGCGCAGCTGATTTTCGACCTGAAACAGGTCAACCCGAAAGCGATGATCTCCGTGAAGCTGGTTTCCGAGCCGGGCGTGGGCACTATCGCCACCGGTGTGGCAAAAGCCTACGCGGACCTGATCACCATCGCCGGTTACGACGGCGGCACCGGGGCCAGCCCGCTCTCCTCAGTGAAATACGCGGGTTGTCCATGGGAGCTTGGCCTGGTGGAAACTCAGCAGGCACTGGTGGCTAACGGTCTGCGTCACAAGATCCGTCTGCAGGTAGATGGCGGCCTGAAAACCGGCCTCGATATCATCAAAGCGGCGATTCTGGGTGCAGAAAGCTTCGGCTTCGGTACTGGCCCGATGGTGGCGCTGGGCTGTAAATATCTGCGTATTTGTCACCTGAACAACTGCGCAACCGGCGTTGCAACTCAGGACGAAAAACTGCGTAAGAACCACTACCACGGCCTGCCGTTCAAAGTGACCAACTACTTTGACTTCATCGCCCGCGAAACACGCGAGCTGATGGCGCAGCTGGGCGTGACGCGTCTGGTGGATCTGATTGGCCGTACCGACCTGCTGACAGAGCTGGAAGGATTCACGGCTAAGCAGCAGAACCTGAAGCTGTCCCGCCTGCTGGAAACGGCTGAACCGCATCCGGGCAAAGCGGTGTACTGCACCGAGAATAACCCGCCGTTCGACAATGGCGTGCTGAACGCTCAGCTGTTGCAACAGGCGAAGCCATTTGTGGATGACAAGCAGAGCAAAACCTTCTGGTTTGATATTCGCAACACCGATCGTTCAGTCGGCGCAACGCTCTCGGGTTACATCGCACAGACGCACGGCGACCAGGGTCTGGCTGCCGATCCGATTACCGCTCACTTCAGCGGTACCGCAGGTCAGAGCTTCGGCGTGTGGAATGCCGGTGGCGTTGAGCTGTACCTGACTGGCGATGCCAACGACTACGTCGGTAAAGGCATGGCGGGCGGTCTGCTGGCGGTGCGTCCTCCGGTCGGCTCTGCCTTCCGCAGCTGCGATGCCAGCATCATCGGCAACACCTGTCTGTACGGTGCTACCGGTGGTCGTCTGTTTGCTGCAGGTCGTGCAGGTGAGCGTTTTGCGGTGCGTAACTCCGGTGCCATCACCGTGGTGGAAGGTATCGGCGATAACGGCTGTGAATACATGACCGGCGGTATTGTCTGCGTGCTGGGCAAAACCGGCGTTAACTTCGGGGCAGGTATGACCGGTGGTTTCGCCTATGTCCTGGACGAAAGCGGTGATTTCCGCAAACGCGTGAACCCGGAGCTGGTGGAAGTGCTGGATGTTGAAACCCTGGCGATCCATGAAGAGCACCTGCGCGGTTTGATCACCGAGCACGTGCATCATACCGGTTCCGTGCGCGGCGAAGAGATTCTGGCGAACTGGCCAGCGTTCTCTGCGAAATTCGCGCTGGTTAAACCGAAGTCCAGCGATGTTAAAGCCCTGTTGGGTCACCGTAGTCGTAGCGCAGCAGAGCTGCGTGTGCAGGCGCAGTAAATCTGGATTTAGCGGGCGTCATTGTCGCAGTGAGTCTGGACACGGACAGCGCGCAAGACCCGCAGCGTACACGTAGTACGCGAGGAGTCTGAGCACTGCCCAGGTCCAGAATCACAAGAAAAATAGCCCGATGAATCAGATTTGAGGAATTTAGATGAGCCAGAATGTATACCAGTTTATCGACCTGCAGCGTGTGGATCCGCCGAAGAAGCCGCTGAAGATCCGTAAAATTGAATTTGTTGAAATCTACGAGCCGTTTTCCGAAGGTCAGGCTAAAGCACAGGCAGACCGCTGCCTGTCCTGCGGCAACCCGTACTGCGAGTGGAAGTGTCCGGTGCATAACTACATCCCGAACTGGCTGAAGCTGGCCAACGAAGGGCGTATTTTTGAAGCCGCCGAGTTGTCTCACCAGACCAACACCTTGCCGGAAGTGTGCGGCCGCGTGTGTCCTCAGGATCGTCTGTGTGAAGGCTCCTGTACTCTGAACGACGAGTTCGGTGCGGTAACCATCGGCAACATCGAACGCTACATCAACGATAAAGCGTTTGAGATGGGCTGGCGCCCGGACATGACGGGTGTGCGTCAGACCGACAAACGCGTAGCGATCATCGGTGCCGGTCCGGCAGGCCTGGCCTGCGCTGACGTGCTGACCCGCAACGGGGTGAAAGCAGTGGTGTTCGACCGTCACCCGGAAATCGGCGGTCTGCTGACCTTCGGCATCCCGGCATTCAAGCTGGAAAAAGAGGTCATGACTCGCCGCCGTGAAATCTTCACCGGTATGGGCATTGAGTTCAAACTGAATGTGGAAGTGGGCCGTGACGTGCAGCTCGACGATCTGCTGAAAGATTACGACGCTGTGTTCCTGGGCGTTGGCACCTATCAGTCGATGCGTGGCGGACTGGAAAACGAAGATGCCAACGGCGTATTCGATGCCCTGCCGTTCCTGATTGCCAATACCAAACAGATGATGGGTTACGGCGAAACTGCCGCTGAGCCATACGTCAGCATGGAAGGCAAACGCGTTGTCGTACTTGGCGGCGGTGATACCGCTATGGACTGCGTGCGTACCTCCATTCGTCAGAATGCCGCACACGTTATCTGTGCCTATCGTCGTGACGAAGAGAACATGCCTGGCTCTAAACGTGAAGTGAAAAACGCGCGTGAAGAGGGTGTGGAGTTCCAGTTCAACATCCAGCCACTGGGTATTGAAGTGAACGCCAACGGCAAAGTCAGCGGCGTGAAGATGGCGCGCACTGAGATGGGTGCGCCGGATGCGAAAGGCCGTCGTCGCGCAGAAATCGTTGCCGGTTCCGAGCATGTGATCCCGGCAGATGCCGTAGTGATGGCGTTTGGTTTCCGCCCTCACAGCATGGAGTGGCTGGCGAAGCACAGCGTCGAGCTGGATTCACAGGGCCGTATCATCGCCCCGGAAGGCAGCGATAATGCGTTCCAGACCAGCAACCCGAAAATCTTTGCCGGTGGTGATATCGTTCGCGGTTCCGACCTGGTGGTAACGGCGATTGCCGAAGGCCGTAAAGCGGCTGACGGGATTATGAATTACCTGGAAGTGTAATGAATATGGCCCGGCAAATGCCGGGCCATTTTTTTGCTTACTTCGAGAGGATTCGCCAGGTCAAATCGCTTTCCAGCGTGGTTTGATCCGAGATTCGTTTAAACGCGTTATCATTCAGCACCGGGAATAGCGTGACGGTAAAATTCATTTGCTGACCGCTGGGCACCTGGCCGTTTTCGACTGCAATTATCGCCTCGTTATTGCGGATAGAGAGCGATGGCGTGTCGTCTTTATCCGGGGTGAAATTTACCTGATCGGTTGTTTTACCCACGCTGTAGCTTTTACCGTCGAGCGTCAGGTTGCTCACTTTGATGGCCACGCCACCATTCTGCCCAAACATGAAACGCCCTTTCTCACCTGCAGTCCCTTGCAGCAAGATTGCCATCTGCTTTTTATCCGGGCAAAAGACGCTGACACTGATATCTTTCTCCGGCATTTTATTCCAGCTTTGCTGGGTCAGGACGATGTTGTCACGGCGTATCTGGTGATAATCCACCACCTGCTGGGAGAGCGTTATCTGGCAATCATCAGCATAAGAAAGACACGGTAAAGCAAGCAGTAATAACGCTGCCAGACGTTGAACGTTCATCGACATACTCCGTTAACTTCCTCATAAAACGTGTCTTCGTCATGCTTCTCAGGAAGCGTAAAATTCAACTTACACAGACGATTGTTATTATCGTCCATGGCATAAAGCGCGGTAATTTGATCGGCATCGTTCAGGAACACATGCCCATCATCAACAACCGTGACGATATAGTTATTTTTACCATCCACCACGGATAAGCCTTTTTTAAGCGGCTTACCATCGGCCTGCTTAATACGTAACATCACGCGACGGCTGTTCAATACTTTGAAGCTCACTTCGCTGACAGAAGCATGTGCGGCAGCAATGTATTTCGTGCCGTTTGCCAGCGTCATACTCTGCGGCAATTTGTTCGCATCAACTTCTATACGGGAGTTACGCCACTCTATTAACCCTGGCACCACAGCCTGGCCCCAGTGATCGGTCCAGACGGTGCCCTGAGGTGTAGAGATTTCCACGCCCGCTTTCGGTTCGCTGAGTTTGGCAATCGCAAAGGTTTCCCTGATGGAATATGGCGAGAAGGTGACACCATCTTTATGCATGGCAATGCCGCCCGACAGCGTCGCATTATAGTTACGCTGATTATCACCACTGGTACCGCCACCTACGCTCAACTGGGTGTAGTGCAGATTGGTGTTGATGTTGCCGTTAAAGCTGTTTTCGTTTGAATCGTTATCCCGGTCTGCTGAGATATAGTAATTGGTGTTTTCGCCCAGCGAACCGCTGTTTGCCAGACCATAGCTGGTACTGTCACCCTGCTTGCGCATGTAAGAACTGAGGCTCTGAGTGCCCCCCAGCGGAATGCTCAGGTTTACATATAAGAGGTCTTCGTTCTGGTCATCATCGGTATCCCCTATTGCGCTTTGCCAGTTAACGTTAACCGAAGCGTATTTAAATGTTTTACCCCATGATAGGAGTAAATAACGGGAATCCTGCCCATCGCCTGTCGCCTGGTTATAGTTAAAGCCCGCGCTAAATGTGCCTGCCAAAGATGTAGACCAGTTGAGGTTGGCAGCATAGCTGTTGTCATACCCGACATAATCATCATCCATCGCATCAGTCAGCTCGCGGTAATTGCCGCTATAGTGGGCAACGCTCGCCGACAATCCCATATTTTCTGTTAGCGCGTAATCACTTTGCAGCTCGTTTTTAACGCCGTTATCGCTATCACCAAACTTGGCTTTACTGGCAGCCATACTGGTGGAGACGCCCCACCCTTCAGTGACCATAAATTCCGTTCGCGCACCTGCGGCCTGGTATTTCTCCGCTACGACACCGGATGCAAGGAGGTTCATCCAGGGCAGGATCCGCCAGCCATTGGAAACGTTGAAGACCATGGGATCGCTGTAGTCGCTCTCTATACTGCGCACTTGCCCTGCCGAGATCGTCAGGCCATTCGGGCGCGACAGGCGCTGCGATCTAACAGATGCGGCAGGTACGATGAAATGACTCGTTGACCCGTCTGTTTCAACGACCGTCACGTCAAGATCGACGTTATTGCGCACAATCGGTACATCATCAAGCGTGAAGGGGCCAGCTGGCACCAGGGTGTTAAAAATAAGGCGATTATTCTGCCGGATTTCAACACGCGCCTGTGGCGTACGCGCAATGCCGGATACGCTTATACCGGTGTAATCATGCTGTAAGCCATTGGTTGGCATCAGCTGCACACCCATGATAGGCACGCCGCTCAACACGTCTGACATGGCGTTGATTTCCCCCACCTGCATCGTCAAACGTTGAGGGACAAAGACATGCTCCGCGTAGGTATAAATACTCTCCGCGTTTCGATCACCATCATTATCTGTCAGGATATAACGGCTGCGCAGCGACCAGTCCATCGCATTAAAACCCGCTTCAAGACTTGCCTGAGAATACCTGCTACTGTCGCTATCGCTTCCTGTGTACTCACTTTTGGTGCTGAATAATGAGTAATTCAACATGCCGGCTACACCACCATGCTGAAAGTTTTTGATGTCTGATGTCAGGCTATTAATCGCTTCCGGCGGCAGATATAACTCAACTGCTTCCTGATTGGGGAGCGCATTTATCACCGCCTGGGCGTAATCGCTGCGAATATCATGACAGGCTTCACCCGACTTGATGGAAACAGGCATGATTCCGGCAAACTCAAGAAAGTCGTTATCAACACACATAACGCCATCTTCGTTAAAACGAACCGCAGCCGTTCCACGCTCTTTGCCGTTCACTTTTACAGAAACAGAATGCGTTCCGGGTAAAAAACGGGGCGCTTCGGCAAAGTAGCGGTTAAGATCCGCACCCAGGCCACGCGATTTTAATATCCCCGTGTCAAAGGTAACTTCCCTCGCCTGTAACAAAGGTGAGTCGAGAAGTATCAGAGGTAATGCGCCGTAAATAACTGCGCGCACAAAAATTGCGAGGTGGCTTTTTTTACGCACCGCCATATTCCTTTATTTTTTATTTAGTTCCGATATGAAGCTAGGTACTTCTACGCCATAACGGCTGGCGGGGAAAAACTTGACTTGAGTGTTACCACTGACCGATTTGCCCACCGATGTAGTCATGCTTTCACCAGGCAAAATGTAGGTTTTTGGCAGCGTGCCAGAGATACCCGATGGCTGCAGAAGAACATTCGTAGCAAGGCGCACGACATATTTGCTCGGGTTTTTAACCGTAACGGATGAACCGGCTGTAGACCATTCAAGATCCTTCCAGGCATCGGTCACGACAGGGAGTTTTGCCGGTCGAATAAGTACTGGGAGATCCTGACGAATATTAATGCCAATTTTGATTTTTTTATCGTCACTCTTCGGTGGGATACCTTCGAAGGTGACACGTTTATAATGCTCAACCTCTAACGGTTTGCTCGTTTGCAGTAAAAAACGCAGCTGTTGAGTCTGCCCAGGTTCAAGGCGCACCACCGGCTGGGTAACAACCAGTTTTAAACCAATATCATCGGGAAGATCCACAACATTGGTATATAACAGGGAAGGATGACTATCCGTATTTTTTACGTTGATAGTACCGCTATGGGTCGCTTCATCAATGACCAGCAAACTGGTTTCAGGAACCATTCCTGCGGCATAGAGAGGAAACTGCGCAGAAAACAATGATAAAGCCAGTAAGGTTTTTATTGCCGGTTTATTAAAGCATAACATAGTAAAAATTCCTTAATAGCAAAAACATAACTGTCCGTGTTTAACGTGCTATTAAAAAAGAGTCGATAAAGGATAAGAACTCTTTTATTCAGAGCAAGCTCAATAAAAGAGAGTAATTACGGATAACACAGCTGAATATCAGTTGATCACGCCGGTGATTATCAGCGGTGATCGCCTGACCGGTGGTATTATGAATAACCAAAGAGGCCGCTGCCGGGAATACTGCACGACTAAAAGGGTGCGGCTCAGGGCTAACTGCCGTTGCAACCGTAAAATCACGCATGTTGTATACCTGAGCAGAACCTTTTTCATTTGTTAATCCTTAACGTATGAATAAGTTAGATGCAAATATAAAACGATATATCCACTACTGCTGTAACAAGATGCTGGATAGCATGTGACTATAATATCCGCTGAATATATAGATTCAACTTAGCAATATTAACTGCCCGTTTTAGATTAACTCAAATGATAGTCAGCAATAATATTTTTAGAGATAATAAGGGATAAGAGCAAAATATATATTCATTTCACAATTATTTATTAGGTCAATTTTCGCAAATTTTTGAGTTGAATAACGCTAATACATTCATATTGCTGATTAAAAAACGCAACTCCCAAGTATACTATGCAAAAAAAATACCCAGCCGATTGATATCAGGCTGGGTATTTATCTCTTTAACTGCAGACTATTTTACGACCCGGAGTGCCGGTCGGCCACCACGCGGCGGTGGTTCATCATCAGGATCGTCATTATGATCGGGTTTATCGCCATCAATGACCGACATAACGGTTTCGCTTTCGCTCTCCGCTGCGCCGTTTTCATCATTCAGGCTGGTAACCTCTTCATCGTAAGCTGCTTCCGGCTCAAACATGGTGCCAGCACCGTTTTCACGGGCATAGATGGCCAGTACGGCAGCCAACGGCACGGACACCTGGCGCGGCACGCCGCCAAAACGGGCATTAAAGCGAACTTCATCGTTCGCCAGCTCCAGGCCACCGACTGCGCGCGGTGCAATGTTCAGTACGATTTGCCCGTCACGTGCATATTCCATAGGAACCTGCACGCCCGGTAACGTCACATCCACAACCAGGTGCGGCGTGAGCTGGTTATCCAGCAACCATTCATAGAAGGCACGCAGCAGATACGGACGGCGCGGAGAAAGCTGTGACATTTCCACAATCATTAACCCCGGCCGAGACGCATTTCACGTTCAGCTTCAGTCAGAGAAGCAAGGAAAGAGTCGCGTTCGAAGACACGCGTCATATAGCCTTTAAGCTCTTTTGCTCCCGGGCCGCTAAACTCCACGCCCAGAATCGGCAGACGCCACAGCAGCGGAGCCAGGTAGCAATCGACCAGGCTGAACTCGTCGCTCAGGAAGAACGGACGTTGACCGAATACTGGCGCAATCGCCAGCAGCTCTTCGCGCAGCTGTTTACGCGCAGCATCGGCTTCTGATGAAGAACCGTTCACGATGACGTTCATCAGCGTATACCAGTCTTTCTCGATACGCTGCATGTACAGGCGGCTTTCACCACGCGCAACCGGGTAAACCGGCATCAGCGGCGGATGAGGGAAACGCTCATCCAGATATTCCATAATGATACGGGATTCCCACAGGGTCAGCTCACGATCCACCAGCGTTGGTACGCTCTGGCTTGGATTGAGATCGATCAGATCCTGAGGCGGGTTATCCTTTTCCACATGCTCGATCTCAAAACTGACACCCTTCTCGGCCAGCACGATACGAACCTGATGGCTATAAATGTCAGTAGGACCAGAAAACAGCGTCATTACCGAACGTTTGTTGGCAGCGACAGCCATGAAAACCTCCAGGTATATTCAGAATTTTTACTGCTACCAGCCATACAGGCTAGCCAGATGTTTTGTTGTCCATCCCTGAGAACGTCTCCTCTTGTTCAAAAAGAGAACAAAAATCGAGCATTCACCGTTATTTGGACAGAAAAGTGGATGATAGTTTACCAGATTTTGCGGCCTTTGTGGTGAGGGGATTCTGGAAATGCGGAAAAAGAGCGCAGAAAGGGGGGCGCCGTGTGGATAACCTATGCGGTAGCCATAAAAAAACCCGCCGAAGCGGGTTTTTCGCCAATTGTTGTCTGCCGAAGCAGAAACCAATTAACGCTTGGAGAACTGTGGACGACGACGTGCTTTACGCAGACCGACTTTCTTACGTTCAACCTGACGAGCATCACGAGTAACGAAGCCAGCTTTACGCAGTTCGCCACGCAGGGACTCATCGTACTCCATCAGAGCGCGGGTGATACCGTGACGGATCGCACCAGCCTGACCAGAGATACCACCACCTTTAACGGTGATGTACAGATCCAGTTTCTCAACCATGTCGACCAGTTCCAGCGGCTGACGAACTACCATACGGGCAGTTTCACGACCGAAGTACTGTTCCAGAGAACGTTGGTTGATAACGATTTTACCACTGCCCGGTTTGATGAACACGCGAGCGGCGGAGCTTTTGCGGCGACCAGTGCCGTAGTATTGATTTTCAGCCATTGCCTATAATCCCGATTAGATGTCAAGAACTTGCGGTTGCTGTGCCGCGTGGTTGTGCTCGTTACCTGCGTAAACTTTCAGTTTACGGTACATAGCACGACCCAGCGGGCCTTTTGGCAGCATGCCTTTAACCGCGATTTCAATCACACGCTCAGGACGGCGGGCAATCATCTCTTCAAAGGTCGCTTGTTTGATACCGCCGATGTGGCCGGTGTGGTGATAGTACACTTTGTCAGTACGCTTGTTGCCGGTTACAGCAACTTTGTCAGCGTTCAGAACGATGATGTAATCACCGGTATCTACGTGCGGAGTGTATTCCGCTTTATGCTTACCGCGCAGGCGACGAGCCAGTTCGGTAGCCAGACGGCCCAGAGTTTTACCGGTCGCGTCAACAACATACCAGTCGCGTTTTACGGTTTCTGGTTTAGCTGTAAAAGTTTTCATTAAAAGCTTACCCAAATAAATAAGTTACACGTTGGTGAACACCCAAACGTTTAGTAGTTGAGGTTCACACGACATTGTCCAGCAAACCTACCCCTTCGAATAGCCTATGCCGGCGCAGAGAAAGTTTTGGGAAAAAAACCTTCTTGTAACGTGGGGTCGCAAGATTATAGAGAAGTCAGGGGTAAAGATCGACCCCTAATTGTGATTTGACGCGGGTTTTTCCGGGGGTAGGGAAAGTCCGGGCTGTCGCCCTCACCCCGGCCCTCTTCCACGAGGAGAGGACCGCAGACTTAAGGCATATGCTCGCGCTTCAGGTACTCTTCGCTTTGCATTTCCTGCAGGCGTGACAGGCAGCGCTGGAACTCAAACTTCAGCCGCTCCCCCTGATAGATCTCATATAAAGGAACAGCGGCGCTCACCACCAGCTTGACGTGGCGTTCGTAAAACTCATCAACCAGTGCGATAAAACGCCGGGCTTCGCTCTCCATCAGCCTGGTCATCACCGGAACATCGAAAAGCATCACCGTATGGAAAAGGCGCGAGAGCGCAATATAGTCGTGCTGACTGCGGGCATCGACACACAGGGTCGCAAACGATACGGCGAGGGTCTGATTGACGACACCCAGCGTTTGCAGCGGGCGATGGTTCACTTCCAGCACGGGAGCGTTACCCCGCTCGGCGCCTGCCAGCATCAGCCACAGCTTGTCCATCTGCTGCTGCGTGCCGTCGTTTAACGGTGAAATCCACAGATGGGCCTGGGTCAGGGTACGCAGGCGATAATCGACGCCAGCATCAACATTCATAATGTCGCAATGCTCTTTAATTGCATCGATGGCGGGCAGGAAACGGGCGCGTTGCAGGCCGTTACGGTACAACTCATCCGGTGGAATGTTGGAGGTCGCCACCAGCGTAATGCCGCGGGCAAATAGCGCTTTCATCAGCCCGCCCAACAGCATGGCGTCAGTAATATCCGAAACAAAAAACTCATCAAAGCACAGCACGTCGGTTTCGGCTTTGAAGCGCTCGGCAACGATATCCAGCGGATCGCTCTGCCCCTGCAGGGCCGTCAGCTCTTCATGTACCCGCAGCATAAAGCGGTGAAAATGCAGGCGCTGCTTACGTGTTCCCGGCAGGCTTTGGTAAAAAAGATCCATCAGCCAGGTTTTGCCGCGGCCAACGCCTCCCCACATATATAAGCCGCGTACCGGCGTGACGCTTTGCGGCGCTTTCTTTCCCAGCAGCCGTCCAAACGCGGCTTTCAGTCCTCCCGCAGGCGCAGCCTCGGTCGGCTGGGTGGTCAGCGCCTGCCAGATGCTATCCAGACGCCTTACGGCTTCACGCTGTACATCATCCGGCTGGTGAGAACCTTCATTCAGGGCCTGTTGGTAACGCGATGTTGGGGAAAGGCTTTGCATAATCTTATTGTTATTCCTTCAATTAATACCCGCCAGCCTGTTGAGTTGGCGAAAAAAAGGCCGTTCTACAGTACGCGATGATGCGGTGGGATTCCACTTCTAAGGAAATAGCGGTTATAGTGGCATAATCAGGCGCAGGCATGAAGCCGAGCCAACACCCTACGGAACCACAAGACAACGGGAGAAGTTCATGACCTGGGAATATGCGCTAATTGGTTTAGTCGTCGGCATCGCTATCGGTGCCGTGGCCATGCGTTTTGGAAATCGCAAATTGCGCCAGCAACAGGCTTTGCAGTACGAACTGGAAAAGAACAAAGCTGAACTGGAAGAGTATCGCGAAGAGCTGGTGAGTCACTTCGCCCAGAGCGCCGAGCTGCTGGACAACATGGCCCATGATTATCGCAAGCTTTATCAGCATATGGCGAAAAGCTCCAGCAACCTGCTGCCGGAAATGAGCGCGGAAAACAATCCGTTCCGCAACCGCCTGGCAGAGTCCGAAGCGGGTAACGATCAGGCGCCCGTACAGATGCCACGTGATTACTCCGAAGGCGCATCCGGCCTGCTGCGTGGTGGCGCAAAGCGCGATTAATCGCACTTCATAAATAAATTTTACGGGCGCAGCCCTTGCGCCCGTCCTTTCTTCCCGTCCCCAGCTATTATTTAGTCAAACACCTCATTGTTCAGCGTTTTAAAATTCAATAACATCAGACTGTTTCAGGATTGTTATTCCTCCATTCCAGGTTGCGAGAGCCAGCATAAATGAACAAAAAAAATCAGCTGTTGAGCGCGTTAGCATTGAGTATCGGATTATCGCTGTCGGCATCGTATCCGGCGGCGGCAGCAATCCCTTCGCAGGTTCCGGGCCAGGCTGCGCTCCCGAGCCTTGCCCCGATGCTGGAAAAAGTCCTGCCCGCGGTGGTTAGCGTGCAGGTGGAAGGCACCGCCGTGCAAAGCCAGCGCATCCCGGAAGAGCTGAAAAAGTATTTCGGCGATGATGCCCCTGATCAAGCACAGCCTTTTGAAGGACTGGGCTCCGGGGTCGTGATCGACGCTGCGAAAGGCTATGTCCTGACCAATAACCATGTCATCAGCCATGCGGATAAAATCAGTGTCCAGATGAATGATGGTCGTGAGTTCGATGCCAAGCTGATTGGCGGGGACGATCAGAGCGATATCGCCCTGCTGCAGTTGCAGAACCCCACCGGCCTGACGCAGATCGCCATCGCGGATTCCGACAAACTGCGCGTCGGGGACTTCGCCGTCGCGGTAGGTAACCCCTTCGGTCTGGGCCAGACGGCCACTTCTGGCATCGTCTCCGCGCTGGGTCGCAGTGGTCTGAACCTCGAAGGGCTGGAAAACTTTATCCAGACCGACGCCTCCATTAACCGCGGTAACTCCGGCGGCGCGCTGTTGAACCTGAACGGGGAGCTGATCGGTATTAACACCGCCATTCTGGCTCCCGGCGGCGGCAGCGTGGGAATTGGTTTCGCCATCCCCAGCAATATGGCCCGTACGCTGGCACAGCAGCTGATTGATTTTGGCGAAGTGAAACGCGGCTTGCTGGGCATCAAAGGCACGGAAATGAGCGCGGATATCGCCAAAGCGTTCAACCTGAACGTGCAGCGCGGCGCCTTCGTCAGTGAAGTGTTACCTAATTCCGGCTCGGCAAAAGCGGGCGTCAAATCCGGGGACGTGATCGTCAGCCTGAATGATAAACCGTTAAGCAGCTTTGCCGAACTGCGCTCGCGCATCGCCACCACGGAACCTGGCGCCACGGTTAAGCTCGGCATTTTACGTGACGGTAAACCGCTGGACCTGCAGGTCACGCTGGACAAAAGCACCTCTTCATCCGCCAGCGCAGAGATGATTGCCCCGGCGCTGCAAGGAGCGACCTTAAGCGACGGGCAGCTGAAAGACGGCACGAAAGGCATCACCCTCGACAGCGTCGAGAAGAGCAGCCCTGCCGCGCAGGCCGGTCTGCATGAGAATGATGTCATCATCGGGGTGAACCGCGTTCGCGTGCAGTCCATTGCCGAAATGCGCAAAGTGCTGGCAGGCAAACCTTCCGTTATTGCCCTGCAGATCGTGCGCGGTAACGACACGCTTTATATTCTGCTGCGTTAAGCCTGTACGCATCCGGACATCACCCCGTGTGATGTCCGGATAAGTCATGCTATGCTGCTTGCGATCTTCCCTTAACGACGCCCGTATCATGGTTTTAAAGCTCATTCGTTCGGTCGCCATCGGCCTGGTTGTAGGTGGCCTGTTACTGGTCGCGATGCCCTCTTTACGTCAGTTCAATCAGCTGGCTGCGCCGCAATTCGACAGCGCAGATGAAACGCCTGCCAGCTACAACCAGGCAGTGCGCCGTGCTGCCCCTGCGGTGGTTAACGTCTATAACCGTGGACTTAACAGCACCAGCCATAATCAACTGGAGATCCGCACGCTGGGGTCCGGGGTGATCATGGATGAACGCGGCTACATCATTACCAACAAACATGTGATCAATGATGCCGACCAGATTATCGTTGCCCTCCAGGATGGCCGCGTCTTTGAGGCGCTGCTGGTGGGGTCGGACAGTTTAACCGACCTGGCAGTACTCAAAATTAACGCCACGGGCGGCCTGCCGGTGATCCCTATTAATCGTAAGCGCATTCCGCACATCGGTGATGTGGTGCTGGCTATCGGTAACCCTTATAACCTCGGGCAGACCATTACTCAGGGGATTATTAGCGCGACCGGGCGTATTGGTCTGAACCCTTCCGGGCGACAGAATTTCCTACAAACGGACGCCTCCATTAACCACGGTAACTCCGGCGGTGCGCTGGTGAACTCAGTGGGTGAGCTGATGGGTATCAATACGCTCTCCTTTGATAAAAGCAACGACGGAGAAACACCTGAAGGCATCGGCTTTGCCATTCCGTTCCAGCTGGCCAACAAGATTATGGATAAGCTCATTCGCGACGGACGCGTGATCCGTGGCTACATTGGTATTGGCGGGCGTGAGATCGCTCCGCTGCATACCCAGGGCGGTGGCATCGATCAGATTCAGGGCATTGTGGTGAACGAAGTCACCTCCGGTGGCCCGGCGGCAGAAGCAGGCATTAAGGTCAATGATGTGATTGTCTCGGTGAACGGTAAACCGGCGTTGTCGGCTCTGGAGACCATGGATCAGGTGGCTGAAATCAGGCCAGGCTCCATCATTCCGGTAGAAGTGATGCGGGATGATAAGAAACTGACGCTACAGGTGACCATTCAGGAATACCCCGCCACCAACTGAGTGTGCAGACATAAAAAAACCGGAGCCATTGCTCCGGTTTTTTATTGCCCTGACGAGAAGTGAGTCGCTTACTTGTTAACGAACTCTTCGCCCAGGACGATATCGTTCTTCAGCGTGTCCAGCATACCGGCCATCGCCTGCTGCTCAAACGCGCTCAGGGTGCCGATAGATTTACGCTCTTCGATACCGTTTTTACCCAGCAGCAGCGGCTGAGAGAAGAAGCGTGCATGCTCGCCGTCGCCTTCAACGTACGCACATTCCACCACGCCCTGCTCGCCCTGCAGGGCGCGCACCAGAGACAGACCGAAACGTGCTGCGGCCTGGCCCATAGAGAGGGTTGCAGAGCCGCCACCCGCCTTCGCTTCCACCACTTCGGTGCCCGCGTTTTGAATGCGCTTGGTCAGGTCAGCGACTTCCTGCTCAGTGAAGCTCACGCCTGGGATCTGAGACAGCAGTGGCAGAATGGTCACGCCAGAGTGGCCGCCGATAACCGGAACTTCAAGCTCGGTTGGCTGTTTGCCTTTCAGTTCCGCTACAAAGGTGTTGGAGCGGATGATGTCCAGCGTAGTTACGCCAAACAGTTTGTTCTTGTCATACACGCCCGCTTTTTTCAGCACTTCCGCTGCGATAGCAACGGTGGTGTTAACCGGGTTAGTGATGATCCCGATGCAGGCTTTCGGGCAGGTGGTCGCCACTTGCTGGATCAGGTTTTTAACGATACCGGCATTCACGTTGAACAGGTCGGAACGATCCATACCTGGTTTACGTGCTACGCCTGCGGAGATCAGCACAACGTCTGCGCCTTCGAGCGCAGGGCGGGCATCTTCACCGGAGAAGCCTTTGATTTTGACAGCCGTCGGGATGTGGCTCAAGTCAACCGCCACACCAGGGGTTACCGGGGCAATATCGTACAGAGAGAGTTCTGAGCCTGCAGGCAGCTGAGTTTTCAGTAGTAGGGCAAGCGCCTGGCCGATACCGCCAGCAGCGCCGAGGACTGCGACTTTCATCCTAAACTCCTTATTATGGTGAGCTAACTTTCTGTTACTCCGTCGCGGCGACCTTAATTCAGCAGATCAACAATTACAATCTTCACAGTGTGAGAATTAGCGGTCACGCACTTTTCGCATCTGCCGGAAAGCTATCAGGCGTTATGCGGTAACTAAGCAACGAATCAAGAGGGGGTTACAATACACCCACGCCAGCCACCAAAACAACATCAATTTGATAACATTTAATTTACTTTTAAGGTTATTTGCGAGGCGTGACGCAGGCATGTTCCTCGATAACGAATTTTGATAAAATCACTCCCTTTCATAACATTATTTCAGCCTAAGATTGGGCAGATAGTTTGCATAAAAATTCATCCATGTGCATAATAATGTTGTTTCTACCGCTATATTTCGGGTGATTTATGCGAATCTCTTCTAAACAAGAAGAATTGGTTAAAGCGTTTAAAGCGCTGCTTAAAGAAGAAAAGTTTAGTTCTCAGGGTGAGATCGTCCAGGCCTTACAGGAAGAAGGCTTCGAAAATATCAACCAGTCGAAAGTCTCCCGCATGTTAACCAAGTTTGGCGCGGTGCGTACCCGCAACGCCAAAATGGAGATGGTCTACTGTCTGCCTGCTGAACTGGGTGTACCAACAACCTCCAGCCCCCTGAAAAATCTGGTGCTGGATATCGACTATAACGATGCCGTGGTGGTGATCCACACCAGCCCGGGTGCAGCCCAGTTGATTGCGCGTCTGCTCGACTCGCTCGGTAAAGCAGAAGGCATTCTTGGCACCATCGCCGGTGACGATACCATCTTCACGACCCCAGCCAATGGTTTCTCGGTAAAAGACCTCTACGAAGCTATTCTGGTCCTGTTCGAACAGGAACTCTGATCCTCTTCCCTGCTGCACATCGCAGCGGGGAATCTTCGGCTCCCGCCTCATTTTGCCTTACAATCTGTTATCCACGCTTTAACAAATAGTGCGTTTTTCCACATCAATTCATTCATGCAGTGGATGATTCGCCCTGCGATCGCACGAATAATCAAATTGTACTATCTTTATGATTTTCCTGAATATTAAGCGCTTTAACACGCTTCATACCTGCTTTTTTATTCCCTTCAGTTATAAAAACCCCGATGCTTAATACGTGATTTCATAGGAAACAATTAGCATGGTATTAATTTTTGCCGTTATTAGTGTATACTTGATTTTGTGATGAGGGTCACGAAACGAAGACCCCAGTAAAGAATATGACGAGGAAGATAATCATGAAAATCAAAACTACCGTAGCCACACTAAGCATTCTGTCTGTTCTGTCTTTCGGTGCTTTTGCCGCCGATTCAATTAACGCCGATCAGGCCCAGACCCGTGAATCTATCGGTACTGTCTCTGTCGGTGCAATCGGTACTTCTCCGATGGACATGAATCAGATGCTGAACAAAAAAGCGCAGGAACAGGGTGCCTCCTCCTATCGCGTTATCGAAGCGCGTTCTGGTGACCACTGGCATGCTACTGCTGAGCTGTACAAATAAGTCGTACCGAGCATTAACCGTAATACCCGTTATATCTGTTCAACGACACCAGGCATAAAAATAGCAGCATAACCCTTCTCGTCGTTGAACGTGCCCTGTAAGGAGTAAAGACTATGAACACGAAATTAATCATCGCCACCCTTGGTTTAGCTTCCGTTCTCTCATTTGGTGCCAGCGCAGCTGTGCATCAGGTCACCGCGGAGCAAGCGCAAGGTCTGCAATCACTGGGTAGCGTAGGCGTTACCGAAGTTGCCGGTTCGCCAATGGATGTCCGTCAGGCTCTGGCAGCAAAAGCAGAAAAAGCAGGCGCCAGCAGCTATCGCATCACCGAACTGAATACAGGTGACCACTGGCATGCCACGGCCGAGCTGTACAAATAAACCCTCGTCGTATTGACCTACGACTTGCCCCTGCCTCGCAGGGGCTTTTTTTTTGCCTTTTACGGGCGAACGTTAAAGCGAATCTGACCTTCCAGCTCTTCTTCTGCCTCATCAAACAGCAGGATCAGCGCCCCGAACCGCCTGCGCAGCTTCTCCGGTAAATGGGTAAACTCGATTTCAAGCGGCAGCGGCAGTTGATTACCGGTGACGATCTCCCAGAGAGAATCCAGGTCCGTCACACTCTCTCGCGCGATGCCAAAGGTACTTGAAAACTCACGGTAAAAGTCTTCCTGACTGTCGATTTCATCAAAATCAAACGTATAAATATTCATTTCCCGCCACCCCGTCCAGGCGGGCGGCTGATGCCGCCCTGTCGATTATAATCCCCCGATATGCAGGGTTTTCACTTCCAGGAACTCCTCCAGTCCCAGTACAGACCCTTCACGACCCAGCCCGGACTCTTTCACCCCGCCAAATGGACCCAGTTCAGTGGAGACCGCGCATTCGTTAATTCCGATCATTCCGCTCTCAATAGCCTGCGAGACGCGGAACACCCGCTGCAGACTCTGGGTGTAGAAATAGGCAGCCAGACCGAACGGCGTATTGTTGGCGCGCTGAATCACCTCCTCTTCTGAGGTAAAACGGAAGCAGGCCGCAACAGGCCCAAAGGTCTCTTCGCTGGCCAGCGCCATCCCTTCATGGCAATCGCCCAGCACCGTCGGCTGCCAGAAGTTGCCCCCACGTTCGTGCGCTTTGCCGCCTGCCAGTATTGTTGCCCCTTTGGCGACGGCGTCCTCGACATGCTCGCGCACTTTTTTCACTGCGGCAGGCTCAATCAGCGGCCCGACAACGGTGCCCTCCTCCAGGCCGTTACCCACTTTTAAGTCGTTCACGGCAGCGGCGAGCTGGCTGACAAAGGCGTCATACACCGACTCCTGAATATAGAAGCGGTTAACGCTGACGCAGACCTGGCCCGCGTTGCGGAATTTATTGGCGATGGCCCCTTTCACCGCGGCATCAATATCGGCATCCTCAAAGACGATATAAGGCGCATTACCGCCCAGCTCCATCGAGACTTTTTTCATGGTCTCGGCGGCATTGCGTACCAGCGTTTTTCCTACCGCCGTCGAGCCGGTAAAGGAGATTTTTCGCACCTCATGGCTGGCCATGATCGCATCGCTTATCTCAGAGGTGTTGCCTGCGACCGCGTTGAGTACGCCGTCCGGGACGCCCGCCTTTTTGGCGAGGGTAAGTAATGCAAAGGCACTGAGCGGCGTGTTGTTGGCCGGTTTGATCACCCCGGTACAGCCTGCGGCCAGCGCCGGGCCGAGCTTGCGGGTCAGCATCGCCATCGGGAAATTCCACGGTGTGATTGCCGCCACCACGCCAACCGGTTCGCGGGTGGCCAGAATGCGGGAGCCAGGTTTAACCGGAGGAATGATTTCACCGTTAGCGCGTTTGGCCTGCTCGGCGAACCACTGTATAAAGCTGGCCGCGTACTCCACCTCGCCTTCCGCCTCTTTCAGCGGCTTGCCCTGCTCGGTGGTCATCAGTTGTCCAAGCCACTGCTTGTTCTCAATGATTAATTCATACCAGCGATAGAGGATGGCCGAGCGCTCTTTGGCGGTTTTCGCACGCCACGCCGGGAAAGCACGGCTGGCGGCGGCGATAGCCTCTTCGGTCTCTTTGGTGCCGGCTTTTGCTACTTTGGCGATCACCTCGCCGGTGGCCGGATTTACGACATCAAATGTGGTATCGAGCGTTTTCCATACACCATCGACCAAATATCCTGTCTGAAATAGCGCACTGTCCTGAAGAGCCTGGGTCGTCATGTATCCTCCCGTCCGGGTTTAAGTACTTGCCAGGATAAGTATAGTCACAAAAAAACCGACGCTTACGGCGTCGGTTTTCAGGAGGATCAGCTGTCGGTGAGCGCATTCTGGTAGCGATGCAGCATTCCCACCAGCCGCTGCACCGGTTCGGTCACCTGTCGCGGTGCCTCCCAGATGCGCAGTTTTTCCTGGTAGATGTCCAGCTCTGCCAGCAGCTGGGTAAAGTAACGTCGCCGCTTATCATCGCTGGAGGCCGAAATGACATGATCGGCGGTGCGTCGCAGCTGGCGGTGGAATGCAGAGAGATCGTCATTGACCGGCACCGGTGCATTGCGCAGGCGCTGATGGGCGATGATCAGGGTCAGCGCCAGCCGGAACTTCGCAATATCGCCCGGGAATTTGTTCAGCAGTAAAAACAGCTGCTGGTAGAGCGCAGGCAGATGATTCTCTTTACGCCGGGCGGTGTTGGTGGTCATTGCTGAAACAGCCGCGGAAACAAACTGGTTCAGCAGCACGCGTCCGGTGCGGGCCTGAGAGTTATCGCGCACCAGCAGAATGACCATCATCGCGAGGAAGCAGCCAACAATCTGCCCCAGCGCGCTGTCGAGAAACTGGCTGAAGTGAAACGTCATCGGGTTGTCCAGCACCAGAATATTGATGGTGCTGGCCAGCGCCCCAAGCGAACCCAGACGTCGCTTCTGCACCTCTATACCAATAAAGAAGGCCATCACGGCAAGACTGATACAGAGCAACAGCATGCTTTGCTGGGTTGAGGGCAGAACCACCAGGAAATAGAAGGCGCCAAGCGGCAGTGCCGCCAGGGTTCCGTACAGAAAATCGAGCGCCACCATCCGCGGGTTAGGCAGACGCATGGCCAGCGAGGTAACCACGGCAATCATCACCATGGCACCGCTGCCGGAAGTCCAGCCGGTCCACAGCCAGAACAGCGTCCCCAGCATACAGGCAAGCGTGGTGCGCCAGAAGTTGACCATCGCATGGTGACGTTCTGCCGATTCGGCTTTGACCACCACCTCGCCCTGCAGCACCTCCTCTTCGGTAGCGCTGATTTTGGTATTGCCGATCACACCACGTTTGAGCAGCAGATAACGCGTCGCCGCGCCAACCCAGGTATAGATCGTCACCGGAGTGTCGCGTTCACCAGTCCAGGCGATGACACGCCGCATACGTTTGAGCTGTTTATGCACATCCTGAACGGTGGCGACGGGGGTAGCAAACTGTTCCCGGAAGGTCTCCGTGATCGCCTCGGGACGCGTGTTCTGGATTAGATAAGTTTCGCAGGCCTGGGTGATCAGGGTTAAGGAGACGGTATTGATCGCTTTCAGACGGCGATTTGCCCGCGACCAGCGCGACGACTCCATATTGAGGTTGCTGCGCATCCCTTCCAGCGCGGTGGTACGACGCACCAGCGCGCTCCAGGCGTTATCAACCTCTTCACTGTCGCCATGCTTAATGCACAGCTGCATCAGCTGATACTGGGCGACGATCAGCGCGTCCAGCTCGCGATCCACCTCCTGCTTAATGGAGCGTGGGGAGAAGAGCAGATCCGCCACGATCGCACAGACGATCCCCATGACGATCTCACTGCAGCGCTCCACGGCAAATTGTGGCGTCAGCAGCGGGTTGGCCTCGATGGTGATAATAATGATCAGCGCCGTATAGCCAGAAAGCCCCCAGGCATAGGAGTTTTCCACCCGCACCAGGGAGGAGATCCAGGTGCAGAAACCGGCCCAGATACAACACACCATCAGCATCAGCAGCGGGGTACGGATCATCAGAATAACGATGGTCAGCGCGGCGATACAGCCGATAAAGGTGCCGACGATACGTAGCATCCCGCGATAGCGAATGGCACCGGAGTAAGGTTCACCCCCCGCTGCAAATGCCGGACCTGCGGCGACAATCGCCGCGGTCAGCACCGCCCAGCGGGGTGTTTCCAGCTGAAAGTGAAAGCCGACGAACAGCGCCAGCACAATGGCGAAGGCCAGCTTAATCGCAAAGCGCAGGTGCTGGTTGGCGATGGAGAAGATGCCCATGGCGATTAACCAAACTCACGCAGGCGGTGGGCAATTTTGCGGAACAGCGAGTCATGGCTGGCATCCCGATCTTTCTCACCGGTGATCACCACGGTGGCGGTGGTCCCCGCAGGCCACAGGTTGCCCTGCTGATCGTCAAGACGAATACGTACCGGCACGCGCTGCGCCAGACGCACCCACTCCAGATTGGAATCGACGGTGGCCATCCCTTTGCTGTCACGGGTGGCGCTGGAGTTGGTCACCCCTGCCGCCACGCTATCAACCGTCCCTTTCAGTACACGGTTACTGCCGAGCGGGGTGATCTCTACCCGATAGCCAGGACGGACGTTCTCCAGCTTAGTCTCTTCCATATAGGCGAGGACATAAAAAGAGTGCTGTTTGACCAGAGCCACGGCGGTGGAACCGCGAGTAATAAATTCGCCGGTGTAGACGTTGAGGTTGGTCACCCAGCCGTCAGACGGGGCGCGGATCACGGTACGCTCAAGATCGAGCTTCGCCAGATCGCGTGTGGCTTCGGCCTTCGCCATCTGATGCAGGACCGTTTGCAGCACGTTATTCGACTGGTCGATCTCCTCGCGGGACATCGCCTGAATCCCCAGCTTATTACGGCGCCCTGCCTCACGGCGTTTTTCCGCGGCCAGTGCCTGGTAGTAGGAGACATCCGCTTCCGCTTCTTCCAGCGCTTTCTGATAACGGGGCTGGTCAATGGTGAAGAGCACCTGATCCTTCTTCACCAGCTGGTTATCATGCACATTGACGGCAGTGATCAGTCCCGCCACATCCGGGGCGATCGCGACGATGTCGGCACTAAAGCGTGCATCACGCGTCCATGGCGACTCAGTGTAGTAAACCCACGCGCGAAAAATAGCAATGAACGCGAGGATGACCAGCGCCACAGTAATGGCGGTACGGGAGATTTTTCTTGTTAGCGTTTTCACATCAACCTCAAACAAACAAGCGCGATACCAGATAGAACAGGCAGCAATACAGCGCAGAATTGAACAATGCAGGGTGCCAGACGAAATCATAGATCCCGGTCGGAGCCAGCACCTTTCGCACCAGCCAAAAAATCGCCAGTGATAAAAGAAGTTCGAAGAATATCGGTGGGAACGACAATCCGAACACCACGATAACGGGAAACAGACTCATGTTGACCTTGATTAGTGCGAGCAGGCGAAAGAATTATTCAGCATACGGCACCGCAGAAGGGGCAAGAGAAGCCGGGCGGCGTGGCGTAGCTATAATGTATAAATAATATATTAGCGTAACTGTTATGCTGTTATCTATCATATGTGATCTAAATCACTTTTAAGCCAGAGTGAACAATGGAACGTCTAAAACGAATGTCAGTTTTTGCCAAAGTCGTTGAGCTGGGTTCTTTTACCGCCGCGGCAAGGCAACTGCAGATGAGCGTCTCGTCAATCAGTCAGACCGTCGCCAAACTGGAAGATGACCTCCAGGTAAAGCTCCTCAACCGCAGCACCCGCAGCCTCGGCCTGACCGAAGCAGGCAAAATTTATTATCAGGGCTGTCGGCGAATGCTGTATGAGGCCCAGGCGGTACATGAGCAACTCTACGCCTTTAATAACACCCCCATCGGCACCCTACGTATCGGCTGCTCTTCAACTATGGCACAAAATGTCCTGGCCGAAATGACCGCCGAGATGTTGCAGGAGTATCCGGGTCTGACGGTTAATCTGGTCACCGGCATTCCCGCCCCGGATCTGATTGCCGATGGGCTGGATGTGGTGATTCGCGTCGGGGCGTTGCAGGACTCCAGCCTCTTCTCCCGCCGTCTGGGCAGTATGCCGATGGTGGTGTGCGCGGCGAAAAAGTATCTCGCCAGAGCGGGGATCCCGGAGAAACCGGCCGATCTCAGCAATCACGCCTGGCTGGAGTACAGCGTGCGCCCGGATAATGAATTTGAACTGGTCGCGCCGGAAGGGTTATCCACCAAACTGCTGCCGCAGGGGCGTTTTGTCACCAACGATCCGATGACCATCTCCCGCTGGCTGGTGGCCGGGGCCGGGATCGCCTACGTTCCGCTGATGTGGGTGATCAATGAGATCAACAGCGGTGAGCTGGAGATCCTCTTCCCACGCTATCAATCGGATCCACGTCCGGTGTATGCGGTCTATACCGAAAAGGACAAGCTGCCGCTGAAGGTGCAGGTGTGCATTAACTATCTGACCGATTATTTCGTGCAGGTGGCGGCGCTGTTTCAGGAGATGCGGGCAAGGAAGGAGTAGTCTGTTGCCCTCTCCCACAGGGAGAGGGCATGTCGAAAGGAGAGATTACGCGGTACCGCCAACGGTCAGGTTATCTACCTTCAGGGTCGGCTGACCCACACCTACTGGCAGGCTCTGGCCTTCTTTACCGCAGACACCCACGCCGTTATCCAGCTTCAGATCGTTACCGACCATGGAGATCTGCTGCATCGCTTCGATGCCGGAACCGATTAAGGTCGCGCCTTTCACCGCTTTGGTTACTTTGCCTTTCTCGATCAGATAGGCTTCTGAGGTGGAGAAGACAAATTTGCCCGAGGTGATATCCACCTGGCCGCCGCCAAAGTTCGGGGCGTAGATGCCATACTCCACCGACTCGATGATCTCCTGCGGCGTGGATTTACCTGCCAGCATATAGGTGTTGGTCATACGCGGCATCGGCAGGTGCGCGTAGGATTCGCGACGGCCGTTACCGGTTGGGGCCACACCCATCAGGCGCGCATTCAGTTTGTCCTGCATATAGCCTTTCAGGATACCGTTCTCGATCAGCACGTTGTACTGACCCGGCGTCCCTTCATCGTCGATAGAAATGGAGCCGCGACGATCGGTCATGGTGCCATCATCCACCACGGTGCAGAGTTCAGAGGCGACCAGCTCACCCATGTGACCGCTGAATACGGAGGTGCCGCGACGGTTGAAGTCGCCTTCCAGACCGTGACCTACCGCTTCGTGCAGCAGTACGCCCGGCCAGCCCGCGCCCAGTACCACTGGCAGGGTGCCCGCAGGTGCCGCTACTGCAGAGAGGTTAACCAGCGCCATCCGCACGGCCTCTTTTGCCCAGGCGTCGGCGCGCACTTCACCTTCGACCGGGTTAAGGAACCATTCATAACCAAAACGACCGCCGCCGCCGCTGGAGCCGCGCTCGCGTTTGCCGTCCTCTTCCACCAGCACGCTGACGGACAGACGCACCAGTGGACGTACATCGGCGGCAAGCGTGCCGTCCGTCGCCGCTACCAGAATCAGCTCATATACGCCGCTCAGGCTGGCGGAGACTTCCTGGACGCGCTTATCTTCCGCGCGGGCGACTTTATCCACCCGACGCAGGATATCCAGCATCTCTTCACGGCTCATGCTTTGCAGCGGATCGACGCTGGTGTAGAGCGCAGTGTGCTGTACTTCACCCAGGGTTTTCACCCGGCCGTCACCGCTGTCGCGCACGATGGTCCGTGCCGCCTGCGCGCTCTGCTCAAGCGCAGCCAGGCTAATCTGATCTGCATAGGCAAAACCGGTTTTTTCACCGCTGATAGCACGAACACCGACGCCCTGGTCGATGTTGTAAGAGCCATCTTTAATAATGCTGTCTTCTAAAACCCAGGATTCGTGATAGCTCGACTGAAAGTAGAGATCGCCGTAGTCGAGACGGCGTTCGGTCAGTTGACCAAGAATGGAGAACAGGTCCTGATGGCTCAGGCCGTTCGCTGCCAGCAAATGTTCACTTACCAGGTTCAGACTCATCGTTTTGCTACTCGTTCGTTGCCGTCCACAGGACGTATCTAAGATCTTATCTATTGAGAGTGAGGCAATTAATTGCCTGCGTCAAATCATTGCTGTGCATCTTTACGCGGCTGACGCAACACTTCATTAATCTGCGGCTTATCGACCGGGCCAGTGATGTGGTAGCGCAGAATGGAGACTTTACTCCACAGCGGCCCCAGCACTTTACTGGCGGCAAACACCGCCGCGCCGACGATCGGGTTAACGGCAAAGGCCGCTGCCACGCCGACGGTGGCAGAAATTTCCGGTGCCACTACCGCTTCCATATCCAGCTCGCGGCGCACCAGATTGACGGAGCCTTTCATGGCGATATCCGCTTCCAGTCCGTCCACCAGAGTATCATCAGTGTGCAACACCCCATCTTTGATCCACGCGGTACTGCGAATCGAGTCAAAGTAGAACCCTTCGCTGAAGGTATCGTTGAAGTCGAAGCGCAGCTTACGCAGCAGGGCGTCGAAGCTGAGCAGACGCAGCAGTTGGCCCGCATGGCCGGTGCTCAGATCGGCTATTTCACCTTTGCCCAGCCGGGTCTTAAGGATGCCGTTCAGCGAGGCTTCGTCAGGCTTCCACGGCTGGTCACGCCAGTGCAGATCGTAGTCGAGATCAAACGACGACCCGCGAATCGGAGTAGTGATACCGAAATAGTTCGATGCCGCATCCAGCTTGTTGCCTTTGAGTTGCCCTTTCAGTGAGGTGCGCTGCTCCCCGGCACCGTTTACCCATTCACCGTTGGCGGTCAGGCGGCCGAAGCCAGTATCAATAAGCCCGCCCGCCAGAGTCAGGGTGTTGCCCTTGATGGTGAAATCACCATCGATACGGCCATATTTCTGTCCCCACAGCCAGCACTCGGCACAGCGCAGCTGTAAATCAGGCCAGCCGCTGAAATTGACCTGTGTGGTGCTGGCTAATGGCGAAACAGTGTTGCCTTTCCCGGTGGTGGCGGTGCCCGGATTGTAATAGAGATAGCGGATCGCCGCCTGCCATGGCGCAGTGTCGCGCATCAGCAGGGTGGCGTTGATTTCCCGTCCCTGCGCCTCAACGCTTGAGCCGTTAAGGGTAGGCTGCGTGACAATGCTCAAATTATTCCACTGCTGCCCACCCAGCGTCAGCGCGGGAGTGCGCACCGTGATGTGCTGCGGGAACTGCACTGAGTCATCCACATTTTCCCCGACGCCACGCTGGAACAGCGCTAACCACTCGGCACCGTCCATTGGCGGCAGGTTGAGTTCAACACCTGCCTGTTCCGGCAGTGGCGGCAGCGTGCGACTGTCGGAGGTCCAGATGGCGCGATCGAGCGTCAGCCTGCGGTTCAGCAGCCAGCGGCTGTTAAAGTGGTTTTTGCCGCCCGCATTGCCCGTCAGGGTAAAGCTGTTGAGATCCCCGTCGACGTTCACTTTTACTGGCAGCAGTTCGCCCGCCGGTTTGTCCAGCGGAGATGGCAGATCGCTGCTGACGTTCTTCAGATCGCCGCTGAGATCAACCTTGTAATGGGCATCACCCCGATAAGGCAGCTCAATGGCGACCTTACCGTTCCACGGCAAGCGGCCACCCAGAGACTGACTGAGCGTTTTTGGCAGCACGTCCAACCGAGACGGCTGCCAACTGGCATCCAGATTGATCCCCACCTGATAGGCCTTCTCGCCTTCTGTGGTGGAGAAGTCGATATTCAGCGGCTGATTGAACCAGCTTGCCGTCAGCGGCCCGCTTTTCAGATCGCCATTCACGAAGCTGAACTGGCCGCTCAGATTGTTAATGCTGCTGTTCAGCGGCTTAATGAATAAGCTGTTATTTTTCAGCCTGACGTCGCCTTCGGCGGTGGTCATGGTACCGTCCAGCGGGATATCCAGATGTAAGCGAGCATTCACATCACCATCCAACTGGAGCTGCTTAAGGGTGGCACCCAGTGAATCATCCAGCGGCGTCTCGTCAAAGTACGGCCCAACGGCTTTTCCTGGCCCGTTGATATCGGCGTCGATCAGCAGTTTTTCTTTCGAATAGTCCGGGATCACCGCGGTCAGGTTACTGGCCTTCACCCCGCCCAGCGCGACGCCGTCGGTCTTCATCCATAACCCGTCATTGATAAAGTTAAGTTCAATATCGAGGTTTTTCAGGGCTGGCCAGTCAGGCTGGAAGGCATAGGTGGCGTTGCGTAACGGCACCAGAACCTGGAACTGACCTTCGTTGTGCTTGTAGGGGAAGAGGTGTGGGTTGCCACCATAGGCCAGGGTGGCGTTATCCGCCTGTCCGCCCTGAATAGCACCGCTCAGGTAATCCACCAGCGCTTTGCCCATCAGGTTTTCAGGAAAATAGCGCCAGGCCTGCGACCCGTCGTCGGTGCTTATGCCCGCCAGGATCCCCAGCCAGGGTTCATCACCCGCCGGTTGCAGATAGCGGAAACCACCCCGGGCATGCACCGCTTTGGCTTTGACGTCGATATTGCGTCCGTCGAGCTGGAATCCTTTCTCGTTTTTCAACCAATGAAGGGTTGCCGTGCCTTTCTCTACCTCCAGCGGAGCGCGGAAGACGGTTTCGTAAGGCATTTTCGCATCATGGATGTGGGCCACCAGACGGCCATCTTCCACGCTGCCTTCCAGAGTGCCGCTAAAATGCTCGGCACCCGGCAGCAGTTCCCACTGCTTCCAGGCGAGATCGGTCCATGCGATGTTAAAGCGGGTTTTTTCCGTCGCCTGCAGTGGAATATCGAGGGCCAGGGCGTTAATCGCCCCAACCGGTTGGGTGGCCTGCCACACTTCGCCCAGCGAGGGGGAGAGCTTCGCCGCGATAGTTCGCAGCCCTTCAAGGCCCGACAGTTCCAGATTGCTGGCACGAATACGTAGCTCGTCGCTGCGTTTGTTGTTGGCACCGCCAACGTCCTGCGCCGGGATCCAGGCCAGCGACAACGCGCCGCGCGGCCACGCCTTATCGTCCATCGTAATACGGGTATCCGGGATGGCGAACTGCCAGCCCTCTTTCTCGCGGGTAACGTGCGCAGTCAGGTTATCAACCGAAAGCTGATGCTGACGCGCCTTACCCGGCCAGCTGGCGCCCCCCTGCTTCAGCCAGATATCGCCGCTGGCGAACTCGCCGTTGGAGAGGGTCATCCACCCTTCAATACTGAAACGCGCGGTTTCCAGCTGCATATTCTGCTGTAGCCACTCACCCAGCCAGGGTTTGACGTCTACGTCATCGGCCTGCATCCACACTTTGCCGTTATTCAGCAGGCCATTGTCGTCACGCAGATCCATCCGCACCTGCATCACGCCATGCTGCCCGTTCAGGCTCGATAGGCTGACCTGGCCTTCCGCCCGATGCCGATCTTTGCCGTTAAGCCAGGTAAGCTGAGGGATTGCCAGTTCGGCGCGCTGCCCGGAAAGCGTGATAAAGCTGATTTCGCTGTCGCGCAGATCGAAGTGATCGAACTGGCGCAGGAACAGATCGCTGATGCGGTTGGCCTCGAAGCCTTCACCCTGGTCGTCGCTGCGTAGCGGAGTGTTGGTCAGAAACTGCAGTTGATAGAAGGTCAGATCGCGAAACTGCCAGCGCAGGTGCAGCAGGCTTTGCCATACGTCCAGCGCCAGGGTGACGCGCTTGATGTTAAGGTGACCGCCGTCCTTCAGCTGCGCCTTGATGTCGCGCACTTCCAGCGTCGGGCCGAAGTTCTGCCAGCTCGCGTTGAGCTGGCTGGCCGCGACGGGCACACCGGTCGCGGATTCGATTTTCGCCAGCAGCTCAGGGCGCCAGCTGTCCAGATGCGGCAATATGAGACGCAGCCCGCTTACGAGCAGCGCG
Organism: Leclercia sp. GLN_9; assembly: GCF_043105735.1. NCBI lineage: Bacteria > Pseudomonadati > Pseudomonadota > Gammaproteobacteria > Enterobacterales > Enterobacteriaceae > Leclercia > Leclercia sp. GLN_9. Next base: position 151,376 of record NZ_JBICLV010000022.1, read on the forward strand.
ACAATCACGATCAGCGTTGCCCCTGTAAGCAATAAAATCCCCGGCAATCGCCTCACGCGTCTCTCCTTGTCAGCCGTTCTTGTCTCGCAGCACCCTGCGGATTACATCATTACTACGTCAAACTGCTCCGGGTTATAGAGCGGCTCTATCTGCACTTTTACCTGTTTGCCGACAAAGATTTCCACTTCTGCCAGCGCGTGGGACTCTTCGCCTTTAAGGGCTTCCGCCACTGAAGGAGAAGCATAGACCAGGAAGCGGTCGGAGTCGTAGGCGTGATGGACGCGAACGATCTCACGCATGATCTCGTAACAGACCGTTTCTACCGTCTTTACCGTGCCGCGGCCATGACAGGTCGGGCACTCGCTGCACAGCACATGCTCCACGCTTTCGCGGGTGCGCTTGCGGGTCATCTCAACCAGGCCCAGCTGGGAGAAGCCATTGATGCTGGTTTTGACGCGATCTTTACTCAGCGCCTGCTCCAGGGAATGCAGTACGCGGCGGCGGTGGTCTTCGTTACTCATATCGATAAAGTCGATAATGATAATGCCACCCAGATTGCGTAGACGAAGCTGACGCGCAATGGCCTGTGTCGCTTCGATATTGGTATTGAAAATGGTGTCGCCCAGATTGCGATGGCCGACAAAGGCCCCGGTGTTGATATCCACGGTGGTCATCGCTTCGGTCTGATCGATAATCAGATAGCCGCCGGACTTAAGTTCGACCTTGCGCTCCAGCGCGCGCTGGATCTCGTTCTCGACGTCATAGAGATCAAAAATCGGCTGGCGCCCGGTGTAGTGCTCCAGCAGACCCGGCATTTCCGGGATGTATTCGGCGGTAAATTCGAGCAGCGCATCGTAAGTCAGACGGGAGTCGACGCGAATGCGGTCAAGCTGGGCATCGGCGAAGTCGCGCAGAACGCGCTGGGCGAGCGCCAGCTCACCGTATAGCTGATAGCGGGTCTGGTTGCGTTTTTTACGCTCCATCACTTTTGTCCAGACACGTTTCAGGTAGGCGGCATCCGAGGCCAGATCGTCCTCGCTTATCCCCTCTGCGGCGGTGCGAATAATGAACCCGCCCTGCTCATCGCAGTACGCGCTCACGACTTTTTTCAGGCGTTCACGCTCGCTTTCGCTCTCGATACGCTGGGATACGCCAACGTGCGATGCACCCGGCATAAAGACCAGATAACGGGAAGGTAAGGTAATGTCGGTCGTCAGGCGCGCACCTTTGGTGCCTAAGGGATCTTTCACCACCTGCACCATCAGATCCTGGCCCTGACGGACCAGCTCGGAGATATCACGAACGGTGAACTGTTTCTGCTCTTCACCCGCCACGCATTCGGTATGCGGCATGATATCTGAAGCATGTAAGAAGGCCGCTTTATCGAGGCCAATATCTACAAATGCCGCCTGCATACCCGGTAGTACACGACTGACACGACCTTTGTAGATATTGCCTACTATTCCGCGCCGCGCTTCACGCTCGATATGAATTTCCTGAAGAATTCCACCGTCGATATACGCCACACGGGTTTCCGAGGGCGTTACGTTTACCAACAATTCAGCCGTCATAATTATCCCTTCCCTCACGCAGTGAGTTAAAATTGCTCAGCAACTCATACGTTTCCACCAGCGGTAAGCCGACTACGGCGTGATAGCTGCCATTGATCTTCCTGACAAAGCAGCCACCCAACCCTTGAATACCGTATGCACCTGCTTTATCCATTGGTTCACCGCTGGCGATATAACCGGCGATATCCTCTTCGGTGAGTACTCTGAACGTCACATCGGTCACCACCAGGCAATCGAGCACCTGCTGGCGGTCTGCCAGCGCGACGGCGGTCATGACCTGATGCGTTTGGCCGGACAATTTGCTCAGCATCTTAAACGCATGCTTTTCGTCGTGCGGTTTCTCGAGGACTTCACCATTCATGATCACGATGGTATCTGCCCCCAGCACCGGTAAATCACGCGGCACCTGCGCCACGCCAGCCAGCGCTTTCTCCCGTGCCAGACGGGAAACATACTGTTGTGCGCTTTCGCCCTCAGCACGTTTTTCTTCGATACCGGTCACGATACGTTCGAAGGCGACACCCAATTGGGTGAGCAGCTCCTGGCGACGGGGTGAACCGGAGGCAAGATATAGAGACGTCATAGAAACCTTTTATTGCACGGCAAATTGCTGGCGAACCTTACGCATCAGCAGGAACAACCACGGCCAGAGCACACCGTTTACTACACTACTCCAGAACACTTCCGGACGGAAAGAGACGTTGATCACTAAAAACTCTGCCCAGAAAACAATGATATCCGCGGCCATGGATAACAACATCACCACTAGCGCCTGTTGCCAGAGCGCCAGATTACGAAAGAGCTGGAATTTTAGAGCGACCAGGTATGCGATGATGCTCATGGACAGGGCGCGTACGCCAAGCGTTGAACCGCTAATCAGATCCAGTATGGCACCCATCACAAAACCTGTGCCCACATTTACGCGGTGCGGCAGAGCGAGGATCCAGTAGAGCAGAATAAGCAGCACCCAGTTTGGCCGGAAAACGAGAATGTCGTCCGGCCAGGGCATCACTTGCAGCAACAGCGCGATCAAAAACGAGAGCCAGATAACCCAGCGTCCCTGGCTACGATAGCTTGCCACTATTGCCCTCCCGGGGAGAGTTGCGGTGGCGGTGGCGCATCAGGCAGCGGCTGGGTCAGCCCGGTTGCCGGCGCAGGTACTGGCGCAGGCGGCCCCATTGAGTTTGGCGCAGGCAGAACCTGCGGCATCATCTGCATCAGACGTTCATTCGCAACGCGATGTACATCTTCCGGGGTCATCGGATTGGTCCCGTTACGATCGGCGCCCCACAACAGCAACAGATAGCGCAGACGCTGCAGACCTGCCGTTGGGCGTGCCTGAATCACGGTATAGGCGCGCTGAGTATCCAGCTTCACGGAGGAGACCACCCCAACCGGATAACCTTCCGGGAAGCGCCCGCCCAGACCCGATGTCACCAGCACATCGCCCACGCGAATATCGGTATTCGCAGGCAGATGTTCGAGCTGCAGATCGTCAGTACAGCCGTTACCGGCCGCAATCACGCGGATATCGTTACGCAGTACCTGGATCGGCAGCGCATGGGTGGCATCGCAAATCAGCAGCACACGGCTGGTGAGCTTGGCGACGGCGACCACCTGGCCGACAACGCCTTTATCGCTGATCACCGGCTGGCCTTCGTATACGCCATTGACGCTGCCCTTGTCGATCACCACCTGATCGCTGTACGGATCGTTAACGGTAGAGATCACCTGGGTCACCATCTTCTGCTCATCCTGACGCAGCGGGGAACCCAGCAGTTCACGCAGTCTGGCATTCTCCTGCTTGTACTGGCCCAGCATCAGTAGTTCGCTGTTTTTCAGCAGCAGTTCCTGGCGTAACGCGCGGTTTTCAAGTTCGAGTTGATCGCGTGAGGACAGGGTTTGCGAGACGCTGTCGAGTAGTTCACGGGGACCATTTGATACAAAGTAGAAAGGACTGACGGCGGTATCCATGTACGTTCGGATCTGGCTGAACGTACCGAGGCGGCTATCGGCAATAATGACACCAAGCGCTACTAACACCCCAAGGATCAGGCGAAACTGTAGCGACGGGCCACGGCTAAAAATTGGCTTCATAGGCTATGCGTACTCTCGCGTCAGAGAGAAAGGGTAGCCATCCGCTACCCTTTCACACCTGACTACTCTTCGCTGAACAAGTCGCCGCCGTGCATGTCGATCATCTCCAGCGCCTTGCCGCCGCCACGGGCTACGCAAGTCAGTGGATCTTCAGCAACTACGACAGGAATACCTGTCTCTTCCATCAACAGGCGGTCGAGGTTACGCAGCAGCGCACCACCACCGGTCAGAACCATACCGCGCTCGGAGATATCGGAAGCCAGTTCCGGCGGGCACTGCTCGAGGGCAACCATGACGGCGCTAACAATGCCGGTCAACGGCTCTTGCAGCGCTTCGAGGATTTCGTTGGAGTTCAGGGTAAAGCCACGTGGAACGCCTTCTGCCAGGTTACGGCCGCGCACTTCGATCTCGCGCACTTCGTCACCCGGGTAAGCAGAACCGATTTCGTGCTTAATACGCTCTGCGGTGGCTTCACCGATCAGAGAGCCGTAGTTACGGCGAACGTAATTGATGATGGCTTCGTCGAAGCGGTCACCACCGATACGTACGGAAGAGGAGTAAACCACACCGTTCAGAGAGATAACGGCCACTTCAGTGGTACCGCCACCGATATCCACCACCATGGAGCCGGTCGCTTCGGAAACCGGCAGGCCGGCACCAATAGCCGCAGCCATCGGCTCTTCAATCAGGAAGACTTCACGCGCACCAGCGCCCTGAGCGGATTCACGAATAGCACGACGCTCTACCTGGGTAGCGCCAACCGGCACACACACCAGAACACGCGGGCTTGGACGCATAAAGCTGTTGCTGTGCACCTGTTTGATAAAGTGCTGAAGCATTTTCTCGGTCACGAAGAAGTCAGCGATAACGCCGTCTTTCATCGGTCGAATGGCAGCGATATTACCCGGCGTACGACCAAGCATCTGCTTAGCGTCATGGCCGACGGCCGCTACGCTTTTCGGTGAACCAGCACGATCCTGACGAATGGCCACAACTGAAGGCTCATTCAGTACGATGCCTTGTCCTTTTACATAAATGAGGGTATTCGCAGTACCCAGGTCAATGGACAGGTCATTGGAAAACATGCCACGAAATTTTTTCAACATACTAAGGGATAATCCTGAAAGCTGGGGCGGAAAACAAAATCCGCTTACTTTACCAACCACACGCAGCAGCGACAAGGCGCAAAAATCGCCTGCTACGGTGAAAATTTGTGCAGCACGTTTCCTTTGTTACAAATCGTCGCCTGACTCCCTCAGGTCAGAGAAAAAACAGCGTTCCTCACGTTCATTTGTAACCCGTTTAAGGTCGCTCACTGTCATTTTGCTCGTCATACATCACGCTACAGGCGCGATATTCTACGTGAAAACTCACCAAACGGCAGGTTAAACAGAGTATCTTTGCGAATATTTTTTCACATTGCTGTCAAGAGGCTGAGAGGCAGCAAAAAAATCGCCCTGACCCCCTGTAACTCCGCGCTCTGTCAACGTCCGCCATTCGGTTCGAGACCTCACACCTGTGGCAAAAACATGGGTTTGCGTTCCCTTGCAGGCTTCAACCAGACTCTGTACCAGCAGTTGGTTTTCCGTACGTTTTTCAATGTTCCTTACCAGCCCCGGATGCAGCTTCAACAGCTCTACCTCCAGCGCCTTGATCCAGCTGGTGCTGACCAGCGTCAAGCCCGCCTGCGTTACCGCCACACGCGCACCCAGCGCATTGATCAGCCGTACCACCGGCTGTAACCGACTGATGTGTTGACAAACATCCGCCTCTGCAAGTTCAAAAATAATCCGTTTACGCTGCGATTTTTCACATTGCATCAACACATCGCGCAGCCAGCGCTGGAAACGCGGGCGGATCAAAGACTCCACCGTCACCTGCAGCGCCAGGTGTTCTTCGGGCCAGAAGGATAAGAATGGCATCAATCGCGAAATTTGCTGGCGGTCGTACTCCTCCGACAGGCCAAACTGCAGCACCATCGGCAGATATTCTGCTGACACTACCTCTTCGTTGCCGTCAAAGATGCGGCAGAGCAGTTCCCGGTGATGGACCTGGCCATTTGCCAGCACCGCCGGTTTTTGATAAATCCGCGGTCCGCCGCGGGTAAGCATCTGTTCGATCAGAGTACGCCAGCGCACATTGCCCCGCCCTTTCTCTGGCAGGGAGTCATCATAAACCGCCCAGCTGTTAGCCCCCTGCAACACAGCATTGCGGGTGGCGGCTTCGGCGTGCTCCATCACCTGTTCGGTGGTCTGGCCGCCGCGCCAGGCGCAAATGCCAATATGCACCATGTCATCACGATCGAGCATTTTGCTGGGAGGCAGCGTATCCACCGACTTCAACAGCAGGCTGGCAATGCTCTCTGACTCTTTCAGGGTGCGATGCGGCAGCAGCACGGCGTAATCACTGCGGTGATAGCGCGCCAGCAGTGCGCCGGGATAGCGCATCATAAAGGTGGAGAGCATATTGATGAGCATAAACAGATGCTCCTCCGCCACTGCCCGTCCCCAGTTGTCTTTCAGTAGATCGAAGTCCGGCAGGCGAACAATCATCACCACCCCGTGCGACCCAACCTTTTCAGGATCTTCCAGGAGGGTAGCCAGCTGATTATCAAAGAAAAGACGATTATTAAGGCCCGTTTTGTTGTCCTGGGCGGCATAGGAGCGAATCAGCGTGTCCATCCGGCTGCGCTGGTCGCTGGCAAACTGAATTTCGGACAGCAGAACGTCCAGCGCACTGCTGGTGCGTGATGGCCATTCATAGACGGACCCGCGCACAGGGGCGCCACGTTCACCGTTAAGGATGCGCACCGAACGCGCCTCCAGTAACTCCTGCCCGGAGAGCTGGCGACGCAGCCAGCGCACTGCCAGAAAGATCAGCACGACCACGAAGATCACCGCTACCGTCAGCGGTGCGGTGGTCACCAACGAACGAAAATAACTGTTCATCGGGTCCAGATAGGCCAGACTTATGGTCATACCGGGGTTTTTAAGAGAAGGAACGGTCAGTTCGAGATTCTGGAGTGGCGCGCCGGCCGGTCGATAGCCTTTTAACCCGTTGTGGCTGAAAATGGTTTTCCCGCCCTGCTTAATCTCAACACGCGTGATTTCCACCGGTGCCATCAGCTCGTCCAGCTGATGGGAAAGTTCAGGAAAAGGTGTGCTGACAAGACGCGAATCAATGACCGACGCAACGGAGTGTACGCGGTTCGCCAGCTTCCCTTGGATCGCATTATAAAAACTGAGCGAGCAGCCGATCAGGGTGACAAAGATGGTCAAGCCAGTCAGCAAGGAGATGAAAGCGGAGAACTTCGTCGATAATCGCATCCTTGAGATTACTCCGTGAGTTGATGAGGATAGCAAGTGAGCGCTAACTTGCACTACGGCATCGGCATACTACCAAATCCGGTGTATCTGGCAATTTATTGCGTTAAATCGGCATTGCATATCAATGAGCGAGTATAGTCTTCAAAAAATTTTTTCCAATCATCATGCTGAGTAAGGAATTCATATGCAGGCTTTGATCTTAGAACAGCAGGAAGGCAAAACACTTGCATCAGTGCAATCTATTGAGGAGAGCCGCCTGCCTGAGGGGGCCGTGACCGTTGATATCGACTGGTCCAGTCTGAATTATAAAGACGCGCTCGCCATTACGGGCACTGGCAAAATCATTCGCAATTTTCCAATGGTTCCAGGTATCGACTTTGCGGGCCGCGTACACGCCAGCGAAGATCCGCGTTTCCATGCTGGCCAGCAGGTACTGTTGACCGGCTGGGGCGTGGGCGAAAACCACTGGGGCGGCCTGGCCGCGCAGGCACGTGTTAACGGCGACTGGCTGGTGCCTATGCCGAACGGACTCGATGGCCGTAAAGCAATGATCATCGGCACCGCCGGTTTTACCGCCATGCTGTGCGTAATGGCGCTGGAAGAGGCCGGTGTAACACCGCAATCCGGTGAGGTGGTGGTAACGGGTGCCAGCGGCGGCGTCGGCAGTACCGCTGTCGCTCTGCTGCACAAGCTGGGTTATCAGGTGGCAGCAGTCTCCGGGCGTGAAAGTACCCATGACTACCTGCGTAGCCTCGGTGCCAGCCGCATTCTGGGCCGCGATGAGTTCGCAGAGACCCGCCCGCTGGAGAAACAGATCTGGGCCGGTGCCGTCGATACCGTCGGGGATAAAGTGCTGGCGAAAGTGCTGGCGCAGATGAACTACGGCGGTTGCGTGGCGGCGTGTGGCCTGGCGGGCGGTTTTGCCCTCCCGACCACGGTGATGCCGTTTATTCTGCGCAATGTCCGTCTGCAGGGTGTGGATTCCGTGATGACCCCGCCAGCGCGCCGCGCCCAGGCCTGGGAACGACTGGTTCGCGATCTGCCCGCCTCCTTCTACACCCAAAGCGCCACCCAGATTAGCCTTGAGCAGGCACCGGAATACGCCGCGAAGATCATCAATAACCAGATCCAGGGCCGTACGCTGGTGAAGCTGGCGTAATCTTCAAATTTTCGTGACATATTCGCTTTAACCCGGCTCCTCCGTCATGCTTAAAAAAACGCATGACGGAGGAAGCCATGAAAGTGAAACCCCTGACGGAAGCCGATATCACCGCGGAATCCGTTTTTATGCTTAAGCGACGCCAGATCCTGAAAATGCTGGGGATCGGTGCCGGTGCGCTGACGCTCTCCCCCCTCGCCCAGGCCGACCTGCTGGACTGGTTTAAGGGCAACGATCGCCCAAAAGCACCGTCCGGGAAACCGCTTAACTTTACCCAACCCGCCCAGTGGCAGAGCACGCTTGCCAAAACCCCCGAAGAGAAAGTGACAGGCTATAACAACTTCTACGAGTTCGGCCTGGATAAAGCCGATCCTGCGGCCAACGCGGGCAGCCTGAAGACCGATCCCTGGACGCTGAAAATCGACGGCGAAGTGGCGAAACCTCTGACTCTCGATTACAACGATTTGACCACCCGCTTCCCGCTGGAGGAACGAATCTACCGCATGCGCTGCGTTGAGGCCTGGTCGATGGTGGTGCCGTGGATTGGTTTTCCGTTGCATAAGCTGCTGGCGATGGTGGAACCCACCAGCAACGCGAAGTATGTCGCCTTCCAGACCCTTTACGCCCCGGAGATCATGCCCGGCCAGAAAGACCGGTTTATTGGCGGTGGCCTGGATTACCCGTACGTAGAAGGATTGCGTATTGATGAAGCCATGCACCCGCTGACGCTGATGACCGTTGGTGTTTACGGCAAAGCCCTGCCGCCGCAAAACGGCGCGCCTATCCGCCTCACCGTGCCGTGGAAATATGGCTTTAAGGGCATTAAATCGATCGTCAGCATCAAGCTGACCCGTGAACGCCCGCCCACTACCTGGAACCTTGCGGCCCCGGATGAGTACGGTTTTTACGCCAACGTGAACCCGCACGTCGATCATCCCCGCTGGTCGCAGGCGAGCGAGCGGTTTATTGGCTCGGGCGGCGCACTGGACGTCAAACGCCAGCCTACGCTGCTATTTAACGGCTATGCTGACCAGGTCGCATCACTCTATCGCGGCCTCGACTTACGGGAGTTTTTCTAAGTGCGTCTGACGGCAAAACAGATTACCTGGCTGAAAGTCGCCCTGCATCTTGCGGGGCTGCTTCCATTTATATGGCTGTTCTGGGCCATCAACCACGGCGGCCTGAGTGCCGATCCGGCAAAAGATATTCAGCACTTCACCGGGCGCACCGCGCTGAAATTTTTACTGGCGACGCTGCTGGTTTCGCCGCTGGCGCGCTACGCAAAACAGCCTTTATTGATCCGTACCCGCCGCCTGCTTGGGCTATGGTGTTTTGCCTGGGCGACGCTGCATCTCACCAGCTATGCGTTCCTGGAGCTGGGCATTAACAATCTGGCCCTGCTGGGGAGCGAACTGATTACCCGGCCTTACTTAACCCTGGGGATTATCAGTTGGGTGATTTTACTGGCGTTGACCCTCACCTCCACCCAATACGCCCAGCGAAAACTGGGAAGGCGCTGGCAACTTCTGCATAATTTTGTCTATCTGGTCGCGATCCTCGCCCCCATCCACTACCTTTGGTCAGTGAAAATTCTCTCGCCGCAGCCGATCATCTATGCTGTGCTGGCCATAGTGCTTCTGGCATGGCGTTATAAGAAGTTTCGCCAGTGGTGGCGATAACGGACGAAAGTGGGCGAATCTCCACAGATCGCTCACCCTTCCTGAGTATTTATCCGAATGCTGTTGATAATCTTCCCTGATAAGACCAGTATTTAGCTGCCAAATGCTACGAAATCGTTATAATGTGCGACTTCGGTTTCCCCGACGGGTTTTTCAGAGCCGGAAAGGGTGACAATCGCGCATCGAAGGTATATTTTGTTTTTTACCGGAGAATCGCAGGAGATAGCGGCACAATGGCTGACAAGTTTCACATCTTAGTTTTGAACGGACCGAACCTGAATATGCTCGGCACCCGTGAACCAGAGAAGTACGGCACGCTGACGTTGACCGATATTGTTAACCAATTGGGTAACGAAGCGGCGGCACTTAATGTGGAACTTGACCATTTTCAGTCAAACGCGGAGTACGCACTCATCGACCGCATTCATCAGGCTAAAGACACAACAGACTATATCCTGATTAATCCGGCCGCGTTTACGCACACCAGTGTTGCTATTCGCGACGCGCTGCTGGCCGTGAGTATCCCGTTTATCGAGATCCACCTCAGCAACGTGCATGCGCGGGAACCGTTCCGCCACCACTCCTACCTGTCGGATATCGCCACTGGCGTCATCTGTGGACTGGGGGCTGACGGTTATTCATTCGCTTTACAGACAGCGGTAAAACGCCTGTCACAATCACACTAAACAAAGAGTACGGAACCCACTCATGGATATTCGTAAGATTAAAAAACTGATCGAGCTGGTTGAAGAATCAGGCATCTCCGAACTGGAAATTTCTGAAGGCGAAGAGTCTGTACGCATCAGCCGTGCCGCGCCAAACGCAGGCTTCCCGGTTATGCAACAAGCTTATGCTGCACCAATGATGCAGCAGCCAGCTCTGTCTAACGCTGTCGCTCCGGCGGCTGCTCCAGCAATGGAAGCGCCAGCAGCAGCGGAAATCAGTGGTCACATCGTACGTTCCCCAATGGTTGGTACTTTCTACCGCACCCCGAGCCCGGACGCTAAAGCGTTCATCGAAGTGGGCCAGAAAGTTAACGCGGGCGATACCCTGTGCATCGTTGAAGCCATGAAAATGATGAACCAGATCGAAGCTGACAAGTCAGGTACTGTGAAAGCGATTCTGGTCGAAAGTGGTCAGCCGGTTGAATTTGACGAGCCGCTGGTCGTCATCGAGTAACGAGGCGAACATGCTGGATAAAATTGTTATCGCCAACCGCGGCGAGATCGCACTGCGTATTCTTCGTGCCTGTAAAGAGCTGGGCATCAAGACTGTCGCTGTGCACTCAAGCGCGGACCGCGATCTGAAACACGTATTACTGGCGGATGAGACGGTCTGTATCGGCCCGGCTCCGTCCGTAAAAAGCTATCTGAATATCCCGGCTATCATCAGCGCCGCTGAGATCACTGGCGCGGTGGCCATTCACCCGGGTTATGGCTTCCTCTCTGAGAACGCCAACTTTGCTGAACAGGTAGAACGTTCTGGCTTTATCTTCATCGGCCCGAAAGCTGACACTATCCGCCTGATGGGCGACAAAGTGTCTGCGATCACCGCCATGAAGAAAGCCGGTGTTCCAACCGTTCCTGGCTCCGACGGCCCTCTGACCGACGACATGGATGCTAACCGTGCTCATGCGAAACGCATCGGCTACCCGGTTATCATCAAAGCGTCCGGCGGCGGCGGCGGTCGCGGTATGCGCGTTGTGCGCAGCGACACTGAACTGGCTCAATCCATCTCCATGACCAAAGCTGAAGCGAAAGCCGCTTTCAGTAACGACATGGTGTACATGGAAAAATACCTGGAAAACCCACGTCACATCGAAATTCAGGTGCTGGCTGACGGTCAGGGTAACGCTATCTATCTGGCAGAACGTGACTGCTCCATGCAGCGTCGTCACCAGAAAGTGGTCGAAGAAGCACCAGCACCGGGTATCACCCCGGAACTGCGTCGCTACATCGGCGAGCGTTGCGCGAAAGCCTGTGTCGATATCGGCTATCGCGGGGCGGGTACTTTTGAGTTCCTGTTCGAAAACGGCGAGTTCTACTTCATTGAAATGAACACCCGTATTCAGGTTGAACACCCGGTGACCGAAATGATTACCGGTGTTGACCTGATCAAAGAGCAGCTGCGTATCGCAGCGGGTCAACCGCTGTCCATCAAGCAGGATGAAGTTGTGGTTAAAGGCCATGCGGTGGAATGCCGTATCAACGCCGAAGACCCGAACACCTTCCTGCCAAGCCCGGGTAAAATCACGCGTTTCCACGCGCCGGGTGGCTTTGGTGTGCGCTGGGAGTCCCATATCTACGCCGGTTACACCGTACCGCCGTACTATGACTCCATGATCGGCAAGCTGATCTGCTACGGCGAATCCCGTGACGTGGCGATTGCCCGCATGAAGAACGCCCTGCAGGAGCTGATCATCGACGGCATCAAAACCAACGTTGATCTGCAGATGCGTATTATGAGCGACGAGAACTTCCAGCATGGTGGCACCAACATCCACTATCTGGAGAAGAAACTCGGTCTTCATGAAAAATAAGCATTTATAAGCAGCAAAAGGCCGGTTAATCCGGCCTTTATTATTTCTGGGGATTGCGAAGCCCCATAAGGTACAATCCCCGCTTTCTTTTCCACAAGGGACAAAAAATGGACAAACGTTTTGTTCAGGCCCACAAAGAAGCGCGCTGGGCGCTGTGGTTAACCCTTATCTATCTCGCCGCATGGTTAGTAACTGCTTACATACCTGATTCTGCCATTGGCATTACCGGTCTGCCGCACTGGTTTGAGATGGCCTGCCTGCTGCTCCCGCTGGTGTTTATTCTGCTCTGTTGGGCGATGGTGAAATTTATCTATCGCGATATTCCGCTGGAGGATGACGATAATGCAGCTTGAAGTGATCCTGCCGCTCGTCGCGTATCTGTTTGTTGTTTTTGGCCTGTCCGTTTATGCCATGCGCAAAAGGACAACGGGCACTTTCCTGAATGAGTATTTCCTCGGCAGCCGCTCGATGGGCGGTATTGTGCTGGCGATGACCCTGACCGCCACCTATATCAGCGCCAGCTCCTTTATTGGCGGCCCGGGTGCGGCCTATAAATACGGACTGGGCTGGGTGCTGCTGGCGATGATCCAGCTTCCTGCCATCTGGCTCTCGCTGGGTATTCTGGGGAAAAAATTTGCGATTCTCGCGCGCCGCTACAACGCCGTAACGCTTAACGACATGCTGTTTGCCCGCTATCAGAGCCGCCTACTAGTCTGGCTGGCCAGCCTGAGCCTGCTGGTGGCCTTTATCGGCGCCATGACCGTGCAGTTTATCGGTGGCGCGCGCCTGCTTGAAACCGCCGCCGGGATCCCTTACGAAACCGGGTTGCTGATTTTTGGTATCAGTATTGCGCTCTACACCGCGTTTGGGGGATTCCGCGCCAGCGTGCTCAACGATACCATGCAGGGTATGGTGATGCTGATTGGCACCATTGTGCTGCTGGTGGGCGTGGTACACGCAGCGGGGGGACTAACTCATGCGGTGGAAACGCTGCAGACCATCGATCCGAAGCTGGTTTCGCCGCAGGGCGCGGAGAACATCCTCTCCCCCACCTTTATGACCTCCTTCTGGGTACTGGTCTGCTTCGGGGTGATTGGCCTGCCGCATACGGCCGTGCGCTGCATCTCCTATAAGGACAGCAAGGCGGTGCATCGGGGGATTATCATCGGCACCATCGTCGTGGCAATCCTGATGCTCGGCATGCACCTTGCCGGGGCGCTGGGCCGGGCGGTGATCCCGGACTTAACCGTGCCGGACCTGGTGATCCCCACCCTGATGGTAAAAGTCCTGCCGCCGTTTGCTGCCGGGATCTTCCTTGCCGCGCCAATGGCTGCGATCATGTCGACAATTAACGCCCAGCTGCTACAAAGTTCCGCTACCATCATTAAAGATCTCTATCTCAATATGCGTCCTGAGCAGATGAACAATGAGCGACTGCTGAAACGGATGTCGGCAGTCATTACTCTGCTGTTAGGTGTATTGCTGCTGCTGGCTGCGTGGAAGCCACCTGAGATGATCATCTGGCTGAACCTGCTGGCCTTTGGCGGTCTGGAAGCTGTGTTCCTCTGGCCACTGGTGCTGGGCCTGTACTGGGAGCGCGCAAATGCGGCGGGCGCCCTGAGCGCGATGATCGTCGGAGGCGTGCTGTATGCCGTTCTCGCCACGTTTAAAATTCAGTATCTGGGCTTCCATCCGATTGTGCCTTCGTTACTGCTAAGTTTACTGGCGTTTGTCGTGGGAAACCGTTTCGGTCAATCCGCCCCGCAACCTGCCGTCATTTCTACTGATAAATAAAGAGTTTTGCCATGCCGTGGATCCAATTAAAACTGAACACAACCGGCGCGAATGCCGAAGAGATGAGTGATGCGTTGATGGAGGCCGGTGCGGTCTCTATCACCTTCCAGGACACGCATGACACCCCGGTGTTTGAACCGCTGCCGGGTGAAACCCGCCTGTGGGGCGACACCGACGTCATCGGCCTGTTTGATGCCGAAACTGATATGGCCGAAGTGGTCGCGATTCTGGAAAATCATCCGCTGCTGGGCGCCGGTTTTGCGCACAAAATCGAACAGCTTGAAGACAAAGACTGGGAACGCGAGTGGATGGACAACTTCCATCCGATGCAGTTTGGCAAGCGTCTGTGGATCTGCCCAAGCTGGCGCGACGTGCCGGATGAAAATGCCGTTAACGTGATGCTCGATCCGGGCCTGGCATTCGGAACAGGCACCCACCCGACGACTTCCCTGTGCCTGCAGTGGCTGGATGGTCTGGATCTGGATGGCAAAACGGTGATCGACTTTGGCTGCGGATCCGGGATCCTCGCCATCGCCGCCCTGAAGTTGGGCGCAGCAAAAGCGATCGGGATCGACATCGATCCGCAGGCGATTCAGGCCAGCCGTGACAACGCCGAGCGCAATGGCGTTTCCGATCGTCTCGAACTCTATTTGCCGGATGCCCAGCCAGCGGCCATGAAAGCCGATGTGGTCGTCGCGAATATCCTGGCTGGCCCGTTACGCGAGCTGGCGCCATTAATCAGCGTACTACCGGTTGAGGGTGGCCTGCTGGGCCTTTCCGGTATCCTTGCCAGCCAGGCAGACAGCGTCTGCGAAGCCTATGCCGATCTCTTTGACCTCGACCCGGTTGTCGAGAAAGAAGAGTGGTGCCGCATCACTGGCCGTAAAAAATAAGCCTTTGGCGTGGTCCTCTGACCACGCCTTTCCTCGTCTGAATTTTCTCCCTTCCCTCTTATTTGTCCGTTAAAATAACCACACAAATCATAATGTTAATTAATGATTTGAATATAAAAATCTATCGGATAAATATCATGAAAAACATTTCAGGCAAGGCAGCGCTGTTGGCGCTGGGTATGATCTCAACTTCGGCTTTTGCATCACACTGGAGTTATCAGGCGGAAGGCGCACCGGAACATTGGGGCGAGCTGGACGAGGCATACAAAATATGCAAAAGCGGCATGAATCAGTCCCCTGTCAACATCGATACCACCGTTAAGGCCCACCTCTCTCCGCTGGAAACACACTATATCGACGGCCCGGTCACCCTGACGAACAACGGTCACACTATCCAGGCAAGTGAAAAGGCGGATACACGCGACAGCATCACGCTTGATAACCAAAACTGGACGTTACAGCAGTTCCATTTCCATGCGCCAAGCGAAAATACGGTGCACGGTAAAAAATACGCAATGGAAATGCATCTGGTCCACAAAAATGCCGACGGCGAACTGACGGTTGTTGCTGTTATGTTTGATCAGGGTGCCGCAAACCCTGAGCTGGATAAACTCTGGGGCGTAATGCCGGATCGGGTTGATCAAAACGTCACGATTACGCCAAATCTCGATATGAACAAATTGCTTCCTGCGGATAAAACCTACTGGCGCTTTAGCGGCTCTCTGACCACGCCACCTTGCTCAGAAGGGGTAACGTGGGTAGTGCTCAAGCATCCTCTGACCGTCTCTGCCGCACAGCTGGAAAAATTCACCCACACCATGCATCACGATAACAGCCGCCCGGTACAATCCCTTCATGGCCGTCTGGTTGTTGAATAAGCCCATTTTTTGCTCTGATATCCTGTGCTGAAATGTGACGCAGATTGCAAAGATGCACCATAATCTGCTGCTTATAGCAGCAGATTATCCCGGAGAATTGATTCATTTATCCAGAAATGATGAGAAGTTACGGGAAATTGTAAGCGCCCACAAAATATCCATTCAACACTAACCCAATGATTTAAATAGTGAATAATCCGCACTAAAAAGTCAGAGTTGCGATTCCTTGATCTACAACAGAGGATTGTTCAAAGTTTGGCCTTTCATCTCGTGCAAAAAATGCGTAAGATACGCCGCCTTGCAGTCACAGTATGGTCATTTCTTAACTCATGCGCATCGGAAACCACCAGCTCAGAAATCGCCTGATCGCAGCACCTATGGCAGGTATTACCGACCGGCCCTTCAGGACGCTGTGCTATGAGATGGGAGCAGGTTTAACCGTTTCCGAGATGATGTCGTCTAACCCGCAGGTTTGGGAAAGCGATAAATCCCGTCTTCGGATGGTGCACGTTGATGAACCGGGTATCCGCACCGTGCAAATTGCCGGTAGCGTACCTGAAGAGATGGCAGACGCCGCGCGTATTAACGTGGAAAGTGGTGCCCAGATTATTGATATCAATATGGGGTGCCCGGCCAAAAAAGTGAATCGCAAGCTTGCAGGTTCAGCCCTTCTGCAATACCCCGACCAGGTGAAGTCAATCCTGACGGCGGTTGTCAGCGCAGTGGACGTTCCTGTTACGTTGAAGATTCGCACGGGTTGGTCGCCGGATCACCGTAACTGCGTAGAGATTGCCCAACTGGCCGAAGATTGTGGCATTCAGGCCCTGACCATACATGGACGCACTCGCGCCTGTTTGTTCAACGGCGAAGCTGAATACGACAGCATTCGGGCAGTTAAGCAGAAAGTTTCCATTCCGGTTATCGCGAATGGCGACATTACTGACCCGCTTAAAGCCAGAGCTGTGCTCGACTATACGGGAGCTGATGCTCTGATGATAGGACGTGCGGCTCAGGGAAGACCCTGGATCTTTCGGGAAATCCAGCATTATCTGGACACTGGGGAGCTGCTTGCCCCGCTGCCACTGGCAGAGGTCAAGCGCTTGCTTTGTTCGCACGTTCGGGAATTGCATGACCACTACGGCCAGGCAAAAGGGTACCGAATTGCGCGTAAACACGTATCCTGGTATCTCCAGGAACACGCTCCAAATGACCAGTTTCGGCGCACATTCAACGCCATAGAGGATGCCAGCGTACAGCTGGAGGCGTTGGAGGCATACTTCGAAAATCTTGCGTAATGAAATAAAGAGCTGACAGAACTATGTTCGAACAACGCGTAAATTCTGACGTACTGACCGTTTCCACCGTTAACTCTCAGGATCAAGTAACTCAAAAGCCCCTGCGTGACTCGGTTAAACAGGCACTGAAGAACTATTTTGCTCAACTGAATGGTCAGGATGTTAACGACCTGTATGAGCTGGTACTGGCTGAAGTTGAACAGCCCCTGTTGGACATGGTGATGCAATACACCCGTGGTAACCAGACCCGTGCTGCCCTGATGATGGGTATCAACCGTGGTACGCTGCGTAAGAAATTGAAAAAGTACGGCATGAACTAATTTCGATTAGCTAAATGCTTGTATAAAAAGGCGCAAACCGGCATGGGGACGCGCCTTTTTTTATGCCCTCTTTTCCCCCGTTTTGCTCCCCTCATCACGCGGCTAACAACCGAAACGTAAACATCGGTCTGCCCACTTCTCAGCCGCTATTTTTCGTGTATATTTCCTGCACTCTTTTCCTTTGTACCCGGAAACTCCGAATGATCCGTAAGTATGGGTGGTTAGTCGTCTTCGCGATTAGCGTTTTCATTTTTGATGCACTGTTAATGCAGTGGATTGAGCTGATGTCTACGGAAACGGACAAATGCCGTAATATGGACTCCGTAAATCCACTTAAGCTAATTAACTGCGCAGATCTGGATTAAGCCCTTACTTTCCCTCGAAAAATGTGCGGACTTAAAAGCCTTTGAGGCATCTCCGTTGGATGATAATGTCTCAGCCCGTCTCACCCGGTATCACGTAATACCTCCCTGCGTTTGAGTTGATGAGATCATGCTGGTTAGCCAATACGACCAACTTCTTGTGGTTATCTCTTTTGTTGTCGCCATTCTTGCATCCTACACCGCCCTGAATATGGCAGGCCGGGTAGTGGGAAGTACGGGCATCGCGGCACGTGTCTGGCTGACGGGTGGCGGTATCGCCATGGGCATCGGCATCTGGTCTATGCATTTTATCGGCATGCTGGCGATGGATGTCACCCTGCGGCTGAACTACAGCCTGCTGCCAACGGCACTCTCAATGCTTATTGCCATCGGCGCCTCGCTGTTCGCCATTTGGCTGGTGAGCCGGGATCATTTTCGCAGGCGTCGCCTGTTCACCGGTGCCGTGATTCTGGGTACCGGTATTGTCGCGATGCACTACACCGGGATGGCTGCATTGCAGGTGGAGCCGGCTATCGTATGGGATATGCGCTGGGTTGCGCTATCGGTAGTGATCGCCCTGCTCGCCTCGCTGGCCGCCCTGTGGCTCACGTTTCGTCTACGCCGCGACGCGGCCCAGGTTGCGCTGATGCGTGCAGGCGCCGCCGTCCTGATGGGCGTTGCCATTGCTGGCATGCACTACACGGGGATGATGGCCGCGCAGTTCCCGGTTCAGGCCCATATGCACCACCAGGGCGTAAACGGCAGCTGGCTGGCGGTGCTGGTGAGCGTCGTTGCGCTCTCCATTCTGGGTATTACGCTGCTGGTCTCGATGTTTGACGCCAGGCTACAGGCTCGCACCGCCCTTCTGGCCTCGTCGCTCGCGGAAGCGAACCGTGAACTGGCGCAGCTGGCGCTGCACGACACGCTGACACGCTTGCCAAACCGTGTGCTGCTGGAGGACCGTCTCGATCAGGCGATCAACAAAGCCGATCGCGAAGGAAAGTTATTCGCGCTGCTGTTTATGGATCTGGACGGCTTCAAAGCCGTTAACGATGCCTATGGGCACGACGCCGGTGACAAGCTGCTGATTGCTGTCACAGAACGCCTTGAGCAGCCGTTGAAAGGTCAATACACCCTCGCCCGTATTGGCGGTGACGAGTTTGTTCTGCTGGCCGAGATCGATACCCCGAACGATGCCGCGTCGCTGGCCAGCGCGCTGGTGCATGTAATCGATCAGCCCTTCAGCTTTGAACTCTACGACCTGGTGGTTACCCTCAGCGTCGGGATTGCTATCTATCCGCACGACGGCAAAAACCAGCGGGAGCTGATGTTTAACGCCGATGCGGCGATGTATCACACCAAGCATATGGGGCGTAACGGCTACCACTTCTTCCAGCCTTCAATGAATACGCTGGCGCAGAAACAGCTCCAGCTGATGAACGATCTGTGGCTGGCGCAGGATCGCCACGAGCTGCATCTGGTTTATCAGCCGAAGTTTCAAGCCCCGGCTGGCCCTATCGTCGGCTTTGAAGCCTTGCTGCGCTGGCAGCACCCTACCCAGGGGTTGTTATCCCCTGACCAGTTCCTGCCGCTGGCGGAAAAGAGCGGGCTGATTATTCCTATTGGCAACTGGGTGATCGATGAGGCCTGCCGCCAGCTCCGTGTATGGCATCTCGAAGGGCATACCGAGTGGTCGGTGGCAGTGAACCTCTCCACGCTGCAGTTTGAACAACCCCAGCTGGTTGATACGGTGATGGGTAGCCTGGCACGACATGGCATTCCGCCCCATACGCTGATCCTGGAAGTGACTGAAACGACGGCCATGAATAATCCGGATGAGAGCGTGCGGGTGCTTACCGAACTGACGCAGGCGGGGGTAAAGGCCTCCATCGACGATTTTGGTACCGGCTATTCCAGCCTGCTGTACCTGAAAAAGCTTCCAGCGTGTGAACTGAAAATCGATCGGGCGTTTGTTAAAGATCTCAACGGCACGGGTGAAGACGCCACTATCGTTGCGGCCATTATTGCGCTGGCGAAGACCCTTAACCTGAAGGTGGTGGCCGAAGGCGTTGAAACCCAGGAGCAGCAGACGTTTTTGACCGAACTCGGATGCACGACGTTACAAGGTTTTCTGCTGGGTAAACCCGTTTCGGCGCAGACTATCAACGCCATGAGCCGGGATCCGCAGGCCTTGCTGACGCAGCAAATCTGACCGGACTGATGCCGTTATGAGGCGGCGTCGTAGAACCGGCCCGGCACCGGGGCAGCCTGTAAGGTCGAGAGGATATTATCCACCAGCGCGGGGGCCTGTTGATACAGGTCCAGCCTTTCCGGTTTCATTAACCAGTTTTTAATCAGCCCGCAAAAAAAACCATGAAAAACAATTAACGTCGTGTCGATATTGATCTGCGCGGAAATACTGCCTGCCGCAATGCAATTTTGCAGAATCCGACGCACGTTTTCATCGTTGAAGCCGATCCTCTTGCGAATTTCATATTCTGAAACCATGCCCTGTTCAAATTCACATTTGTGATAAAGGATCTGTAATAGTGCGCGCTGGCGGTAGTCCCTGGCAATATATTGTAAAGCGGTAACAAACTGCTCACGTAAATTAAATAAAGGATCACGTTCTGTTACTTTGGATAACTGATCATTAATGATTTCACGGAGTGGGCATTGCTCCTGCCAGATGGCGTTAAAAATTTCCGCTTTACTGCTGAAATGCCAGTAAATCGCTCCCCGGGTCAGGTTGGCGGCATCAGCAATATCCGTAAGCGTGGTATAAGCCACCCCCCGGGCAGCAAACTGCTCTATCGCCGCCTCAATCAACAACTGGCGTGTCTTCTGCGCCTCGGCCTTCGTTTTGCGTGCCATTGGGAGCCACTCTTTTAACGGATTAATTACATTTATCAAACAATGGGGATAATGATTAGGCCGGGTATTATCCATTACTGCAAAAAATAATTTTGAACAAAAAACGTCAACACGCTTAATTTATAAATTTCAATGATATTTGAGCATCATTTTATTCACTAAATACATGTACACACATAAACCTTATTGCGCAGGAATGCATGGCCAGAAATGCTATTCCGTTGTTTAATCATGTTCAGCGCTAATTTTCTCTCATCCATTCTTTCTCCGCACTTATAAATCAAAAAATCACCCACCCATTCTTTATTATGGCGCCCGCCGTTTTCTCTTTACCTCTCCTTAACGCTTAACCGCTGTCGGTTAATGCGGATTGATGATTTTGAAGGAATAGCCATGACGCCTAATTTCAGGTTTTTACCCTTATCCGGTTTTATCATCGGTGCCGCATTACTCGTGGGTTGTGATGATCACAGCGCGCAAGCCCAGCAGCCACCTTCACCACAGGTTATGGTTCATGTCGTGAAAAGCGCGCCGCTGGTTGTCACCACCGAACTGCCGGGCCGCACCGATGCGTATCGTGTTGCAGAGGTTCGCCCTCAGGTGAGTGGCATCGTCCTGAAGCGCAACTTTACCGAGGGCAGCGATGTAAAAGCGGGGGAATCGCTGTATCAGATCGATCCGGCCACGTATCAGGCCGCGTTTGACAGCGCTTCGGGCGAGCTGGCCAAAGCTCAGGCTGCGGCTAACATTGCCCACCTGACCGTGAAACGCTATTTGCCGTTGATGGGCACCCATTACGTCAGCAAGCAGGAGTACGATCAGGCGGTTGCCACCGCTCGTCAGGCTGATGCTTCGGTGATTGCGGCCCGGGCAGCCGTCGAGACCGCGCGCATTAATCTCGCTTATACCAAAGTGACGTCACCTATCAGCGGGCGCATCGGCAAATCCAGCGTCACCGAGGGGGCGCTGGTATCAAATGGCCAGGCCTCGGCGCTGGCTACGGTACAGCAACTCGATCCGATTTATGTCGATGTGACGCAATCCAGCAACGATTTTATGCGGCTTAAGCAATCCCGTCTGCAAACGGGCGAGAACGCCAGCAGCGTACAGTTGCTGATGGAGAATGGTCAGCCCTATCCCCTGAAAGGTTCGTTGCAATTCTCTGATGTCACCGTAGACGAAAGCACCGGCTCCATTACCCTGCGGGCGATCTTCCCTAACCCGCAACATATTCTGCTACCCGGCATGTTTGTTCGGGCGCGCATTGATGAGGGAACTCAGCCTCAGGCCATCCTGGTGCCGCAGCAAGGGGTCACTCGTACCCCGCGCGGAGAGGCCAGCGTGATGGTGGTGAATGCGAAGAATCAGGCCGAAGCGCGAAACGTCGTCGCGCCCCAGGCGATTGGCGATCAATGGCTGATCACCCAGGGCCTGCAGGAAGGCGATCGGGTGATTGTCAGCGGGCTGCAAAAAGTGCGCCCTGGCGTCGCGGTTGTCGCTACGCCAGATACCACTGCGCAAAAAGCGGGGTAAGGAACAGAGCATGGCTAACTTCTTTATTCAGCGCCCGGTTTTTGCGTGGGTACTCGCTATTATTTTGATGATTGCGGGCGGGCTGGCGATCCTGAAATTGCCTATCGCCCAGTATCCCACCATTGCCCCTCCTGCCGTGGCGATTTCGGCGACCTACCCCGGTGCCGATGCCCAGACGGTACAGGATACGGTGACTCAGGTTATCGAACAGAACATGAACGGCATCGATAACCTGATGTATATGTCCTCCACCAGCGATTCGTCGGGCAGCGTGACCATCACCCTGACCTTCCAGTCAGGCACCGACCCGGATATTGCGCAGGTGCAGGTGCAGAACAAATTACAGCTGGCGATGCCGCTGCTGCCGCAGGAAGTGCAGCAGCAGGGAATCGGCGTGGAGAAGTCGAGCAGTAGCTTCCTGCTGGTGGCTGGCTTTGTCTCAGACAATAAAAACCTTAGCCAGGACGATATCTCTGACTATGTTGCCTCTAACGTCAAGGATGCCATTAGCCGCACCTCCGGGGTGGGTGATGTACAACTCTTTGGTGCCCAGTATGCGATGCGTATCTGGCTGGACGCGAATAAGCTGAATGCCTATCAGCTGACGCCGCTTGACGTCATCAATCAACTCAAAACCCAGAATAACCAGATTGCCGCAGGTCAGTTGGGCGGCACACCGTCGGTGCCGGGCCAGCAGCTCAATGCCTCGATCATCGCCCAGACGCGCCTGAAAACCGTCGAAGAGTTTGGCAACATTACCCTGAAGGTCAATCAGGACGGATCAATGGTCCATCTGAAAGATGTCGCCCGCATTGCGCCTGGCGGTGAAAACTACAACATGGTGACCAAAATCAACGGCCAGGCGGCGACCGGGCTGGGGATCAAACTTGCCACCGGTGCCAACGCGCTGGATACTGCCGCAGCGATTAAAAGCAAACTGGCGCAGCTGCAAACCTTCTTCCCGCAGGGCCTGAAGGTGGTCTATCCCTACGACACCACGCCGTTTGTGAAGATCTCCATCCATGAAGTGGTGAAGACGCTGTTTGAAGCCATCATCCTCGTCTTCCTCGTGATGTATCTGTTCCTGCAAAACCTGCGCGCCACGCTGATCCCGACCATTGCCGTGCCGGTGGTGTTGCTGGGTACTTTTGCGGTTCTGGCGGCGTTTGGCTTCTCCATCAATACCCTGACCATGTTTGGTATGGTGCTGGCGATAGGCTTACTGGTGGATGACGCCATCGTGGTGGTAGAGAACGTCGAGCGCGTGATGGTAGAGGAAAAGCTACCGCCAAAAGAGGCAACACAAAAATCGATGTCGCAGATCCAGGGGGCGCTGGTCGGCATTGCCATGGTGCTGTCGGCAGTATTTATCCCGATGGCCTTTTTCGGCGGTTCCACCGGGGCGATTTATCGCCAGTTCTCCCTGACGATTGTCTCAGCTATGGCGCTTTCCGTACTGGTGGCGCTGATCCTGACTCCTGCGCTGTGCGCCACTCTGCTCAAATCACCCGGCGAGCATCATGAGCCTAAAGGCGGATTCTTCGGCTGGTTCAATGCGCTGTTCGACAGGAGCGTGGCGCACTACAGCAATAGCGTCAGCCATATTCTGCGCAAGACCGGCCGCTATCTGGTGGTCTATGTCCTTATTGTCGGCGGTATGGCGGTGCTGTTCCTGCGCCTGCCGACCTCGTTCCTGCCGGAAGAAGACCAGGGTGTTTTCATGACCATGGTGCAGCTCCCGGCGGGCGCTACACAAACCCGTACCCAGCAGGTGCTGGATCAGGTTGAGCATTATTACCTCACCAAAGAAAAAGCTAACGTGGAGTCGGTGTTTACCGTTAACGGCTTCAGCTTCAGCGGTCAGGGGCAAAATGCCGGGGTGGCATTTATCAGCCTTAAGCCCTGGGAGGAACGCCCTGGCGCCGCCAACGGCGTCGCGGCTATCGTCAGCCGGGCAAGCCGGGCCTTCAGCCAGATTAAAGATGGGCTGGTGTTTCCGTTCAACCTGCCTGCCATTATTGAGCTGGGCACCGCTACCGGGTTCGATTTTGAGCTTATCGACCAGGCCAACCTGGGCCATAACCAGCTTACGCAGGCCCGAAACCAGCTGTTGGGCATGATCAAAGCTCATCCCGATCTTCTGGTTCGCGTGCGGCCTAATGGTCTGGAAGATACCCCGCAGTTCAAGCTGGATATCGATCAGGAGAAAGCGCAGGCGCTGGGCGTTAGCGTGTCGGACATCAACCAGACCATCTCCACCGCCCTGGGGGGCACCTACGTCAATGACTACATAGACCGTGGTCGGGTGAAGAAGGTCTATGTCCAGGCAGACGCGCCTTTCAGGATGCTGCCGGCGGATATCAATCGCCTTTATGTGCGCAGCGCTAACGGTGAAATGGTGCCGCTTTCGGCGTTCAGCGAGTCACACTGGATCTACGGGTCACCGCGTCTCGAACGCTATAACGGCACTCCTTCAATGGAGATCCTCGGGGAGGCCGCGCCAGGCAAAAGTACCGGTGAAGCAATGGCCTTAATGGAGCAACTGGCGGCGAAACTGCCGACGGGTATTGGTTTTGACTGGACCGGCATGTCCTACCAGGAACGGCTGTCAGGCAACCAGGCACCTGCCCTGTACGCCATCTCGCTGGTGGTGGTGTTCCTCTGTCTGGCAGCGCTGTATGAAAGCTGGTCGATTCCGTTTTCAGTGATGCTGGTGGTGCCGTTGGGGGTAGTCGGTGCCTTGTTGGCCGCCTCCCTGCGCGGGCTGAACAATGATGTCTATTTCCAGGTGGGGCTACTTACCACGATCGGCCTGTCGGCAAAGAACGCGATTCTTATTGTCGAATTTGCTAAGGATCTGATGGAGAAAGAGGGGAAAGGCATTGTTGAAGCCACGCTGGAGGCGTCCCGTATGCGCCTGCGTCCGATCCTGATGACCTCCCTGGCGTTTATCCTCGGCGTGATGCCGCTGGTCATCAGCCACGGCGCTGGCAGTGGCGCGCAAAACGCCGTGGGTACCGGGGTAATGGGCGGCATGCTTTCGGCAACCTTGCTGGCCATCTTTTTTGTGCCGGTCTTCTTTGTCGTGGTACGCAGACGCTTTACGCGTCATCAAGAACAGTAATAGATAAAGGCGCTTCGGCGCCTTTATTGATGATAATAAACAGAAAATTAGTCTTATCCATTTATTTATCTTATTAATTAGCACCCCAATGAATTGTTTGCTTGCGATTTTTAGCTTGCGTACTTAATCAATGCTTCTCCCTAATTCCTCCATTATTGGCTCGCAGTAAGAAGGATTTCTCCATCTTTTTTACAATCCAAATAATTTGAGATTATTCACCCTTTATGGCGATTTTTAAGCGGTGGTAATATAAGCATCAGCTTTGCGGAACACACGACTGACTATATCGCAAAGTTAGATTTCATTTTGAGGTAACACCATGAAAAGACTCATTTCGGTTGCACTCCTTACCGCGCTGCTTGCAGGTTGCGCGCATGACTCTCCGTGCGTACCGGTATACGACGATCAGGGCCGACTGGTTCATACTAATACCTGTATGAAGGGTACCACGCAGGATAACTGGGAAACTGCAGGGGCGATAGCAGGTGGCGCAGCAGCCGTTGCAGGCCTGACGCTGGGCATCATTGCCGTGTCTAAGTAATCCATAAAGCGCGAATTCGTTCGCGCTTTTGCTTTCCCGATTTAGGTTCATAAATAATCCTGCCGCTGCTCACATCTTTTTGCCGTTTTATTTTTATTTCAGTTTGCCGACGTGATGTTATTCACATCCTGTTGGCCTCCAATATTCACGCCATAATTTATCCTTTTACTCCTGCGTTTCTGAATCAACTTTTGCTCTGATTTGTGGCGCAGGTTGTAATTTCGCACCATTTCAGGGCGCTCGATTTAATTATCTCTGTCTACACTCTGCTTTACGCGTTGCGTAATCGTTTATTACGTCAATTGCAAAAACTGGCATCGCGTTTGCTTTATTAACGTCGGCCACAGCCACAGACAGGTTTAAGCGTTTATAAACGCTTCACTATAACGATAATTTTCGACACACAGGATGCATTATGAAAAAGATGATGATGGCCAGCCTCGCCGCTGCAGGTGTGCTTTTTGCGATCTCCGGCCAGGCCCAGGCGGGTGCTACGCTGGATGCCGTTAAGCAGAAAGGATTCGTGCAATGTGGGATCAGCGACGGTTTGCCGGGGTTCTCCTATGCAGATGCCAATGGTAAATTCTCCGGTATTGATGTCGATGTGTGCCGTGGCGTTGCTGCCGCTGTATTCGGCGACGACACTAAAGTTAAATATACCCCGCTGACGGCGAAAGAGCGTTTTACCGCCCTGCAATCTGGTGAAGTGGATATGCTGTCACGCAATACCACCTGGACCTCCTCACGTGATACCGGTATGGGCATGTCCTTTACCGGCGTGACCTATTACGACGGCATTGGTTTCCTGACGCACAATAAAGCAGGCCTGAAGAGCGCTAAAGAGCTTGATGGTGCCACAGTCTGTATTCAGGCGGGTACTGATACTGAACTGAACGTCGCGGATTATTTTAAAGCCAATAACATGAAATATACGCCAGTGACTTTCGACCGCTCTGACGAATCTGCCAAAGCGCTGGAATCGGGACGCTGCGACACCCTGGCATCCGACCAGTCCCAACTTTACGCGCTGCGGATCAAGCTGAGCAACCCGGCGGAATGGATCGTCCTGCCGGAAGTGATCTCTAAAGAGCCGCTTGGCCCGGTCGTGCGTCGTGGCGATGATGAATGGAACTCTGTTGTTCGCTGGACGCTGTTCGCCATGCTTAATGCAGAAGAGATGGGCGTCAACTCGAAGAACGTCGATGAGAAAGCCGCTAATCCAACCACACCGGATATGGCCCACCTGCTGGGTAAAGAGGGCGATTACGGCAAGGATCTGAAGCTGGATAACAAATGGGCATACAACATCATTAAAAAGGTGGGTAACTACGCTGAAATTTTCGAGCGTAACGTTGGCTCTGAAAGCGCGCTGAAGATCAGCCGTGGGCAGAATAATCTCTGGAACAATGGCGGCATCCAGTACGCGCCGCCAGTACGCTAAGCAGCATGCTGTAACGGGCACTGCCGTTGCGGTGCCCAGTCCAGAGTCATGGTTACCCGAGGTTTTTTATGTCCCATCGCCGCTTAGCCCTGAAAGGAGCCTTCTCCTTTTCCAATCCTGCGGTTCGCGCCTGGCTTTTCCAGATACTCGCTGTTCTCGCTGTCCTGGCCGTCGCGATCTACTTGTTCCATAACACCGTTACCAACCTGAGTACACGCGGCATTACTTCGGGCTTTGCCTTCCTTGACCGTAGTGCGGGATTTGGCATCGTTCAGCACTTAATAGATTACACCGAAGGAGATACCTACGGTCGCGTATTCCTGGTCGGCCTGATGAATACCCTGCTGGTCTCCGGGTTATGCATTGTTTTTGCTTCTCTGCTGGGCTTTTTCCTGGGCCTTGCACGCCTGTCTGATAACTGGCTGCTGCGTAAGCTTTCCACGTTTTATATTGAGACGTTCCGTAATATCCCGCCGCTGCTCCAGATCTTCTTCTGGTATTTCGCCGTTTTGCGTAACCTGCCCGGGCCTCGCCAGGCGGTGGATGCCTTCGATCTGGCCTTTTTAAGCAATCGCGGGTTGTATATCCCGTCTCCGCAGATTGCCGAAGGAATGCTGGCGCTGCTGGCGGCTCTGGCGTGCGTGGTGATCGTCTCCGTCGCGCTGTTCCGCTACAACCGAATGCATCAGATCAAAACCGGACAGTTACGGCGCACCTGGCCGGTAACGCTGATCTTGCTGGTGATCCTGTCGGGTCTGGCGCACGTCATTTTTGGTCCGGCGATGCACTGGGATGTGCCGCAGTTGCGGGGGTTTAATTTCCGCGGCGGTATGGTATTAATTCCTGAGCTGGCTGCTCTGACGCTGGCACTTTCGATCTATACCTCAGCCTTTATCGCAGAAATTATTCGCGCCGGCATTCAGGCCGTTCCTCATGGCCAGCATGAAGCCGCTCGCTCGCTTGGCCTGCCAAACCCGGTCACGCTACGTCAGGTCATCATTCCCCAGGCCATGCGGGTTATCATCCCACCGCTGACCAGCCAGTATCTCAACATTGTGAAAAACTCGTCCCTTGCGGCCGCGATTGGCTATCCCGATATGGTTTCTCTGTTTGCCGGCACCGTTCTTAACCAGACGGGCCAGGCTATCGAAACGATCGCCATCACGATGTCGGTTTACCTGATTATCAGCCTGACCATTTCCCTGTTAATGAATATCTATAACCGTCGCATCGCGCTGGCTGAACGCTAAGGAATCATGATGACAAAAGCCGTCTTGTCTCACCCTGTGCGTCCGGCCACGACCGGCAATGGACGCATTATTATCTGGGTACGTAAAAACCTGTTCTCTAGCTGGAGTAATAGCTTACTCACCCTGCTCTGTTTCTGGCTGATGTGGGAGCTGATCCCGCCCCTTCTCAATTGGGCGTTTTTGCAGGCTAACTGGGTCGGCACCACGCGCGCCGATTGTACGAAAGAGGGAGCCTGCTGGGTCTTCATTCATCAGCGTTTCGGCCAGTTCATGTATGGGCTTTACCCGCACGACCAGCGCTGGCGCATCAATCTGGCCCTGCTCGTGGGGCTGCTTTCTATCTTGCCCATGTTCTGGAAAGGATTACCGCAGCGGGGACGGTACATCGCCTGTTGGGCTGTGATCTATCCCCTTATCGTCTGGTTGTTACTCTATGGCGGTGTGCTGGGGCTGGAGCGCGTCGAAACCCGCCAGTGGGGTGGCCTGACGCTGACGCTGATTATCGCCTCGGTGGGGATAGCTGGCGCATTGCCATTAGGCATTTTGCTGGCGCTTGGGCGCCGTTCAACCATGCCGGTCGTGCGTATCCTGTCGGTGATTTTCATTGAGTTCTGGCGTGGAGTACCGCTGATCACCGTGCTGTTTATGTCGTCGGTAATGCTGCCGCTGTTTATGGCAGAGGGCACCACCATTGACAAACTGATCCGCGCCCTGGTTGGCGTCATTTTGTTTCAGTCTGCCTATGTAGCTGAGGTCGTACGCGGCGGGTTACAGGCCCTGCCAAAGGGCCAGTATGAAGCCGCCGAATCGCTGGCGCTGGGATACTGGAAAACGCAGGGATTAGTGATCCTGCCGCAGGCGCTGAAACTGGTGATACCGGGTCTGGTGAACACCATTATTGCGCTGTTCAAAGATACCAGTCTGGTGATCATCATTGGTTTATTCGATCTCTTCAGTAGCGTGCAGCAGGCCACTGTCGACCCGGCGTGGCTGGGCATGTCGACAGAAGGTTATGTTTTTGCTGCGCTTATCTACTGGATTTTCTGTTTTAGCATGTCGCGCTACAGCCAGCATCTGGAAAAGCGCTTTAACACCGGGCGTACACCGCACTGAGGAACCTATGAGCCAGATAACTATGACCCCCGCTGACGCGATGATTACGCTGGATAATGTGAATAAGTGGTACGGGCAATTTCACGTTCTGAAAGACATTAACCTGAAGGTAAAACAAGGGGAACGTATTGTCCTTTGCGGCCCTTCAGGCTCGGGTAAATCAACTACCATCCGTTGCATTAACCACCTGGAAGAACATCAGCAAGGAAGGATTGTTGTTGATGGAATCGAGCTGAATGACGACATCCGTAACGTGGAGCGTGTTCGCCAGGAAGTGGGTATGGTATTCCAGCATTTTAATCTGTTCCCCCACCTGACCGTTCTGCAAAATTGCACCCTGGCCCCCATCTGGGTACGCAAAATGCCAAAAAAGGAAGCGGAGGCGCTGGCCATGCACTATCTGGAACGTGTGCGCATCGCAGAACATGCACATAAATTTCCAGGGCAGATCTCGGGAGGACAGCAGCAGCGCGTGGCCATCGCCCGCTCTCTGTGTATGAAACCGAAAATTATGCTGTTCGATGAACCTACCTCAGCTCTGGATCCTGAGATGGTGAAAGAAGTATTGGATACCATGATAGGGCTGGCTGAATCAGGAATGACGATGCTGTGCGTGACGCATGAGATGGGTTTTGCCAGAACCGTAGCAGATCGGGTCATCTTTATGGATCGCGGGGAGATCGTCGAGCAAGCGCCACCGGAAGAATTCTTCTCTCACCCTAAATCGGAACGTACACGCGCGTTCTTGTCACAGGTGATTCACTGATCGTTTGCACTGCCCGGTGGCGCTACGCTTACCGGGCCTACGGTATGCGCGCTTTCCACACGTTTTACGGAACGCATAACGCAAAAAGGCCATCCTTACGGATGGCCTTTTCACTTATTTGATGTCTGGCAGTTCCCTACTCTCGCATGGGGAGACCCCACACTACCATCGGCGCTACGGCGTTTCACTTCTGAGTTCGGCATGGGGTCAGGTGGGACCACCGCGCTACAGCCGCCAGACAAATTCTTTTCTACGCGCCGAACTTTTACCTAAAAACTGGTGCTGATACCCAGAGTCGAACTGGGGACCTCACCCTTACCAAGGGTGCGCTCTACCAACTGAGCCATATCAGCACACTT
>NZ_JBICLV010000023.1:0-81984 GCF_043105735.1 Leclercia sp. GLN_9
CTGACCCGGCGGCTTGTTTGCCGTTGTTCCGTGTCAGTGGAGGCGCATTATAGGCAGTTCTTCGGCGGTGACAAGCATAAATCTCAAAAAGTTTTCCGCTCGCTCACTTTTCGCTCTTTACGTTTATTAAAGCCGCGAATTGCGGGTTAATTGCGCAATTTCCCGGGCGAAACTGGCGACCTGTGACCAGTCGGTATAGACCACTTCTTTGCGCGTATCGGTTTCGCCGCCGGTCATCTTCATAATAAGACGGATCATAAAGCGGTCGTACCAGCGATAATGTGGGTAACGCAGCGCACCGGCAAAGACGGCACAGGCCGCTGGCTTCCAGGGCGAGTTCAGCAAAAACTTACGGGTGTAGCTGTTGGTCTGCGGTGTGCGCTTTTCTGCTTTACGTGCCACCAGGTTTACAGAGTAGAACGCCCCCGGCAGGCTGTTCAGCGTAGCCACATGCTTTTTCACAAAGCGATCCACCGCCGGATGGAAATGACCGTAGCGAATCGAGGCCCCGATGACCACGCGGTCATACTCCTGCCACGCAATCTCATCGGTACGGTTCAGGTTGATGACATCGGAATAGATGCCCTGCTCTTTTAACTCAGAAGCCAGAAAAGCGGCAATCTCGCGCGTTTGTCCGTCACGGGTTGAAAATAGAATTAATGTTTTCATAAATGGCTCCCTTTATTCGCGCCAGAAAGTTGGCGTAAAGAGGACCAACAGCGTAAAGACCTCAAGACGCCCGAACAGCATGTTGGCAATCAGGATCCACTTCGCGGTCGGATTCATGCTGGCAAAGTTATCTGCGACTACGCCGAGGCCCGGTCCCAGGTTATTCAGTGTGGCCACAACGGAAGCGAACGCCGAGAAGTCATCCACACCCGTTGCGATAATCGCCAGCATGCTGACGATAAAGACCAGCGCGTAGGCGGAGAAGAAGCCCCACACCGCTTCAAGAATACGTTCTGGCAGCGCGCGGTTACCCAGCTTAATGCTATAGACCGCATTCGGGTGAACCAGACGTTTAAGTTCGCGGTTGCCCTGCTTAAACAGCAGCAGGATGCGGATCACTTTTAGCCCGCCCCCCGTCGAGCCGGCACAGCCGCCGATAAACGCTGAACAGAGTAGCAGGACCGGCAGGAAAAGCGGCCAGCGCGCAATGCTGTCGGTGGTGAAGCCTGCCGTCGTCGCCATCGACACCACCTGGAAGAAGGCCTGGTTCACCGTAGTGACCGCCGAGGCATAGACATCGTGCAGCCAAAGCACCAGGGTACAAATCACCACCAGCGTCAGCTGTACGCCGATAAACATGCGGAATTCGGGATCGCGCCAGTAGACCTTCAGGTTACGACCGCTAAGTAAAGAGAAGTGCAGACCATAGTTACAGCCGGAGATCAGCAGGAAGACCGCAATGATGGTGTTGATCGTTGGGCTGTCAAAATAGCCGATACTGGCATCATGGGTGGAGAACCCACCAATCGCGATGGTGGCAAAGCTATGGCCGATAGCATCAAAGGCCGGCATTCCAGCGAACCACAGCGCCAGCGCACAGGCAACGGTCAGCAGCACATAGATGAGCCATAAGGTTTTGGCCGTCTCGGCGATACGCGGGCGCATCTTATTATCTTTCAGCGGCCCCGGCATCTCTGCCCGGTACAGCTGCATCCCCCCGACGCCCAGAATTGGCAGGATCGCCACGGCTAATACGATGATCCCCATCCCGCCGAACCATTGCAGCATCTGGCGATAAAAGAGGATGGCGTGGGGGAGCGAGTCCAGCCCCACCAGCGTGGTAGCACCGGTGGTGGTCAACCCGGAGAAGGATTCAAAGAACGCATCGGTGATGGTCAGGTTGGGCTGTTCAGAAAAGATGAAGGGCAATGCCCCCACGCTGCCCAGCACGGTCCAGAACAGCACCACGATCAGGAAGCCTTCGCGGGATTTCAGCTCCCCTTTCTCACGACGGTTAGGCCACCATAATAAGGAGCCAATCATCAGCGCGACGAAAAAGGTCTGTGTAAAGGCCCGGCCCGCACCATCCCGATAAATAAGCGCCACCAGTCCGGGAAGGATCATCGTCCCGGAGAAAAGTATGACCAGCAATCCAACGATTCGGGTTATGGCACGAAAATGCATCTCTGCCGCTTCCTTTGGTATTCAAAAAGTAAGGTGGGGATTATTCTTCAATCGGCCGTAATTGCAACGAACCACGACTAAAATCAGCCAGTTTTGCTGAGAATGCCGGAAGCGACGCCTGAGGTAGCGCCACACGCAATTGCACCGTCGCCTGGTAATCACTGTGCACAATCAGACCCTGATACAGCTTCAGCAACGACTCGATGCCGGATAACTGGGCGTAATCGCACAATAAAGTATATTCGGTAAGTGGCGTTTTGCGGATCGTTGACAGGTGATTAAGCGCCTGCTGAACACCGCCGCCATAGGCCTTAACCAGCCCGCCCGTTCCCAATAATACGCCGCCGTAGTAACGCACCACGACGGCGGTGATTTCACCCACGCCACTGCCCATTAACTGAGAGAGCATCGGTTTACCCGCCGTGCCCGCCGGTTCACCATCATCCGAGAACCCCAGCTTCTGCGAATCATCAGGCGGCCCGGCGACCCACGCCACGCAGTGGTGGCGTGCGTCAGGGTGCTCTGCCCGTACTGACTCAACAAAGGCTTTTGCCGCCTCCACGCCGTCGGTATGTGCCAACAGCGTGATGAAACGGCTTTTTTTGATCTCTTCCGCAAAGGTGACCGGCGCTGCCGGTATGAGCCAGCTGTCCATTACGCCAGCTTCAGATCTCGCGTCATGTTTTCAGTACCGTTTTCGTGGATCACCACGTTATCTTCGATACGGATGCCGCCAAACGGCTTCAGCGCCTCAATCTTCTGCCAGTTGAAGTGCTTGCTGAACTGCCCTTCGCGCCACGGCGCCAGCAGAGACTCAATGAAGTAAATACCCGGCTCGATGGTCAGCACCATACGCGGTTGCAGGATACGCGTGCAGCGCAGGTAAGGATATTTGGACGGCGCGGCCAGATGCGTACCGGTGTCATCCTGCATAAAGCCCGCTGTATCGTGAACCTGCAGACCCAGAGGATGGCCAATACCGTGCGGCATAAACGGCCCGGTCAGGTCGTTTTCCACCATTGCCTCTTCGCTCATATCGCTGACGATCTGATGCTTACGCAGCAGCTTCGCGATGCGCTGATGGAACTGGATGTGGTAATCCACGTAGCTCACACCGGCCTTCATGGTGGCGATCAGGGCCAGTTGCTCTTCATTCACGTCTTTGATCAGCTGGGCGAACTCGGTATCGCTGTTCGCGGCCCAGGTGCGGGTCAGGTCGGCGGCGTAGCCGTTGTACTCCGCGCCAGCATCCAGCAGGAAACTGCGCATTTCGGACGGTGCGCGGTGATCGAGTTTGGTGTAGTGCAACACTGCCGCGTGCTCATTCAGCGCCACAATGTTGCTGTACGGCACGTCGGTATCACGATGGCCGGTGGCCGTCAGATAGGCCAGGTTAATGTCGAACTCGCTCATCCCGGACAGGAAGGCTTCGTGCGCCGCACGATGGCCATTGACCGCGGTTTTTTGCGCTTCGCGCATACACGCCAGCTCATAATCGGTCTTGTAGGAACGGTAGTAGTGCAGATAGTCGATAACGCCTTTCGGGTTAATGTTATCCGCTGCGATGTCCAGACCGCGCGCACGTTCTGGCACCGGGCCAATATAGGCCATGTTGCCGCGGGTAGCAGGTAACTGGCTACCAATGCCGTCTGCTTTCGGCAGGGCAATCACCTCAACCTCTTCGGTCCAGAAAGAGGTCGGCAACGGTTCCACGTTGTGCCAGTAATCCACTGGCAGGTAAAACCACAGTTTTGGCTTGTTCACGCCATCCACCAGCAACCAGCAATTGGGAACCTGGGTTACCGGCACCCAGGCTTTAAATTGCGGGTTCACCTTGAAGGGATAAGCGTGATCGTCGAGAAAGACATTAAACAGCTCGCCGGAGTGGATGAGTAAGGCATCCAGCTTAAAGCGAGCCAGTACGTCGCGGGTACGTTCCTGTAACGTAACAATGTGATTTTTATACAGCGCGGCCAGTGAGTCCATCGTTCTTCCTTTTGTTTTGACCTCAAGTATCCGCATCTTAGCACACCTCAGAAAGGCTGCGTGATCTCCGCCGAGCGTGATCAGACCTACAATTATTTAATGAGTAATTTGCATTTCATTAACACAAAACCCACACTCCGATTCATCTGGTATGACCAGATCCAATTGCTGGATTCAGGAGACCGACATGCTCTACAAAGGCGACACCCTGTACGTAGACTGGCTGGAAGGTGGCATTGCCGAACTGGTGTTCGACGCCCCCGGCTCAGTGAATAAACTGGACACCGCAACCGTGGCCAGTCTTGGCCATGCGCTGGACGTTCTGGAAAAAGAGGCCGACTTAAAAGGTCTGTTGCTGCGTTCTGAGAAAGCGGCATTTATCGTCGGCGCAGACATCACCGAATTCCTCTCGCTGTTCCTGGTGCCACAAGAGCAACTGAGCCAGTGGCTGCATTTTGCCAACAGCGTCTTTAACCGTCTGGAAGATCTTCCGGTCCCGACTATCTCTGCGGTCAACGGCTATGCACTGGGCGGCGGCTGCGAATGCGTGCTGGCGACCGATTACCGTCTGGCCACCCCGGATCTGCGTATCGGCCTGCCTGAAACCAAACTGGGCATTATGCCGGGCTTTGGCGGCTCGGTCCGTTTGCCGCGCCTGCTGGGTGCCGACAGCGCCCTGGAGATTATTGCTGCCGGTAAAGATGTCGGTGCCGATCAGGCGTTAAAACTCGGTCTGGTGGATGGCGTCGTTAAGCCTGAAAAACTGCATGAAGGTGCGCTCGCCATTCTGCGCCAGGCGATCAATGGCGACCTAGACTGGAAAGCAAAACGCCAGCCGAAACTGGAGCCGCTGCACTTAAGTAAAATTGAAGCCACCATGAGTTTCACGATTGCCAAAGGCATGGTGATGCAAACCGCGGGTAAACACTACCCTGCGCCGATCACCGCAGTGAAAACCATCGAATCTGCGGCACGCCTGGGCCGTGACGACGCACTGAAATTAGAAAACCAAAGTTTCGTCCCCCTGGCGCATACCAACGAAGCCCGCGCGCTGGTCGGTATTTTCCTCAACGATCAGTTCGTTAAGGGCAAAGCGAAGCAGCTCACCAAAAATGTCGAGACGCCAAAACAGGCGGCGGTACTGGGCGCAGGCATTATGGGCGGCGGCATCGCTTACCAGTCGGCCTGGAAAGGCGTGCCGGTGGTCATGAAAGATATCAACGAGAAGTCGCTGACCCTGGGCATGACCGAAGCGGCCAAGCTGCTGAACAAACAGCTCGAACGCGGCAAGATCGACGGCCTGAAGCTCTCCGGGGTGATCTCCACGATCCACCCGACGCTGGAATACAGCGGTTTCGATCGTGTGGATGTGGTGGTCGAAGCGGTAGTCGAAAACCCGAAGGTGAAAAAAGCGGTACTGGCAGAGACAGAAGACAAGGTGCGCCCGGATACCGTGCTGGCGTCCAACACTTCCACCATTCCAATCAGCGAACTGGCCAGTGTCCTGAAGCGCCCGGAAAACTTCTGCGGAATGCACTTCTTTAACCCGGTGCATCGCATGCCATTGGTTGAAGTCATTCGCGGCGAGAAAACGTCTGACGAAACCCTCGCCAAAGTGGTGGCCTGGGCCAGCAAGATGGGCAAAACCCCGATTGTGGTGAACGACTGCCCGGGCTTCTTTGTCAACCGCGTGCTGTTCCCGTACTTTGCCGGGTTTAGCCAGCTGCTGCGCGACGGGGCTGATTTCCGCAAGATCGACAAAGTGATGGAAAAACAGTTTGGCTGGCCAATGGGTCCGGCCTATCTG
Organism: Leclercia sp. GLN_9; assembly: GCF_043105735.1. Taxonomy (NCBI): domain Bacteria; kingdom Pseudomonadati; phylum Pseudomonadota; class Gammaproteobacteria; order Enterobacterales; family Enterobacteriaceae; genus Leclercia; species Leclercia sp. GLN_9. The sequence continues at coordinate 5,927 of NZ_JBICLV010000023.1, forward strand.
CTGGACGTGGTCGGTATTGATACTGCGCATCACGCGCAGGCGGTGATGGCGGCCGGCTTCCCGGAGCGGATGCAGAAAGATTACCGCGATGCGATCGACGCGCTGTTCGAATCGAACCGCTACGGTCAGAAAAACGGCCTCGGCTTCTGGCGTTATAAAGAAGACAGCAAAGGCAAACCGAAGAAAGAAGAAGACGCAGCCGTGGACAGCCTGCTGGCTGAAGTCAGCCAGGCGAAGCGCGATTTCAGCGACGAAGAGATTATCGCCCGCATGATGATCCCAATGGTCAACGAAGTGGTGCTCTGTCTCGAAGAGGGCATTATCGCCAGCCCTGCGGAAGCCGATATGGCGCTGGTGTACGGCCTGGGCTTCCCTCCGTTCCACGGCGGCGCGTTCCGCTGGCTGGATACGTTGGGCAGCGCCCGCTATCTGGATATGACGCAGCAGTATGAACATCTCGGCGCGCTGTATCACGCCCCGGAAGGTCTGCGTACCAAAGCGCGTCATAACGAAGCGTACTATCCCCCGGTGGAGCCTGCCCGTCCGGTTGGCGCACTGAAAACGGCTTAAGGAGTCACAATGGAACAGGTTGTCATTGTCGATGCAATTCGCACCCCGATGGGCCGTTCGAAGGGCGGCGCATTTCGTAACGTGCGCGCGGAAGATCTCTCCGCACATTTAATGCGTAGCCTGCTGGCGCGCAACCCGGCGCTGGAAGCTACCGCTCTGGACGACATCTACTGGGGCTGCGTTCAGCAGACCCTGGAGCAGGGTTTTAACATTGCCCGTAACGCGGCGCTGCTGGCGGAAATCCCCCATTCCGTACCGGCAGTCACCGTTAACCGCCTGTGCGGTTCATCGATGCAGGCTTTGCATGACGCAGCACGCATGATCATGACCGGCGATGCCCAGGTCTGCATGATTGGCGGTGTGGAGCACATGGGCCACGTGCCGATGAGCCACGGCGTCGATTTCCACCCCGGCATGAGCCGCACCGTGGCGAAAGCCGCGGGCATGATGGGGCTAACGGCAGAGATGCTTTCCCGCCTGCACGGCATCAGCCGCGAAATGCAGGACAGCTTTGCCGCCCGCTCACACGCCCGCGCCTGGGCTGCAACGCAGTCCGGTGCCTTCAAAAATGAAATTCTGCCGACCGGCGGTCACGACGCCGACGGTGTACTGAAGCAGTTCTACTTCGACGAAGTGATCCGCCCGGAGACGACAGTTGAAGCCCTTTCGACGCTGAGACCGGCCTTTGATCCGGTGACCGGCACCGTGACGGCGGGTAGCTCTTCCGCCCTGTCCGATGGTGCTGCGGCGATGCTGGTGATGAGCGAAAGCCGTGCCCGCGAGCTGGGCCTGACGCCGCGCGCGCGCATCCGCTCAATGGCGGTGGTGGGTTGCGATCCGTCAATCATGGGTTACGGCCCGGTGCCCGCCTCAAAGCTGGCGCTGAAAAAAGCCGGGCTGTCCACCAGCGATATCGACGTCTTCGAGATGAACGAAGCCTTTGCCGCGCAGATCCTGCCGTGCATTAAGGATCTGGGGCTGATGGATCAGATCGACGAGAAGATTAACCTCAACGGCGGCGCCATTGCGCTGGGCCACCCGCTGGGCTGTTCCGGGGCGCGAATCAGCACCACGCTGATTAACCTGATGGAACGTAAAGACGCTCAGTTTGGTCTGGCGACCATGTGTATCGGCCTGGGTCAGGGGATCGCGACGGTATTTGAGAGGGTGTAATCAAAAGATAGTTCCCCTACATTATTCGCGCTGCATCGCGGCAGTAACTGAGCGAATCCCCGGGAGCATAGTAAACTATGTGACCGGGGGGGAGCGAAGGCAGCCAACAAAGAGGCAGCGTGAATGATGACGGGGAAAAGTTTAGTTGCCGTTTTCCCGCCTGTCAGGGGCGGGCTTTTTCTTTTCAGATAAACGCAAACGCGTCGCCAAACAGACGATCTTCACGCGCCCCACGTTCATTGCAGAACAGGTCCCGGGCAATTTTTGCCATTTCGAAACGACCGGCAATATAGATGTCGTGATTCACCAGCGTACCGTGATCCTGCAGTACCGCCGTTAACACAGTGCCGCTGCGACCACGCCAGCCCTCTTCCGGCTGCTCAACCACCGGCTCAACACGAAGGTTCGGATGAGTAACGCTCAGCGCTTCCAGCTCAGAGAGATCGTAAAGGTGCTTCGCCTCACGGCCACCCCAGTAAATGGTGATGTCCCGGTCCGGGTTACGCGCCAGCGCCGTCAGCAGAATGGAACGCACGTAGGAAAAACCGGTGCCGCCTGCAATCAGGATTAACGGACGATCTTCGTCATCGCGTAGCCAGGCTTCGCCATGAGGAATATCAATCTCAATCACGTTCTCTTTCAGAATGCGATCCATTACCGCCATCGCATACAGATTCAGCTCTGACGCCCCAATGTGCAGCTCGATAAACTCTTGCTCGTCCGGCGTTGAGGCCATTGAGAAAGGACGCTTATCCCGCTCATCCATCACCACCATTAAATACTGGCCAGCGCGGAAGGAGAACGCCGATTCAGGTACTAAACGGACGCGATATACGGTGTCGGTGATAGCGTCTACCGAAGTCACTTTACAGCTTAAGGTTGTCATTCGCTCTCTCTGTCGGCAAGTCTATAGGGCATAACGGCGCCGTCAGGCGTCTTTACCGTTATTCATTATGGCCAGTTCATCCCAGATCGCGTCAACTCTCGCAGTCACCTCAGGATCCTTTTTGATCGGACGACCCCATTCACGTTGGGTTTCGCCGGGCCATTTATTGGTGGCATCCAGTCCCATTTTTGAGCCAAGCCCGGAAACCGGCGAGGCAAAATCCAGATAATCAATGGGCGTGTTTTCAACTAACACGGTATCGCGTGCCGGATCCATACGGGTGGTAATGGCCCAGATCACGTCATTCCAGTCGCGGGCGTTAACGTCATCATCGCAAACGATCACAAACTTGGTATACATAAACTGACGCAAGAAAGACCATACGCCCATCATCACCCGTTTAGCGTGACCGGCATACTGCTTCTTAATGGTTACCACCGCCAGGCGATAGGAGCACCCTTCCGGCGGCAGATAGAAATCAACAATTTCCGGGAACTGCTTTTGCAGGATCGGCACAAAAACTTCGTTCAGCGCCACGCCCAGTACCGCGGGTTCATCCGGTGGACGCCCCGTATAGGTGGAGTGGTAAATGGCATCCTCACGCTGGGTAATGTGCGTCACGGTAAACACCGGGAAGCTGTCAATTTCGTTGTAATAACCGGTGTGGTCGCCATACGGCCCTTCCGGCGCCATTTCACCCGCCTCGATGTAGCCTTCGAGCACGATTTCCGCACTGGCGGGCACTTCCAGATCGTTAGATACGCACTTCACCACTTCGGTTTTAGTGCCGCGTAGCAGCCCGGCAAAGGCGTATTCCGACAGGGTGTCTGGCACCGGCGTAACAGCACCGAGAATGGTGGCCGGGTCGGCGCCCAGCGCCACGGCGACCGGGAAGCGTTCGCCCGGATGGGCCGCGCACCACTCCTGGAAATCAAGCGCGCCGCCGCGATGCGACAGCCAGCGCATAATCAATTTATTCTTACCAATCAACTGCTGACGGTAGATGCCGAGGTTCTGCCGCTCTTTATGCGGACCGCGCGTCACGGTCAGGCCCCAGGTAATGAGCGGGGCGGCATCTTCGGGCCAGCACTGCATGATTGGGATACGCGTCAGATCGACCGCATCGCCTTCCACAATCTTCTGCTGGCAGGGCGCGCCGCGCAGGCGTTTGGTCGGCATGTTCAGGACTTGCTTAAACTGCGGCAGCTTATCGAAGAGATCGCGAAATCCTTTTGGCGGCTCAGGCTCTTTTAAAAAGGCCAGCAGCTTGCCCACTTCACGCAACGCGCTGACATCCTCCTGCCCCATCCCCATCGCCACACGTTTTGGTGTGCCAAACAGGTTGCAGAGCACCGGCATGGTATAGCCTTTCGGGTTTTCAAACAGAAGCGCTGGCCCACCCGCGCGGAGCGTGCGGTCGGCAATTTCTGTCATTTCCAGGTAAGGATCGACAGGAAGGGTGATGCGTTTCAGTTCGCCCTGCTTTTCCAGCAGTTCCAGGAAGTCGCGTAGATCGTTGTATTTCATGCAGTTAGTCAAGCTCTCTCTGTAAGCATTTTATTATACGGCGTAAGACTGCCTGATGCTGTAGTTTTGTTAAATAAGCGTGAAGATTCAAGGCTTCTTCTGCGTACGGCCATTATAATCACCTTAGCGATCCCGCCAGGGTTTTGATATGCTTGCCGGTATAGCAAGTGGAAAAGAGTCATTATGCAGGCCTGGTATTTACTGTATTGCAAGCGTGGGCAACTTCAGCGTGCTCAGGAACATCTGGAACGCCAGGCAGTGAACTGTCTGACGCCTGTGATCACGCTGGAAAAAATTGTCCGTGGTAAACGCACCACCGTCAGTGAACCGCTGTTCCCGAACTACCTGTTTGTTGAATTCGACCCCGAAGTGATCCACACCACCACCATCAGTGCGACGCGCGGTGTCAGCCACTTTGTGCGCTTTGGCGCGCACCCGGCGACGGTGCCCGCTTCTGTGATCCACCAGCTCTCGGTCTACAAACAACCTGAAGACATTACCGATCCCGATACTCCCTTCTCCGGCGACGATGTAGTGATCACCGAAGGGGCGTTTGAAGGGCTGGTAGCGATTTTCGCTGAGCCGGACGGTGAAGCCCGCTCCATGCTGCTGCTGAACTTACTGAATAAAGAAGTGAAGCAGAGCATCAAAAATACCAGCTTCCGCAAAGTTTAAAATTCGACGCCAAACAGACGACGTACGTTGTCATCCGTCTGCGTAGCCAGCCACTGCGCCTCTTCGTCACGCCAGTGGGCGACCCGTTCAATGATATGTCCCAGATAAGCCGGTTCATTGCGTCGTGAGGCCGGTTTTGGACGGAGATCGCGTGGCAGCAGGTACGGCGCGTCGGTCTCCACTAACAGGCGATCGGCAGGTATCACCGGCAGTAACTCGCGCAGTTCCAGTCCCCGTCGTTCATCGCACACCCAGCCAGTGATCCCCAGATACAAACCGCGCTCCAGACAGGCTATCGCCTCCTCCCGCGTGCCGGTAAAACAGTGCAGCACTGCCCCAGGCAGTTTATCCAGCCAGGGTTCCAGCAACGCCAGAAAACGCTCGTGGGCATCACGGCAGTGCATAAACACCGGCATGTTCAGCTCCGCGGCTAACGCCAACTGGGCGCTAAAGGCATGTTCCTGCTCGGCAGGGGTAGAAAAGTTGCGGTTAAAGTCGAGACCACATTCCCCGATAGCCACCACCTCAGGACATGCGGCTAAGGCCCGGAGTGCGTCGGCACTTTCCGCCGTCCACTGGCTGCTGTCGTGCGGATGGACGCCCGCCGTTGACCAGCAGCGGTCGTAGCGCTGCGCCAGCTGCTGCGCCTGCTCGCTTTCGTGCAGGTTGGTACCCGTCAGCAGCAATCCGTTTACCCCGGCGGCGACAGCCCTGGCCACCACCTCGTCACGATCCTGGGCAAACTGCGGGCTGGTCAGGTTCAGACCGATATCAAACATACAGGCTCCCATATGACAACCGCCCTGGCGGGCGGTTGATGTTACTCTTTTGTCTCTTCGGACTCTTCGTCGTGATCTTCACGTCGCTTGCCGGTATAGAAGCGCGAGAAGAAGATGCCAACTTCAAACAGGCAATACATCGGGATCGCCAGCAGAGTTTGCGAGAAGACATCCGGCGGTGTTAATAGCATGCCTACGACAAACGCGCCCACCAGAATATAGGGCCGTTTTTTCCGTAAGTCGTCCGGAGTAGTGATCCCCATCCAGCAGAGCAACACAATGGCAACCGGCACCTCAAAGGCCACGCCGAAGGCCATAAACAGCGCCATCACGAAGCTCAGATAACTGGCAATATCAGTCGAGACCTGGACTCCTACCGGCGCGGTATTTGCCAGGAAGCCAAACGCCAGCGGAAAGACCACGAAATAGGCAAAGGCCATGCCGATATAAAACAGCAGCGAACTGGAGACCAGCAGCGGGATCACCAGACGGCGTTCATGCTTATACAGCGCAGGGGCAATAAAGGCCCAGACCTGGTAGAGGATCACTGGCGCAGAAGCAATCAGCGACACCCAGAAAGTGAGCTTGATCGGCGTGAAGAAGGGCGAAGCCACGTCGGTGGCGATCATGGTTGCCCCGAGCGGCATCTGCTTGATCAGGGGTGCAGAGACCAGCTGATAGATGTCGTTGGCAAAATAGACCAGGCATAAAAAAATGAGGCAAACCGCAATAATGCAGTTCAGCAGGCGTTTACGCAGCTCGATCAGGTGCGTAATCAGCGGTTGAGTTTCATCTACTGCCATGTTTACGATTTATCACTCGACGAGGGGGACGCGTCAGCAACGGGTGCAGGCTTTTTCTCTGCGGGCGCTGGCGTCGGTTCTTGTTTGGGGATCACCGGCTCGGCTGGCGACTGTTCGGGCGCAGCAGCCTGGTGCTCAGCAGTGGCAGGCGTCACGCCTTCATGTTGCGCTTCGTTATCTTTGACCAGCGGGTTGCGAATGGTATTGGCTTCGTCGCTCGCTTTTTCCGGATCGTTGACACTGTAGGAGCGCTTCATGGATTCCGCCGCTTCGCGCAGTTCGTCCATCGAGGCTTTCAGTTCCGGCGACAGGTTATCCATGCTCGCCTTTTCAACTTTTTTCAGGCTGTCCTGAAACTCCTGCAGCTTAAGCTCCTGGGCCAGCTCATTTTGCACCGTTGTCGCCAACGATCGTAGCGCACGTACCCAGCCTGCAACCGTTTTTACTGCCACAGGCAGACGTTGTGGCCCCAGAACAATGAGGCCAATCACGAAGACCAGCAGCAGTTCACTAAAACCTATATCGAACACGAATTACACCTGCTCGTTATCGTGGCGTTTAGCATTTTCCTTTTTAGCATCGTCTTGTTTATCAGCGATAGATTTAGCAGTGAAATCCGCATCCTGGCTGGATTTATCCTGCTTCTCGTCATCATCTTTGATCGCTTTCTTGAAGCCTTTGATGGATGCACCGAGATCGGAACCGATAGAACCAAGTTTTTTGGTACCGAACAGCAGCACGACGATGACGGCAATGATCAACAATTGCCAAATACTGATACCACCCATACATCTTCCCCAGTTGTAGACGATTAATTAATCAGGCCGCATTATACGTTATGCGGCCCTGCTATAGCGACGCAATTCAGCGCGTTTTACGCCATCCGGCTAACCAGACAACCACGCCACCCGCCATCAACCAGGCGGGCATAAGTTCCCACTCAGGACGATTGATCAGCAGCAGCGTGCCACTTAACAACAGTGTCGCCCCAATGCCAAACAGATACCGGGACTGCCCCTGACGCACATGGTTGGTTTGCAACTCGCGGGCAATTTTATCCACGCTGTGCTGCAAGTTTTTGCTCTGACGCAAACTGTCATACACCAGTTCAGGAATTTCGGGCATTTTTTCAATCCAGAAGGGTGCTTTCTCTTTCAGGGAGCGCACCAGCGCGGGAAGACCAACCTGATCTTTGATCCACGACTCCAGGAAAGGTTTTGCCGTTTTCCATAAGTCTAACTGAGGATAGAGCTGCCGCCCCACCCCTTCAACGTAAAGTAATGTTTTCTGAAGTAAAACTAACTGCGGTTGCACTTCCATATTGAAGCGGCGTGCGGTATTGAACAGGTTCAACAGCACATGACCGAACGAGATCTCTGCCAGCGGCTTCTCAAAGATGGGTTCACAGACCGTACGAATGGCGAACTCAAACTCTTCAACATTGGTATCCAGCGGAACCCAGCCGGAATCAACGTGCAACTCGGCGACTTTGCGATAGTCCCGGTTAAAGAAGGCGATAAAGTTCTCGGCCAGGTAGCGTTTATCTTCTTTATTCAGCGAGCCGACAATACCGCAGTCGATGCCGATGTACTGCGGATCTTCGGGGTGCTCGTAGCTGACGAAGATATTGCCCGGGTGCATGTCAGCGTGAAAGAAGCTGTCGCGGAACACCTGGGTAAAGAAGACCTGCACGCCACGTTCGGCCAGCAGCTTCATGTTGGTGCCCTGCTTTTCCAGGGTCGCAACGTCCGAGACCGGGATCCCGTAGATGCGCTCCATCACCATCATGTCCTGGCTGCAATAGTCGGAATAGACTTCCGGCACATACAGCATCGGGCTGTTTTCAAAGTTGCGGCGCAGCTGAATGGCGTTCGCCGATTCACGCAGCAGGTTCAGCTCATCAATCAGCGTTTTTTCATATTCGCGTACCACTTCCAGCGGGCGCAGACGGCGGCCGTCAGGCAGCAGACGCGGCACCCAGCGGGCCAGGCGATAGATGAGTTTCATGTCGGCTTTGATGATTGGCAGAATATCCGGGCGGATCACCTTAATGACCACCTCTTTGCCATTCTCTTTCAGCTTTGCGGTATGAACCTGAGCAATAGAGGCCGAAGCCAGCGGCTTGATGTCAAAATCATCAAACCAGGTCTCAACCGGGAGATCGCCCATCGCCTTTTCGATCTGCTGTTTCGCCAGCTTGCCTTCGAACGGGGCGACTTTATCCTGCAGCAGCGCCAGCTGATCGGCAATCATTGGCGGGAACAGGTCACGGCGGGTGGAGAGCATCTGGCCGAACTTGATCCAGACCGGTCCCAGCTCCTGAAGAGCCAACCGCAGTCTTTCACCAAGCAGTTTGTCCTGATGGCGATTAGGCATCCAGAATAGCGTTCGTCGCCAGATACGCAGCGGCATTGTGATACGCATTCTGGGGATAAGTTCGTCCAGACCGTAGCTCAAAAAGGTGCGGATGATAAAGTAGAGGCGCCGAATTTCACCAGGCGTCATTTGCCCTCCAGTTTTTCAAGCCGTTTTGTCAGTGCATCGACCGAACGCTCAACGGCTGCGGTCTCTTCTGCGAACCATGCTGCTTCCAGCGGGCCTGGCGCCATGCGCCACTCCTCGGTAAGCACTTCTCCGGCGTAGCGCTGCTGGCGCTGAAAACCCTTTTTCAGCAACGAGGCACCGCCGCGCAGTACTTTACTGATCCCTTCAGCGGCAATATCGCCTGTCCAGGGAGCCAGCAATTCTGCCGGGTCAAACTCGGCCAGGTCAGCCAGGGAGACAAAGTTTTGCACCACCTGGAGATCGCCCTGAACCTCCAGCTCGCCGCTACGGATCAGGGCGGTAAGCTGCTGGCGATCGCGCAGTTTGGGTAACGTGCTCATGTGGGTAATGACGGAGCAATCGGCCTCGCCTTCCCACTCGCCGAGCACGTCGAGCTGACGCTCGCTGAATACCAGCACCAGCGGGGTCGAAAACTCTTTTAATACCACCCGCAGCACTTTGCCGTTCAGACGCTGACGCGCCGTTTTCAGCGCAGGAGACCGATAAAGAAACGTATTCAGTACGTTTTCCACACCGGCTGTGATCAAGGGTTTAAACGGCATTCGCCACCTCCACTCAGAACTTATAACCGCGATGTAGCGCGACAACGCCTGCCGTCATGTTGAAGTAGTCAACATTGTCAAAGCCTGCATCCTGCATCATGGCTTTTAAGGTGTCCTGATTTGGGTGCATACGGATGGATTCAGCCAGGTAACGATAGCTGTCTGCATCGTTGGCCACCATTTCGCCAATACGTGGCAGGATGTGGAACGAATAGGCGTCGTACGCTTTGCTCAGCGGCTCAATAATTGGTTTTGAGAATTCCAGCACCAGCAGGCGTCCACCCGGTTTCAGCACGCGGTACATGGAACGCAGCGCCTTCTCTTTATCGGTGACGTTACGCAGACCGAAAGAGATAGTGATGCAGTCAAAGGTGTTATCCGGGAAAGGCAGCGCTTCAGCGTTCGCCTGGACATATTCAACGTTGCCGACCACGCCAATATTGCGCAGTTTCTCACGGCCCATTTTCAACATGGAGTCGTTGATATCAGCCAGCACAACACGGCCCGTTTCGCCCACCAGACGCGAGAATTTCGCTGTCAGGTCGCCGGTGCCGCCAGCCAGATCCAGCACGGTTTGCCCACGACGCACGCCGCTACAATCAATAGTGAAGCGCTTCCACAAGCGATGAATGCCGAATGACATCAGGTCATTCATTACATCGTACTTCGCCGCCACGGAATGGAAAACGTGGGCCACCATGTCAGCTTTCTGCGCTTTAGCGACAGTCTGAAAGCCAAAGTGCGTTGTGTCTTGTGAATCTTCAACCATCTTAGAGCCTGCTTATCAGTCAAATGTTTGAGAAGTGTAACAGATTGGGCGCATTTGCCCTACGTTTCAACCACCCCAGGAATAACGTTCCAGGGGGCTGCCGACGCCTGTTTGCCTGCTAAGGTATTGTTTATATTTTAAACGGGACTATCACTGCGCAGCCGGTACTCTTCATCCTGAGACGTGGCCTGTTCGACCATTTCAGGATTAATCTCGCGTTTTACCTCTACGCCAAGGCTGCGGAACGATTCGGCCTGGGCCAGCAGGTTGCCGCGCCCGGAGGCCAGTTTTTTCATCGCCTGGCGATAGTTATCCTGAGCGCGATCCAGGCTCTGCCCGACCGATGACATATCATCGACGAACAGGCGCATTTTGTCATACAGGCGGCTGGCGCGATCGGCAATCTGTTGGGCATTGCGGCTCTGGTGCTCGTAGCGCCACAGGTTAGCAATGGTGCGCAGCGCCACCAGCAACGTGGTAGGGCTGACCAGCATAATGTTGTTTTTCAGCGCTTCAGAGATCAGCTCCGGCTGGCGGTCCAGCGCCACCAGGAAGGCCGGTTCAACCGGGATGAACATCAGCACGTAGTCAAGCGAACGCAGGCCAGGCAGTTGCTGATAATCTTTGCGCCCCAGCAGACGAATGTGGTTACGCACAGAGGCGATATGTTCCTGCAACGCCGACTCGCGGGTGTAGTCATCTTCGGCGTTGAAGTACCGCTCATAGGCTACCAGGGTCATTTTGGCATCGATGACCACGTCCTTTTCTTGCGGCAGACGAACAATGACGTCGGGCTGCATTCGCGCACGGGTCTCGGTTTCAATGCTGACCTGAGTTTGATATTCATGGCCCTCGCGCAGACCAGAGGCCTCCAGCACGCGGGTTAGAACCACTTCACCCCAGTTGCCCTGGGTTTTATTGTCGCCTTTCAGCGCCCGGGTGAGGTTGATCGCCTCCTGCGCCATCTGGGCATTCAGTTGCTGGAGATTACGGATTTCATGAGCCAGCGTGTGGCGCTCCCGCGCCTCCTGACCAAAGCTGTCCTGGACCTGGCGACGAAAGCCGTCCAGCTGTTCGCGCAGGGGCGTTAGCAGGCCGTTCAGGCTCTGACGATTTTGTTCATCGACGCGGCGGTTACTCTGCTCAAAGATACGGTTGGCGAGATTTTCGAACTGCTCACTCAGGCGCTGCTCGCTGTTGATCATCTGGCGGATTTTGTCTTCCGCATGCAGCTGGGTGGACTCCAGACGGGTAGTGACTTCGCGCAGGTCGGCTTCCAGCGAGGTATTGATATCCCGCAAATTACGCAGTTCGTTATTGAGTAACTCGCATTCATCGCGCCAGTGCCCGCTCTGCGCCGTTTGTTGTTTTAGCGCACTTAAGTCGGCCACCATCTCTTCGCGTTCGGCAAGCTGCTCGGCTTTTTGCTGCGCATGCTGGTAGCTGGCGAGCAACCAGCCTACGCCGACGCTGACCAGCGCAATAACGGCATAAAAAAGGACAGAAATATCCACGACGCCCCCTGCATCAAGGTATGACCCGCACAAAATAGAATTGTGCTGTATAAACGTCCAGTTTGAAAAGGGTTTTCTGCGAGGCGCTACGCAAAGAAAAAGGCCGAACAGGTCGGCCTTTGGCAGAGAAAAGGGGAAATTACAGCAGGCGACGGGCCGCTTCTACCACGATTTTCACCGCGTGGCTTTCGGTCTGCTTCATGGTCTCAGCGTTCGGGATCTCTTGCTGGGTACGGTTAACGATCACACCCGCAACCATACCGGCACGCAGGCCCTGGCTTGCACACATGGTCAGCAGCGTGGCTGATTCCATTTCATAGTTCATAACGCCCATAGACTGCCACTCTTCCATCGAACCTTTGAAGCGGTTAACGACGCGACCGGAGAAGGTGTCGTAGCGCTCCTGGCCCGGATAGAAGGTATCAGAGGAGGCGGTGACACCAATGTGAGTCGTCGCGCCAACGGATTTTGCGGCTTCCACCAGCGCGGTGGTGCACTCGAAATCGGCCACAGCCGGGAATTCCATTGGAGCAAAGTGCAGGCTCGCGCCATCCAGACGAACGGACGCCGTGGTCACCAGGACATCGCCAACGTTGATATGCGGCTGGATCGCACCGGTCGTGCCGATACGCAGGAAAGTACGAATGCCCAGCTGTGCCAGCTCTTCAACAGCAATAGAGGTAGACGGGCCACCGATACCGGTAGAGCACACGATCACCGCTTTGCCGTCCAGCTCTGCCCGCCAGGTCGTAAATTCGCGATGGGCTGCCAGCTTAACCGGCTTATCCATCAGCGCGGCGATCTTTTCCACACGCTCAGGATCGCCAGGGACGATAGCGAGCGTAGCCCCTTGTAAATCGTTTTTAGTGAGGCCGAGATGAAAAACATCAGACTTAGACATAGAAAACTCCTCTGGGGGTCAGTTTGTCAGCAGAAGCAAAACGGTACTTTACCGAAGGATCCGGCTCAGTTTCGTGACGGACATCACCATGAATAAAATTGATTGCAGTTAATTACCATGAAATAGTGATTAACATCACATTAACGACTTATATCGTTATCTGTTGCACAAAAGATAGCCTGTTTCGGGCACTGTGGATTGTTAACCTGCGGACTATATTTACTTTTGCGCTAATTGGTACGGAGAATGCCATGACTGGAAAATCTGGATTTGCCCCTGCTGCAGACTTGCAAGCCTCAACCGTTGTCACTACGCCCGACGAAGCCATTACCGCCGGGGAGACCTCCATTCCGACCCAGGGCGATAATATGCCCGCTTATCATGCCCGGCCTAAAAATGCGCAAGGGGCATTGCCGATCGTCATTGTGGTTCAGGAAATTTTCGGCGTGCATGAGCACATTCGCGATATCTGCCGTCGCCTGGCGCTGGAAGGCTATCTGGCCATCGCGCCTGAACTCTATTTCCGTCAGGGTGACCCGAACGATTACAGCGACATTCCCACCCTGTACAGCAATCTGGTCACTAAAGTACCGGATGCACAGGTGCTGGCGGATCTTGACCACGTTGCCAACTGGGCGGCGCGCAATGGTGGCGATGCCCACCGTCTGCTGGCGACCGGCTTCTGCTGGGGCGGACGTATCAGTTGGCTGTATGCCGCGCACAACCCCCAGCTAAAAGCTGCCGTGGCCTGGTATGGCAAGCTGGTGGGCGAGAAGACGTTGAATTCACCGAAGCATCCGGTCGATATCGCCACCGATTTGAACGCACCGGTGCTTGGACTCTATGGGGCAGAAGATACCGGTATCCCGCTTGATACCGTGGAGACCATGCGCCAGGCCCTGCGCGCGGCAAACGCCACGGCGGAGATTGTGGTCTACCCGGAAGCCGGGCATGCGTTTAATGCTGACTATCGTCCGAGCTATCATGCCGAATCAGCCAAAGATGGCTGGGCACGGATGCTGGCGTGGTTTGCGCAGTATGGCAATAAGAAGTAACCACAGGACCGGTAAAGACAATCCATTGCCGGGTAGCATCTTGCTTTACCCGGCCCTACAGCTGAACAGCTCTGTGGTTTTGTAGGCCCGGTAAGCGTAGCGCCGCCGGGCAAACTGCCGATGTTATGACGCCTGACGCAAATTCTGCGCAGCTTTCACCATATTTGCCAGCGCGGCCCGGGTTTCCGGCCAGCCGCGGGTTTTGAGGCCGCAATCCGGGTTAACCCACAGGCGCTCTGCCGGAATACGCTGCGCCGCTTTCTGCAACAGGGCTTCAATCCACTCCACGCTCGGGACGTTCGGGGAGTGAATGTCGTATACCCCCGGCCCGATTTCGTTCGGGTAGTCGAACTCTTCAAATGACTCCAGCAACTCCATATCGGAACGCGAGGTCTCAATGGTAATCACGTCGGCATCCAGTGCAGCGATGGAGTCCATGATGTCGTTGAACTCGCAGTAACACATGTGAGTGTGGATCTGGGTGTCATCTTTCGCTACCGCGGCGTTGATGCGGAAAGCTTCCACACCCCACTGAAGGTAGGCATCCCAGTCACTGCGGCGCAGCGGCAGACCTTCGCGTAGCGCCGGTTCGTCGATCTGGATGATGCCGATCCCTGCGGCTTCCAGATCGGCTACTTCGTCACGCAGCGCCAGGGCAATCTGTTTGGCGATGGTTTCACGGGTGACATCTTCACGCGGGAAGGACCAGCACAAAATCGTCACCGGACCTGTCAGCATACCTTTTACTGGCTTGTCGGTCAGGGATTGGGCGAATTTTGCCCATTCCACGGTGATCGCCTCAGGACGGCTGACATCGCCGATCACCACAGGCGGTTTCACGCAGCGGGAGCCGTAGCTCTGCACCCAGCCATTTTGCGTAAAGACGAACCCGTCGAGGTGTTCACCGAAATACTCCACCATGTCATTACGCTCGGCTTCACCATGGACCAGCACGTCCAGCCCCAGGCGCTCCTGCTCCACAATCGCCTGCTTAATGTGTTCGGCGATACCTGTGCGGTAGTTGCCCGCATCAAGGTTGCCCTTTTTGAAGTCCAGACGCAGGCCGCGGATCTCGGTAGTCTGCGGGAAGGAGCCGATGGTAGTGGTCGGCCAGGCTGGCAGGTTGAAGCGCGCGCGCTGGGCTTCGGCACGAACCTCATACGGACTCTGGCGTTGGCTGTCCTGAGCCGTGATGGCCGCCAGACGTTTTTCCACGGCGGCATTGTGCACGCGCGTCGAGTGGCGACGGGCCTGAATCGGGGCGCTCCATTCAGTGATCGCCGCCGTGTCGCCCGTATTCAATGCATCGCGCAGCAGGGCCAGCTCTTCACATTTTTGCAGAGCGAAGGCAAACCAGCTTTTCACTTCTGCATCCAGCCGTGTTTCAACGCTCAGGTCGATTGGGCTGTGTAACAATGAACACGAGGAAGCTACCCACAGATCACGTTTACCGACAATGCCTTTAATCTGTGCATATTTTTCTGTCAGATCGGCACGCCAGACGTTACGACCGTTCACCAGTCCTGCCGAGAGCAGCCAGTCGGACGGCAGACGATGGTGCAGTTCAGTCACCTCATCTTTGCCGTGAACCAGATCCACATGGAGTCCCTGCACTGGCAGCGCGGTAATGGTGTCGAGGTTTGGCGTGACACCCTCGAAATAGGTGGTCAACAGCAGCTTAACCTGGCCCGCAAGCGCATCGTACGCCGGTTTGAAGGCCTCCAGCCACGCCTGCGGCAGCTCCAGTACCAGTGCAGGTTCGTCAATCTGCACCCACTCAATACCGCGTTTCGCCAGTTCAGCCAGGAACTGTTGATACACCGGCAGGATGTCGTTCAGCAGGCTCAGGCGGTCAAAATGCTCGCCCTTCACTTTGCCCAGCCACAGATACGTTACCGGCCCCAGCAGCACGGGTTTGATCTTGTGGCCCAGCGCCAGGGCTTCGTCCACTTCGTCCAGCAACTGGGTCCAGGTCAGTTTGAACTGCTGACCTTTGACGAACTCTGGCACCATGTAGTGGTAGTTCGTGTTAAACCATTTGGTCATTTCCGCCGCTGCCGCTGGCTCACCCGTCGGGGCGCGGCCACGGCCAATACGGAACAGGGTGTCGATATCTACCGATCCATCGTTGTTCTGATGACGAGCCGGCACGTTGCCAAGCAGCAGGCTGGTGGTCAGAACATGGTCGTACCAGGCGAAATCGCCCACCGGCAGCAGGTCAATACCGGCCTGCTTCTGCTGGTTCCAGTGACGGGCGCGCAGCTCGCGGCCTACCGCCAGCAGTTCTTCACGGGTGGTGTTACCTGCCCAGTAACTTTCTTGTGCTTTTTTCAGTTCGCGACGAAGGCCGACGCGCGGGAAACCGAGAGTATGGTTAATGATTGTCATGTTTTCTTCCTCTAATTAATTGTAAATCCTTTGGATTTTCAATTCAGGGAAGGCGGTAAGTTTGCTCATCTCCCGGCGCTGACATAAGTCAGTGACCGGAGTGAGGAAACGCAGCCAACGCACCATAAATTTAAAAGACGAAGGATTTTAGCCGTCCAGATGTTTACACATCCATAATTGGCGGTTACTGTATATTCCTCAAGCGCAAATTGTTCATGGCGAAGTGAAGGACTTTCATGATCGAGATAAAACACCTGAAAACGCTACAAGCGTTGCGGAACTGCGGGTCCCTCGCGGCGGCGGCGGCCACGCTGCACCAGACACAATCCGCTCTTTCTCACCAGTTCAGCGATCTGGAACAACGCCTTGGCTTCCGTCTGTTTGTGCGTAAAAGTCAGCCGCTACGCTTCACCCCCCAGGGGGAGATCCTGCTGCAGCTGGCTAATCAGGTGTTACCGCAAATCGCCAGCGCGCTACAGGCTTGCCATGAGCCGCAACAGACTAAACTGCGCATTGCCATTGAGTGTCACAGCTGTATTCAGTGGCTGACCCCCGCGCTTGAGAACTTCCGCCAGAAGTGGCCGCAGGTGGAAATGGACTTTAAATCCGGCGTGACTTTTGACCCGCAGCCGTCCCTTGTTCAGGGCGAGCTGGATCTGGTGATGACCTCGGACATTCTGCCGCGCAGCGGCCTGCACTATTCGCCAATGTTTGATTTTGAGGTGCGTCTGGTGCTGGCCCCGGATCATCCGCTGGCCGCGAAAACACGCATCACGCCGGAAGATCTGGCCACGGAAACGCTGCTGATCTACCCGGTGCAGCGCAGTCGTCTGGATATCTGGCGTCACTTCCTGCAGCCCGCAGGCATTAGCCCGCAGCTGAAAAGCGTGGATAACACCCTGCTGCTGATTCAGATGGTGGCGGCCAGAATGGGTATCGCGGCGCTGCCGCACTGGGTAGTGGAGAGTTTTGAACGCCAGGGTCTGGTGGTGACCAAAACCCTGGGCGAGGGATTGTGGAGCCGGTTGTACTCCGCGGTACGCGATGGCGAGCAGCGTCAACCGGTTACCGAGGCCTTTATTCGCTCAGCGCGGAATCACGCCTGCGATCATCTGCCGTTTGTGCGGAGCGCGGAGCGACCCAACGGCGATGCACCCACAGTGAAGCCAGGATCACCGTTCCCCCAATAATGAAGCTTGGCCAGTGCGGTTGTTCCTGCCAGATGGCGAGGTTCACCAGCAGGCCTGCCGGGACATGCACGTTGTTCATGATCCCCAGCGTCCCGGCGTCCACCTGCGTGGCGCCGTAGTTCCACATAAAGTAACCCAGCCCGGATGCCACCACCCCCAACCAGACCAGCACGCTCCACTGCAGCGTGGTCGTCGGCAACTTCTGCGGATTCCCCAGCATGAACCATGCCGCAACCGCCACGATAGCCGCCCCCATGTAGAACCAGGCAAAGGCGTTATGCTGCGGCATCGGCCGGGTTTCCATCAGGCGTTTATAGCCCACCATGCCAATCGCGAAGCTGATGTTGGCGAGCTGGACGAACATCAGCCCGGTCCAGAAGTGATCGCTCACTTTGTCGTAGCGAATAATCGCGGCCCCCACCACCGCCAGTGCCGCGCTCAGCAGGTAGCCCCAGCGCAAACGGCGCTTGCTCAGCAGATCGTAAATCAGGGTGATATAGAGCGGTGTCAGCACGGTAAACAGCAGGAATTCCGATACCGACAGGTAGACGTACGCCCGAAAGCTGAACAGGTACATAATGCCAAGCTGCATCGCGCCTACCAGCATATACAGCAGAATGGTTTTCAGCGTTTGCCCACGTGTACGCAGGAACGGCAGGAACACCAGCGCCGCCAGCCCGACGCGCATCAGCACCGAGAAGTAGCTATCGACGTGTCCGGCAAGGTATTCGCCGATCAGGCTAAAGGAGAAGGCCCACAGGATAGTGGTGATGATGAGTAGCGCCACAATGCTTGTCTCTTTAAAAGATGGACAGGCATTGTAGCGAACTCTTTGGTTGACAACTGAACGCTAAACAACCAAATGAAGATTATTCAAGGAACAGCTTACGCAGGTATTTTGGCACTGCGTTGTCGCCGTTGGTACCGATCACTTCCAGCTCCGGGTGCAGGTCTTTCAGACGCTGATGGGCATTTTCCATGATGCAGCCTTTACCCGCCATGGAGAGCATTTCGGCGTCGTTCATACCGTCGCCAAAGGCGATGCAATCCTGCAGGTTAAAGCCCAGACGTTTAGCTACCGCTTCCAGAGCATGCCCTTTAGAGACGCCACCCGCCATCACTTCCAGACAGGTAAGCGTGGAGAAGCTGACGTTAACCCGATCGCCCCAGCGGGCATTGATCGCCTGCTCCAGCGGCAACAGCGCTTCGTGAGTTTCGGTGGTGAAGAACACTTTGCTGATGCCTTCTGGCTCCAGCAGGCCGGGTTCGTACAGCGAGTAGTTGAAGACCGCCTCTTTGAAGAACCGCATCTCGTCCGGGCGGTGACGGTTCATAAACCATTCATCGTCGCGATAGACGTTGGTGATGATATCGGGGTTGTTATGCATGATACCGAACAGATCGGTGGCGATATCGCGATCGAGGTTATGGGTGAAGATCAGATTCCCGTCCAGATCGTGCACGCGGGCACCGTTGGAGGTGATCATATAGGATTTGATCTCCAGATTATCGCGGATCTGCCCCACATCAACGTGGTGGCGACCGGTGGCGAAGACAAAGTTCACGTCACGGGCAGTCAGGAGTTTTAAGGTCTCTTTCGCGTAAGGCGATAAGGTGTGGTCGGGAGAGAGCAGCGTGCCATCTAAATCAGACGCGACAACCTGGTACATAGGAAAATTTAACCTCTGGTGAATATCAGTTATGCCTGCCGAAAAAGTCGACGATGGCGTGGAGTGCGACTGAGCGCATGGCGTCCTTTTCAAAAAGGATCTCATGGTACGCGCCGTTTATGACCAGCGGTTTATCCCCTTCGCAAGGGTGACCGGCTGCGGCTCGCAGTTCACAAAAGCGGTCGTGCATGCGGTTATCCACTACCCGCTCCTCTTCTGCCTGAAGGATAAGCGTGGGCGTGTTGTCCTGACCGGCATTCGCCAGTACCTCTTCCCCTGCCAGAATCCCTTCGCGAACCCAGTGGTAAGTTGGCCCGCCGACGCGTAAACGCGGTTCATCGGCATAAAAGCGCAGGTTGCGGCGATAACGCTGCCGACTGTGAGTTAACACGTTAATGGCAAACGGCAGTGCGCGCCAGCGCCCGGTGCCGATGGCATAGCCTTCCCGAATGCGCTGATGGCCCTCAGCCCAGTCGAGAATATGGCGTACCATCCAGTCCGGGAAGCGCATGACGATGCCAAACATCGGGGCGCTCAGGGCAATGGCATTACACTGGTGCTGCGGGTGGCGCTGTAAAAACAGCGTGGCGATTGCGCCCCCCATCGAGTGCGCCAGGATAAACCGTTTTCGCCACGGACCGGGCTGTACTTCCTGTTGCCAGAAGGCGGCAAAATCATCGACGTAATCACTGAACTGACTCACATGACCGCGGTGCGTGTCGGACAACATTCGCCCGGAGCGTCCCTGACCGCGATGATCGATAATCAGCACGTCATAACCCAGCCGGAAGAGATCGTAGGCCAGCTCGGCATACTTGACGTAACTTTCGATTCGCCCGGGGCAGATGACTATCACCGAATCATGGGCTTCGGCCTGAAAACGAACAAAGCGCACAGGAACATCATCGACGCCTGCGAAACCGCCTTCCTCGCGCTGGCGCCAGAAATCGGTCAACGGCCCCATTGAGAAAGCAGCGAAAGCCTTTTCTCGCGTTTCCCAGTCCTTATTCTGCTGAAACATCGGGTTTACACCCCTGTAAGCCAAGGAATATCGTTTTTTCGTGACAGGTCGTAAAATGTCGCAACATTAGCGTATTGTGGCATAAAAATAGACGATTCGGGAGCTTCAAATGACCTTCGAGTGGTGGTTCGCCTACCTGCTGACATCCATCATCCTCAGCCTTTCCCCGGGTTCCGGGGCCATTAACACCATGACCACCGCCATGAACCACGGCTATCGCGGCGCCGCCGCGTCTATTGCCGGATTGCAGACCGGGCTGGCCATTCATATCGTGCTGGTCGGCATAGGACTCGGAACGCTCTTCTCCCGCTCGGTGCTGGCTTTCGAAGTGCTGAAATGGGCCGGTGCGGCCTATCTTATCTGGCTGGGGATCCAGCAGTGGCGCGCCGCAGGTGCATTGGATCTGAATACGCTTGCTCAGACCCAGAGCCGGGGCCGCCTGTTTAAGCGTGCGGTATTTGTAAACCTGACCAACCCGAAAAGCATCGTCTTCCTGGCCGCCCTGTTTCCGCAATTTATCGTGCCGCATCAGCCGCAGATCATGCAGTACGTGGTGCTCGGTGTAACCACCATTGTGGTCGATATTATTGTGATGATTGGCTATGCGACGCTGGCAACCCGGATTGCAACATGGATTAAAGGGCCTCGTCAGATGAAGGCCCTGAATAAAGTGTTCGGTTCGCTGTTTATGCTGGTAGGTGCGCTGCTGGCGTCAGCGAGGCATGCTTAATCACATTGCCGGATGGCGCTGATCCGGCCTGTGATTAATGTTACCGTCCTTATCGGGACAGGATCAGGTGAATACCGAAGCCGGCGAATAACGCGCCGGCAAAGCCATCAATCCACTTCGCCAGACGTTGATAACCGCGACGCATCGACGGGAGCGCAAACAGGCTCGCCACGACCGTAAACCAGGCGAAGGTTTCCAGCACGATCAGCAGGAAAATGCCCCAGCGTGCACCGGCCCCGACGTCTTCACCCACAAACAGTGAAAATACTGAACCGAAATAGATAATCGCTTTGGGATTCGCGAGATTAGTCAGCAGCCCTTTCACAAAGCTACGCCCACTGGCGGCCAGCTCCATTTTTGGCTCAGGTGCCTCGCTGCCCTCTTTCTTAAATGCCCCGCGCAGCATCTGGTAGCCCATCCAGCACAGATACAGACCGCCGCCCACCATAATGATGTTATGCAGCCAGGCCATTTTATCGAGGATCAGGTTCAGGCCCAGCAGCGCCAGCGCTGCCCAGACCATTACGCCAAGAGTAATGCCCAGCACGCCCATCATTGCCTCTTTACGGGAGCGGCTCACCGCCGTTTGTGAGACGAAGAAAAAGTCAGGGCCAGGGCTCATCAGCGCCACGATGTGCACCAGCGCCACGGTCAGAAACAGGGTTAACATAATTAACTCGCGGGGAAATAGTTCAGGGAGTCATCATCCTGGCACTTTTTTGCCAGACTGACTACTCCTCATCATCGCCATCCGTATGGGAACGAATCAGCGCCATAAATTCTTTCCCAAAACGCTCTAGCTTACGTGTACCAACGCCGTTGACGCTGAGCATTTCGCTGGCGCTGAGCGGCATCTGCTCGGCCATCTCAATCAGCGTCGCATCGTTAAACACCACATACGGCGGGATATTCTCTTCATCCGCGATAGCCTTGCGCAGCTTACGCAGTTTGGCGAACAGCTTGCGATCGTAGTTGCCGCCGTAGGATTTCTGCATCACCCGCGGTTTCAGCGCCACCACGCGCGGCACGGCCAGTTGCAACTCCACGACGCCACGCAGCACCGGGCGGGCAGCTTCGGTGAGTTGCAGCGCAGAGTGCTGGGCAATGTTCTGGGTCGCAAAGCCCAGGTGGATCAGCTGACGGATGACGCTGACCCAGTGCTCATGGCTCTGATCTCGTCCAATGCCGTACACCGGCAGCTTGTCGTGACCCATCTCGCGGATGCGCTGATTGTTGGCGCCGCGCAGCACTTCCACCACATAGCCCATACCAAAGCGTTGGTTGACGCGGCCAATGGTGGAGAGCGCCTTACGCGCGTCCATTAGCCCGTCATACTGCTTCGGCGGATCGAGACAGATATCGCAGTTACCGCACGACTCCTGGCGACCTTCGCCAAAATAGTTCAGCAGTACCAGACGGCGGCAGGTTTGCGCTTCAGCAAACGCGCCCATCGCGTTGAGCTTGTGGCGCTCGATATCCTGCAGCGCCCCGGCAGGTTTCTCTTCGAGGCAGCGACGCAGCCAGGCCATGTCAGCCGGATCGTAGAACAGCATCGCCTCTGCGGGCAGGCCATCACGCCCGGCGCGGCCCGTCTCCTGATAGTAGGATTCAATATTGCGCGGAATGTCGAAATGCACCACAAAGCGCACGTTCGGCTTGTTGATACCCATCCCAAAGGCGACGGTCGCCACCACGATTTGCAAATCGTCGCGCTGGAACTTCTCCTGCACTTCGGCGCGAACGTGGTTTTCCAGCCCGGCATGATAGGCCGCGGCGCTGAAGCCCCGGCTCTGCAGCCGCGCAGCGGTGTCTTCCACCTTCGCCCGGCTGTTGCAATAGATGATGCCCGACTTGCCGCGCTGCTCCTGGACATAGCGCAACAGCTGATCCAGCGGCTTGAACTTTTCCATCAGCATGTAGCGGATGTTTGGACGGTCGAAGCTGCTGACCTGGATCAGCGGATCGTTAAGGCCCAGCAGCCGCACAATATCGTGCCGGGTGGTATCGTCGGCGGTGGCGGTAAGCGCCATAAACGGCAGCTCAGGGAAGCGCTGGCGCAGCTGGCCGAGCGCGGCATATTCCGGGCGGAAATCATGGCCCCACTGGGAAATACAGTGCGCTTCATCCACTGCCAGCAGCACCGGATTCCAGTGCGCCAGATGCTCAAGGAAGTTATCCAGCATCAGGCGTTCCGGGGCGATATACAGCAGACGCACCTGCCCGGTACGGCACCCGGCCATCACTTCCTGCTGTTGCTCGCGGGTTTGGGTGGAGTTGAGACAGGCCGCCGCCACGCCATTCGCCAGCAGTTGGTCAACCTGATCTTTCATCAGCGAGATCAGCGGTGACACCACCACCGTCAGGCCGTTCAGTACCAGCGCGGGAACCTGATAGCACAACGATTTCCCGCCGCCGGTCGGCATTACCACCAGACAGTCACGGCCCGCGAGGGCGGTGTTAATGATGGTTTCCTGGCCCGGGCGGAACTGCTGGTAGCCAAAGGTTTCATGCAAAACCTGTTTAGCCAGCAACTCCTGATTTACGACTTCCGCCTGCACCACATCAACCCCATTTGCCTGAAATAAAAACAGGCGCTATTTTCAGCGCCTGCGAGAGAAACTTCAACGTTTAAGACAAAAACATTCGAGAGGGCTAGAAAAGATCGTTCAGCATCACGCCCACGCCGACGCGGGTCTGGTTGAAGTTGTAGTCGATGAGCGATTCGCCGTAGCCACTGTAGATCTGGGTGTAGAAACGAACATGCTTAGTCAGCGGATAGCTGACGCCCATCTCCGCACCGCCGTAGCCGGTATTCCAGTTGTACTGACCCTTCACGCTAAGCACCGCTTCGCCCAGCTGATAGCCCACTCGCAGCTGGTAGTAGCCCATGTATTTGGTGATATCCGGGTTATCGTCGGTATTGCCCACCACATACCAGGGTTTGACCTCCACCAGCCAGTTACCGTTCTGCGCCATCAGGCGGGTATAGAGACGGTTCCAGCTGCGCGACGTTGGGTCGGAGCGGCCGTTAGACATGTGATTGTAGCCAAACTCCACGTCCCGCAGCGTCCAGCCCGCCAGCGAGTAATCGGTGGCGAAGCCGAGGAACAGCTGTGGCTCATAGTTGGTCTCACGAAACGGCGAAGATTCATCGCTGTTCGACAGCTGCCACCAGGATTTTTGCGTGTAGGAGCCACCCAGAATCGAGTTCGGCCCCAGAATGCCGCGCCATAGCGGGAAGGCAAGGCTCAGCTGAAACTTCACTTCATCTTTTTGCGAATCGTCAGCCCAGTCATAGGTGCGGATCGCCTCTTTATTGAGGTCGCTGGTGGCGGTGTAAATTAAATAGTTGCTGTCATAGGGGTAGAGCGTAAAAGGATTATCGTGCTCTTCCAATAAGTTAGCGATGATGCTGCCGCGCACGGCAGGCGCTTCCTGAGTTACCGCTTCCTGGGCGAATGCCATAGAGGGCAGCGTAACCGCCGCCAGGAACCCGGCCTGATATATCCGCATCGGTGATGCTCTCCTGCGAAATTGTTTTAATGAAGAATTATTTTGTTCCCTTTTAACATATTTAATTAATAGCCGCCTCACCTGCACTCTGAATCTGGAAATTCACATTGATGAGGCATAAAATCAACATCTTTTTAACAATAAGGATGTGACGTGCTATGTCTGCCACGCTAACTGCTGACCAGGCCCTGAAGCTGGTCGGTGAGATCTTCGTCTACCATATGCCGTTCAACCGTGCGCTGGGGCTGGAGCTGGAGCGCTACGAGAAAGATTTTGCCCAACTGAGCTTTAGTAACCAGCCGATGATGGTGGGTAACTGGGCACAAAGTATTCTCCATGGCGGGGTGATCGCCTCGGCCCTCGACGTTGCCGCCGGGCTGGTTTGCGTCGGCAGTACCCTGACCCGCCACGACACCATTAATGAAGACGAGCTGCGCCAGCGCCTGTCGCGGATGGGCACCATCGATCTGCGCGTCGATTATCTGCGTCCAGGCCGTGGGAATCGCTTTACCGCCAGCAGCAGCCTGCTGCGTGCGGGCAATAAAGTTGCGGTCGCGCGCGTGGAGCTGCACAACGAAGAGCAGGTTTATATCGCCAGCGCAACCGCCACTTATATGGTGGGTTGAGAAGGTAAAATCGGGTAAAATTGCGTTACTTTTTTGTAACGGATTTTCCTGATGGATGCTAAACAGACGCGGCAGGGTGTTCTACTCGCTCTTGCCGCCTATTTTATTTGGGTATCGCGCCCGCCTACTTCAAGCTGATTCACTACGTTCCCGCTGACGAAATTCTTACCCACCGTGTGATCTGGTCGTTTTTCTTTATGGTGGCGCTGATGAGCGTAAGCCGTCAGTGGTCAGGGGTGAAAACGCTCCTGCAAACGCCGAAGAAAATTTTCCTGCTGGCGCTTTCTGCCGTGTTGATTGGCGGCAACTGGCTGCTGTTTATCTGGTCGGTCAACAACCATCACATGCTGGAAGCGAGTCTCGGCTACTTCATTAACCCGCTGGTGAATATCGTGCTGGGGATGCTGTTCCTCGGGGAGCGCTTCCGTCGGATGCAGTGGCTGGCGGTGATCCTCGCCCTCTGCGGCGTTTTGGTTCAGCTGTGGACCTTTGGCTCACTGCCGATCATTGCGCTGGGGCTGGCGTTTAGCTTCGCCTTCTATGGCCTGGTACGCAAGAAAATCGCCGTGGAAGCACAAACCGGGATGCTGTTCGAAACCCTGTGGCTGCTGCCAGTGGCTGCGATTTACCTGTTCGGCATTGCCGACAGCAGCACCAGCCATATGGGCAGTAATCCGTGGACGCTGAACGTGATGCTGATGGCGGCCGGTGTCGTTACCACCATCCCGCTGCTGTGCTTTACCGGAGCGGCAACACGTCTGCGCCTGTCGACGCTGGGTTTCTTCCAGTACATCGGTCCGACGCTGATGTTCCTGCTGGCGGTGCTGTTCTACGGCGAAGTGCCGGGTGCGGATAAGATGGTGACGTTTGGGTTTATCTGGGTGGCACTGGCGATTTTCGTCGCGGATGCGATTTATGCCCAGCGCCGAAAAACGCGTCTGTAATCCTCTCGGGCCATGTCAGAGAATGGACAGGGAATGGCCGGGTAAGGCGTAATCGCCACCCGGCATAACACTTAAAGCCAGTTACGGCGCTTGAAGTAGAGATAAGGCGCCAGCCCGGCGAGTACCATAAAGACAATCGCGCCCGGATAACCAAAGCTCCATTTCAGCTCCGGCATAAACTCAAAGTTCATCCCGTAGCTGGAGGCCACCAGCGTAGGCGGCAGGAACACGACCGAGACCACCGAGAAGATCTTGATGATGCGGTTCTGCTCGATGTTGATAAAGCCCATCGCCGCCTGCATCAGGAAGTTAACTTTCTGGAACAGGGATTCGTTGTGCGGCAGCAGGGATTCGATATCGCGCAGGATCTCACGCGCCTGCTCCAGCTGACCGCCCGGCAAACGCGCCTTACGCACCAGGAAGTTCAGCGCACGCTGGGTATCCATCAGACACAGACGCACCTTCCAGCCGATATCTTCCAGCTCTGCCAGAGTCGAAAGCGCTTCGTCGTACTCATCGCCCTGATGGCCTTCCATGATCACCCGACTCAGCTCTTCCAGATCGCTGTAGATGTTCTCAATCTCATCTGCCAGCTGTTCGATTTTGGTTTCAAACAGGTCAAGCAGCAGCTCATAGGCATTGCCGTCCACCATCGCCTGGCTACGGGCACGCATGCGGTAGAGACGAAATGCAGGCAGTTCACGCTCACGCAGGGTAAACAGGCGACCATCGCGAATGGTAAATGCGACGGTGGAGTTACCGGCGTGATCTTCCGCATCTTCGAAGAAGAAAAAGGAGTGGATGTGCAGACCGTCTTCGTCTTCGAAGAAACGGGCCGACGCCTCGATGTCTTCCAGTTCCGGGCGGGTGGCCAGGCTTTGTCCTAGCTCAGATTGTACGCGCAGGCGTTCGTCGTCGTCCGGCTCGACCAGATCCACCCAAACGGCATCAATGAGGGGTTGTGACTCTTCAGCTTCAAGCCGAATCAGTCGGTTCTTTTCCAGTTGAAATGCGCTCAGCATGACCGGGACTCCCAATGCAATAAATATCGGACAGTTCGGTGGGCACACAGAAACAAATTGGGTTTCAGACCATTAAACAGCCTGACTCAGCGCGACGGGAATAACTGTCGCTGACAACCACTAAGGGCATCAGCGTGAGGAGATAGCCTTAGGAGTTGTTCCTGGATGACAGGGAATTGAGCCAGTATCTACTGGGTGTGTCCAAGGCGAATGTCCTCTTAGCGTAATCGTGCGCGCATGTTACGCCAGCAGTCACAGCGGCGTCAACACGCAACGGAACGCTGAAGAACTTAAAATGCCCTTCAACGTTTAAGCCTGGCAGCTTATTAAAAAATAGTGATATTTTTCGGAAAGTTACACTGCTTCCAGCCGGGCGTAAGCGGCCACCAGCCATTTGATCCCCTGCCCCTGGAATGCCACCTGCAGACGGCTATGTTCCCCGCTGCCTTCCAGATTCACAATCGTGCCCTCACCAAATTTGGCGTGGCGCACACGCTGGCCGAGCTTGAATCCGCTGTCGTTTTCAGCAATCGGTGCACCCAGGCGCTGATGGCTAACCGGACGGCTGATGCTGGCCCGCAGACGGACCTCTTCCACGCACTCTTCCGGCAGTTCACCGACAAAACGCGACGGCCGATGGTAAACCTCTTTGCCGTACAGACGACGGGTTTCCGCATAGGTCAGGGTCAGCTTTTGCATTGCGCGGGTCACGCCCACATAGGCCAGGCGGCGCTCCTCTTCGAGACGCCCGCCCTCATCCAGCGACATCTGGCTCGGGAACATCCCCTCTTCCATGCCGACGATAAACACCTGCGGGAACTCCAGCCCTTTGGCCGAGTGCAGGGTCATCAGCTGAACCGCGTCCTGCCAGGTGTCAGCCTGCCCTTCGCCTGCTTCCAGCGCGGCATGGGACAGGAATGCCTGCAGCGGCATCAGATCTTCGTCTTCTTCGTTGTAGCTGAACTGGCGCGTGGCCGTCACCAGCTCCTCTAAGTTCTCGATACGGGTCTGGCCCTTCTCGCCCTTCTCCTGCTCGTACATCATGCGCAGGCCGGAGTCTTTGATCACCCGGTCGGTCTGAACGTGTAGCGGCATATCGGCAGTTTCATGTGCCAGGGCTTCGATCAGCTCCAGGAAGCGTTGCAGTGCGCTGGCCGCACGTCCGGCAAGAGCCTTCTCCTGCAGCAGCTCGCGACACGCCTGCCACAGGGTCAGCTGGCGATCGCGGGAGGTCTGACGCACCACGTCCAGGGTGCGATCGCCAATGCCGCGCGTTGGGGTGTTGACCACGCGCTCAAAGGCCGCGTCATCGTTACGGTTGGCAATCAGGCGCAGATAAGAGAGCGCGTCTTTAATTTCCTGACGCTCAAAGAAGCGCATCCCGCCATAGATGCGGTACGGCATGCTGGCCTGCAGCAGCGCCTCTTCCAGCACACGCGACTGGGCGTTGCTGCGATAGAGAATGGCGCATTTCTCCAGCGCGCCGCCGTTGTCCTGCCAGGTTTTGATCCGGTTAACCACGAAGCGGGCTTCGTCCAGCTCGTTGAACGCGCAGTAAAGCGAGATCGGCTCGCCGTCGATGCCCTCGGTCCAGAGCTTTTTACCCAGTCGCCCGTTATTGTTTTCAATCAGGGCGTTGGCCGCGCTCAGGATGTTGTTGGTAGAGCGGTAGTTCTGCTCGAGGCGGATGGTCTCTGCGCCAGGGAAGTCCTTAAGGAAACGCTGGATGTTCTCCACCTGCGCGCCACGCCAGCCGTAGATCGACTGATCATCGTCACCGACGATCATCACCTTGCTGGAGTCGCCCGCCAGCAGGCGGATCCACGCGTACTGAATGTTGTTAGTATCCTGGAATTCGTCCACCAGGATGTTGGTGAAGCGTTCGCGGTAGTGCTGCAGGATGTGCGGCTTGTTGAGCCACAGCTCGTGGGCGCGCAGCAGCAGCTCGGCGAAATCCACCAGCCCGGCGCGATCGCAGGCTTCCTGATAGGCCTGATAAACCTTCTGCCAGGTCTGTTCAATGGGGTTGCCAAAACTCTGGATATGATGTGGACGCAGCCCTTCGTCTTTTTGGCTGTTGATGTACCACATGGCCTGACGCGGCGGCCACTGTTTCTCGTCGAGATTCATGGCCTTGATCAGGCGCTTAAGCAGGCGCAGCTGATCTTCGCTGTCGAGGATCTGAAAGTCCTGAGGCAGATTGGCGTCCAGATGGTGCGCACGCAGCAGACGGTGTGCCAGCCCGTGGAAGGTGCCGACCCACATGCCGCCCTGGCTGGTGCCCATCAGCTGGGCGATACGGTGGCGCATCTCTGCCGCCGCTTTGTTGGTGAAGGTCACCGCCATAATGGAGTACGGCGAGCAGTTCTCCACGCTTTGCAGCCAGGCGATACGGTGTACCAGCACACGTGTCTTACCACTGCCCGCCCCTGCCAGCACCAGCATATTGGTGCGCGTCGCGGCAACCGCGTCACGCTGTTTGTCATTAAGGCTGTCGAGCAGGTAAGAAACGTCCATTGGCACCGTCACGTAGTAATCAGGAACACTGCAAAGCGCCCGGTGGCGCTTTGCTTACCGGGCCTACGACTGCAAAACCCTGGTAATTTATACAATATTACTGGTGATTATATCAGCGTGGTGAGGGATGCCAACCGTGAAATTTCGATGTGGGGCAGCAGGCGGCTGTCAGGGGTCTGCATCAGATCGGCATTTTCCGGCTTGATCCAGCAGGCCTGCATCCCGCAGCGGATCGCGCCTGCGACGTCGGTGGTCAGGTCATCGCCCACGTGCAGGATCTCTCCCAGCGGCAGACCGAGCTTCTCCGCCGCCAGATGATACATATCGTTGAACGGCTTGGAGCGTCCGTGCGGGCCTGCGCGCAGCACAAACTCGAAATAGTCACCCAGGCCGAACAGCTCCGGCTGGGCGTTGCCGTTGGTGATGGCCACCAGTGGCCACTTCTCTGCCAGTTTCGTCAGCGTGTCATGGGTCTCCTGGGGCACGTCGATACGGCTGCGCCATTGGGCAAAGTGGGCCATTGACGCTTCAGCGCCAAGCGCGGCTTCTGCGGCGGTCAGGCCGGCATTCAGCATCGCCTGCTCCACAGCACGACGACGCCACTCAGTTACGTCGTGATAGATTTCCGGCTCGGTTTGTCGTAACGCCTGGCGTAAACGGTGGAACTCTTTGTTTTCCAGCGTTTTTAACGCCGGATGGTAGTTTTGCACAAACGCCAGCGCTTCCTGCTCGGTACGCAGGATCACCTCGCGGTTGTCGTAAAGGGTGTCATCAAGGTCGAACGTCAGTGCAGAGATGTAACCTAATGGACGATAAAAACGCATTATTTCCCCCGTTTGGCGCGTGGATGCGCCGCGTCGTACACCGAGGCAAGGTGTTGAAAATCAAGATGGGTATAGATTTGGGTGGTGGACAAATTGGCGTGGCCCAGCAGCTCCTGCACCCCACGCAGATCGCCGCTGGATTCCAGCATATGGGTAGCGAATGAGTGGCGAAGTTTGTGCGGATGGACATGGCTGTTCAGCCCCTGCTTGATCCCCCACTCGGCAAAGCGTTTTTGCACGTTTCGCGCCGAGATTCGCTTCCCAAGCTTCGAGAGGAACAGGGCATCATCTTCGGTGCCAAACAGGCCGCGCAGATCGAGCCAGTGTTCTATCCATGCCACGGCGTTACGGCCAATAGGCAGGCGGCGCTCTTTGCTGCCTTTGCCCATCACCCAGACTTCGCCGGTATCCAGATCGAGATGTTTGATATCGAGGTTCACCAGCTCGGAAAGACGTAATCCCGCGCCGTACATCACCTCCAGCATCGCCCGATCGCGTACCGCCAGCGGATCGTTCAGATCGATATCCAGCAGGCGGTTAACGTCATCGACATCGATATTTTTTGGCAGGTGGCGCGGCGCTTTTGGCGCGGCGATGCCTTTAGCCGGGTTGGCATTCAGCTCACCCTGGCTCACCATCCAGTCGAAGAAGCTGCGCAGGGCAGACAGACGCAGCGCAAGGCTGGCAGGACCAAGCCCTTTACGGCGACTGCGCACGGCAAAGGCACGCACCGAGGCGGCATCACACTGCTGCCAGCTGGTCAGGCCCATCTCGTCAGCCAACTGCATGATGGCATCAAGCTGGCGCTGATAGTTGAGCAAGGTGATCGGGCTGAGCTGACGCTCAACGCCCAGATAGCGCAGAAAACGCGTAACGGCAGGGGCCAGCAGCGCATCGGTCATACGCGTTCAATCCAGCGTTCCAGCAGCTCGGGCAGCATCTGCGCGATCTCCTGGATCAGCTGCGTACCTTGTCCCTGCTGATAGTGCTGCGGATCGCGGCTGGTAAACAAGATCACCCCGAGATCGCCATCGCGTCCCATCAGCGACATTGCCACCGAACCAATCGCTTTGGCTTCCGGCAGGACAACCAGCAGTTCCGGGCCATTCAGCGGCCCAAGATAATGGTTCTCACACCCCATGCGCTGAATGCGCACCGGCTCAAAGGCCTGACGGTTCAACGCCAGATGGGTAAAGCCGGAAGGGGCGCCAATGCGCCAACGATCCGGGAACAGGCGCAGGGTTGCCCCGGCCAGACCCAGCTCGCGTGCCCAGCGATGCAAACGGAGCAGAAATTCGTCCAGGCTGCTGGCGGAGGCCAGTCGCGATTGCAGATGCAACAGGCGGTAGAACAGGCCTTCATTACTGGTAGCCTGCTCCATCAGCAGCGAAATGTTCTCTTCAAGGTGGTTGATATGATTGCGCGCGCGGGCCATATGCCATTCGACCAGCGAGACCGTTCCGCGCACGGGATGCGGTACGCGCATCTCTTCAACCACACGGGCATTGCGAATGAAAAACTCAGGATGGCGCAGCAGATAATCAACAACCGCCCGGTCGTCCATCTCCGTCAGCGTTTCCTGCAGTTCTTCTCCTGGTTGTTTCATAGATGGATAAACCCGTCGTAAACTTGTGTCGCCGGGCCAGTCATATAGAGCGGCTGACCCGGGCCTTTCCAGGCGATATCAAGACGGCCGCCTGGTAAATCCACGCGAACCTCTTCCGCCAGTAATCCCTGCGCAATCCCCACCGCGACGGCCGCACAGGCACCGCTGCCGCACGCCTGTGTTTCGCCCGCCCCGCGTTCAAAGACGCGCAGACGGATGTGATCGCGCGTGATGACCTGCATAAATCCAATATTGGCGCGCTCAGGAAAGCGTTCATGGCTTTCCAGCACCGGACCGAGCGTTTCAACGGGCGCGGTCGCGACATCATCAACCTGAATCACGCAGTGCGGGTTCCCCATCGAGACCACGCCGCACAAGACTGTCTGTTCTGCGACGCGCATGATATAGGTCTTTTCCGCTTTGTTGGCGCGGAACGGCACCTGCGACGGCTCGAAGTTCGGCTCGCCCATGTTGACCCGCACCAGTTCGTCGTCGGTGACGCTCAGCACCATCCGCCCATTGGCGGTGCTGACGCGAATATCGCGCTTGTTGGTCAGCCCTTTCAGCCGGACAAAGCGGGCAAAACAGCGCGCGCCGTTGCCACACTGGGAGACTTCACTGCCGTCAGCATTAAAAATGCGATAGTGAAAATCGAGATCGGGATCGTAAGGCGGTTCAACCACCAGCAGCTGATCAAAGCCTACGCCAAGGTGCCGATCGGCCAGACGGCGGATCAGCTCTGGCGAAAAGAAGACATTCTGCGTTACCGCGTCGACGACCATAAAATCATTGCCAAGGCCATGCATTTTAGAGAACTGCATCATTTACTCCATTGCGCGGTTCGCAACGCGCGTCAGTAGTTAACCTGGCTTGGGCCGCCATTGCCGCCGCGATCGTTACGATCTGGCATGGTGGTTTGCACAGGGCTATCCACTTTTTTGGTCGGTGGCGGCGCGGTTTTATCTGCTGGTGGGAAATAGAGCGGCCCTTTCAGACCACAGCCACTCAGGCTAAACAGTGCGAGGAGAACGGCAAGCGTTCCAAAAACGTTTTTCATTATCAGGTTGCCTGTAAGTTCATGCTTTCTGTTTCTATCATCGCAGGAGAAGGCGCAAAAGCAAGAGTTTGCCGCTAACCTGCAACCGGAATTATTTAGCGTTATACTGCCGCCATCACGAAAAACAGGAACAGAACCATGAATGACAGTGAATTCCATCGCCTTGCCGATAACCTGTGGCAAACCATCGAAGAACGTATTGACGACTGGGATGGCGACAGCGACATCGATTGTGAAATCAACGGCGGCGTGCTGACCTTAAGCTTCGAAAACGGCAGTAAAATTATTATTAACCGTCAGGAACCGCTGCACCAGGTGTGGCTGGCCACCAAACAGGGCGGCTACCATTTTGATCTGAAAGGCGACGAGTGGATTTGCGACCGCAGCGGCGAAGCATTCTGGGATCTGCTGGAGCAGGCAGCGACCGCACAGTCGGGCGAAGAGGTTAGCTTCCGCGGCTAATAACAAAAAGCGTCTCTTCAGGAGACGCTTTTTTGGATTTACCTCTTCTCCCTGTGGGAGAGGGTTGAGGCAAAGACACCAGGCCGAATAAGTAAAGCGCATCCGGCTCAGCGGCTCAGCGGCTCAGCGGCTCAGGAGAAATACTGCTGCAACAGCGGAGCGTTCGCATCCTGATTGGCCGGTGCAGCTGCAATCACCTGCGTGCGGAACGGGATCACCTGCGCACGGCCATCGACCTTCACAATCTGGTAGAACTGCGGCAGGTTGAAGTTAATAAAACTTGAGCCGTAGGTGAAGCGGTCGTGTGAGGACGAGTAGAAGCGGCTGACGTCGCGCACCAGCTCCTCTTTGCTGCCTTCACAGTGGTGATACACTTCGGCGCGGTTGGTTTCATCAAGGATATAGATATTGAAACCGGCATCGTCGCCCGACTCTTCAAAGAAGAACTGAATAATCCCTTCGCTGGCAAAACCATCCACCACCTGCGGCAGTTTGACGTGGTTAGTCTCAACCTGGACCGACAGGCCATGCAGTTTGTTGTGCGAAATGGCACCATAGAATTCGATAGCGTTTTCCAGCTTCTGCACTGAAACGTTCAGACGTTCAAAGAACAGACCCCAGGTTTGCCCGGAGACGCGCAGCGCTTTAAAGCGACCGGTTTCCTGACGGGTACTGGAGAGACGCAGGTCGATACATTCGGAGACCAGCTGCTGCACGCGGGTACGGATCAGGCCGCGCAGATGCTGGCTGTAGCAGAACACCTCGACGCTGTCCGGTGGCGCCGCATCCTGGTGCATCTTGCCGAGAATGGTTTTCAGCGCTTCGATCATCGCCTGCTCGCCGTTGAAGTGCAGGGTACGCACCTCATTCCACGAGTTGCGGTACAGCAGATCAACGCTGCCCACCAGGCAGTTTTGCTGCTCGCCAAAGCTGAACACGTCCAGCTTACGGAAATCAAAATGCACCACCTGATTGCGGAACGCCGCCGTCGGGTCGTATTCCAGGTTGACGATAATCGCCAGATGGCGAATTTCGCACGGACTGTAGAGCGCTTTTGGCGTCGGCGCAGGCAGACGCAGCGGGAAGTGGTGCGACACATCGGCCACCATTTCCTGCAGTTTAGCGAGATCGACAATCTCGTTGCCTTTAATAAACAGGCGGGTACGTGATGTCAGCAGACCGTTAAACCAGGCCCAGGCCACCAGCTTGTTCAGGTAGCGGTTATATTCCAGCGGCTGATGGCTGATGATCGAGTCCATGCTTGGCGCACGGTTATACAGATACCACCCGGTACGGTTCGCACGTCCCGGCGGCACATAGATAAAGGTCAGGTTCGGTTCAGACAGGTCTGGCGAAATCTGCGGGTTCACCAACGTCACTTTACCTGGCAGCGCTTCAAATGCAGCATATAGCTTACGGGT
Source organism: Leclercia sp. GLN_9 (assembly GCF_043105735.1). Taxonomy (NCBI): domain Bacteria; kingdom Pseudomonadati; phylum Pseudomonadota; class Gammaproteobacteria; order Enterobacterales; family Enterobacteriaceae; genus Leclercia; species Leclercia sp. GLN_9. The sequence goes on from NZ_JBICLV010000023.1 coordinate 40,677, forward strand.
CAGAACACCGATATCCTGCGGGCTGGCGGAAACGCTGAGGTTATTACGACGGGCAAAACGGATCAGATTACGGTAGCTCTGCATCATGGCATCGAGCAGTTCATTGTGTGCTTCACGCACCTGGTCGATTTTCCAGTTGGCGCGGTTATCAAGCATCGACAGACGCTCTTCGTCCCATCCCCACTCTTTAACTAACTGGCTGACCACTTCACGACGCCAGCCGACGCATGCCCGTTCGCGGCTGAGCTTCTCACAGACTTTGAGATAGAAACATCGACGAACCAGATCCAGACGGGTCGGATCGTCAATGGCTTTCAGATATTCGGTAACGCGCTCAAGCATCATGCAGTAGGCATCAAGACCGAAAGAGACGATCTCGCCATCATGCAGACGCTGTTTGATGTCTTTCGCCAGCAGACGCGGCGTCGGGTATTCCCACGAATAGGCTTCAAGCAGCAGGGTTTTCAGCACTGCTTTGTACGGGGAATCGATACTTTTATACAGCTGCCACAGGCTTGCGCCGAAATACTCTTCAGCAGACAGCGAGCTTAAGCCGCCCAGATCCAGCCACTCGTTTGGCGTCAGGACGCCCTGGGCGTAGAGCTTCATGACGTAATCGTCGTAATGCTCTTCTTCGTCGCACGGCACCATACTCCAGAGAATACGTTTCCCGGCCAGGCGTACGGCGGTACGGTAGAACTCATCCAGCAATAAGATGTGCTGTGTCGAGCCGCAGTCTTCACCACCCAGACTGCCGCTTTCGTTATGGCGGAAACGGTTTTCATCAATCAGGAAGAAGCTTACTTCCACACCGAGCGATGCTGCCCAGCTCTCCAGCAGGCTGCATTTACGCTGCAACAGCTGGCGCTCGTCATTATCGAGCCAGGATTGATGGCAGACCCAGATATCCAGATCCGAAGAACAGCTTTGTCCTACTGAAGAGGTGCTGCCCATGGTGTAGACGCCGGTGATAGGCAGTTCCCCTTTTGGGGACTCCTGCGGCGGCATGCCACGGTAGAGCTCCAGCTCTTTAAGGTAGTGTTCTTGGGTTTCATCAGGCGTGAAAAGGCAGATGCCCTTGGGAACGTTACCGTCGAGGTAACCCGGCATCAGTGGGTGGTGATAGTGCAACAATGTCGGCAGAAGACTGTAAACCTGCTGGAAAGCAGGACCCATTGCAGCAAGCGCGCGATCGACACGCAGTTGGTTGATGGCATCCAGTCTCTGTTTCAGAGTCTCAATATAGAGGTACAAGACGTATCGCCTGATGTTCAGAAAGCGCTAATCTTCAACAAGACCGAGGATTACGCGTTCACAGTATTTCGAAAGTAACCGTCACCCTTTTTCGCCCTTATCTTTATGGTCTCGGAGACGAAAAAATGGTCTAAAACGTGATCAATTTAACACCTTGCCGATTGACCGTAAAGAAAGATGCGCTACATACAAGTGTAGCACCCTTCCGTACGTGTAAATTCCTGAATACGGCAGAAGGCAACGTCTATGGCTGCCCTGTCCTGAACCCCTCAACGTCCGTAAACCTGACAGTCCCAAGACAACAATGTTAGGATGGTCAGTAGATGATTAAGACGGTAACAAGCATGTTAGACAATGTTTTAAGAATTGCCACACGCCAAAGCCCCCTTGCGCTATGGCAGGCACATTATGTTAAGCAGCGCCTCGAAGCCTGCCATGCTGACCTGCGTGTTGAGCTGGTGCCTATGGTCACGCGTGGCGATGTCATTCTTGATACCCCGCTGGCGAAAGTGGGCGGTAAAGGCCTGTTCGTGAAAGAACTCGAGCTGGCACTGCTTGAGGGGCGCGCCGATATCGCGGTTCACTCCATGAAAGACGTCCCGGTCGATTTTCCGCAGGGATTGGGCCTGGTGACCATTTGCGAGCGCGAAGATCCGCGCGACGCCTTTGTTTCAAACCGCTATGACTCACTGGATGCCCTGCCACAGGGCAGCATTGTTGGCACGTCAAGTTTACGCCGCCAGTGCCAACTGGCCGAGTCCCGCCCGGATCTGGTTATCCGCTCGCTGCGCGGTAACGTCGGCACCCGTCTCGGCAAGCTGGATAACGGTGAGTACGACGCCATCATTCTGGCAGTTGCCGGCCTGAAACGCCTGGATCTGGAATCGCGCATTAAGGTGGCCTTATCCCCGGAGCAGTCTCTCCCGGCCGTAGGCCAGGGCGCGGTGGGCATTGAGTGTCGACTCGACGATCAACGCACTCATGCGCTGCTGGCACCGCTCAATCATGATGAGACCGCGATTCGCGTCAAGGCGGAGCGCGCCATGAATACCCGCCTGGAAGGGGGATGTCAGGTGCCGATTGGCAGCTATGCTGAATTAAAAGATGGCGAACTGTGGTTGCGTGCCCTCGTTGGCGCGCCGGACGGTTCGCAAATGGTGCGCGGCGAACGCCGTGGTAACCCTCAGGATGCAGAACAGCTGGGTATTTCGCTGGCAGAAGAGCTGCTGAATAACGGTGCCCGTGAAATTCTCGCGGACGTCTATAATGGAGAACCCCCGGCATGAGTATTCTCGTCACCCGCCCTTCTCCCGCAGGAGATCAGTTAGTGAGCCGTCTGCGCACACTGGGGCAGGTGGCGTGGAGCTTTCCGCTGATTGAGTTTTCCCCGGGTCGGGAGCTTCCCCTGCTCACCAGCCATCTTGCCGCACTGCAGGCCGGTGACATGCTGTTTGCCCTGTCGCAGCATGCGGTGGAGTTTGCCCACGCCCGGCTGCAACAGGAAGGCCAGCGCTGGCCGGATGCGCCAGGCTATTTTGCCATCGGCAGAACCACCGCCCTGGCGCTGCATACTGAAAGTGGTAAAGACATTCGCTATCCACTGGATCGGGAAATCAGCGAAGTGTTGCTACAATTACCTGAATTACAAAACGTTGTGGGGAAGCGCGCCCTGATTTTGCGCGGCAACGGTGGACGAGAACTGCTGGGCGACACGCTGCGTGAACGCGGAGCAGAAGTGACATTTTGTGAATGTTATCAACGTTGTAATAAACACTATGACGGTGCGGAAGAGGCGATGCGCTGGCAGTCTCGCGGCGTCACCACCCTGGTGGTGACCAGCGGCGAAATGCTGCAACACCTCTGGTCGCTGATCCCACAATGGTATCGTGAAAACTGGTTACTCCGCTGTCGGCTTCTGGTCGTCAGTGAGCGTCTGGCGAACCTCGCCCGGGAACTGGGCTGGCAAGATATTCGGATCGCTGATAACGCCGACAACGATGCGCTGCTGCGCGCATTACAATAACTCTCATAATGGGAAGCCATAATGACGGAACACGAAAAATCCTCCGCCGTGGTTGAAGAGACCAACGAGACTGTGGACACCACGCCACAGCCAGAAACGACAGAGAAAAAACATGGCAGCAATAAAACCAGTCTGGCGTTAAGCGCGATTGCTATCGCCATTGCGCTGGCCGCAGGCATCGGCCTGTACGGTCTGGTGAAAAAACAAGCCACTAACCAGACCGCCACCAGCGATGCGCTGGTTACTCAGGTTACCGCTCTGCAGCAGGCACAGCAGACGCAGAAAGCCGAGCTGGATGCGGTGATCAAACAGCAGGCAGCCCAACTGGCCGACGCGAACCGTCAGCAGGCTGAACTGACGAAGCAACTGGATGAGATGCAGCAAAAAGTGGCGACCATCTCCGGCACCGATGCCAAAACCTGGCTGCTGGCGCAGGCTGATTTCCTGGTCAAACTGGCTGGACGTAAGCTGTGGAGCGATCAGGACGTCACCACCGCCGCCGCGCTGCTGAAAAGCGCCGACGCCAGCCTGGGCGACATGAACGACCCGAGCCTGATCACTGCCCGTCGCGCCCTTACCGAAGATATCGCCAGCCTGGCGACCGTCTCGCAGGTGGATTACGACGGCATCATTCTGAAAGTGAACCAGCTGTCGAACCAGATCGACAACCTGCGTCTGGCAGACAATAACGACGACGACTCCCCGATGGATTCCGACAGCGGCGAACTCTCCAGCTCGCTGAGCGAGTGGCGCATCAACCTGCAAAAAAGCTGGCAGAACTTTATGGACAGCTTTATCACCGTCCGCCGCCGCGATGAGACCGCCGTGCCTCTGTTAGCCCCGAATCAGGACGTCTATCTGCGTGAAAACCTGCGTTCACGTCTGCTGGTGGCCGCCCAGGCGGTTCCTCGCCATCAGGAAGAGACCTATAAGCAGGCGCTGGATAACGTCTCAACCTGGGTGCGCGCGTACTATGATACCGACGATGCCACCACCACGGCCTTCCTCGAAGATGTGGACAAGCTGAGCCAACAGAACATCACCATGAACGTCCCGGATAAGCTGGCGAGCCAGCCGATTCTGGAGAAGCTGATGCAGACGCGCGTGCGCAACCTGCTGGCACAGCCTGGCGTGGCCGCAGAGCAAGAAGCCCCCGCTTCCGCTCCGGCTCCTGACAGCGCGCCGCAAGGAGAGTAATTATGTTAAAAGTCTTATTACTCTTCGCACTGTTGATCGCCGGGATCGTGCTCGGTCCTATGCTGGCTGGTCATCAGGGTTACGTGCTGATCCAGACCGATAACTACAATATCGAAACCAGCGTGACCGGACTGGTGATCATTCTGATCCTGGCGATGGTGGCGTTTCTGGCGATCGAATGGATCCTGCGCCGCATCTTCCGTACCGGAGCGCATACCCGTAGCTGGTTCGTTGGCCGTAAGCGCCGCCGCGCCCGCAAGCAGACCGAACAGGCGCTGCTCAAACTGGCCGAAGGCGACTATCAGCAGGTTGAGAAGCTGATGTCGAAGAACGCCGATCACGCGGAACAGCCGGTGGTCAATTACCTGCTGGCTGCCGAAGCCGCCCAGCAGCGCGGCGACGAAGTGCGGGCCAATCAGCATCTGGAGCGCGCCTCCGAACTGGCCGAAAACGACCCGATCCCGGTGGAGATCACCCGGGTGCGCCTGCAGCTGGCGCGTAACGAAAATCATGCCGCCCGACACGGCGTCGATCGTCTGCTGGAGATCGCCCCGCGTCATCCTGAGGTACTGCGTCTGGCAGAGCAGGCTTATATCCGCACCGGCGCCTGGGGTTCGCTGCTGGACATCATCCCGTCGATGGCAAAAGCTGACGTGGGTGACGATGAACAGCGCGACAACCTGCAACGTCAGGCCTGGATCGGTCTTATGGACCAGGCGCGTGCCGATCAGGGCAGCGATGGCCTGAAGACCTGGTGGAAAAATCAGAGCCGCAAAACGCGCCAGCAGGTGCCGCTGCAGGTGGCAATGGCGGAGCACCTCATTGAGTGTGACGATCACGATACCGCGCAGAGCATTATCGTTGATGGCCTGAAGCGTCAGTATGACGATCGGCTGGTGATGGTGATCCCGCGTCTGAAAACCAATAACCCGGAGCAGATCGAGAAAATGCTTCGCCAGCAGATCAAAACCGTGGGCGATCGACCGTTGCTGTGGAGCACCCTTGGTCAGTCGCTGGCAAAACATGGCGAATGGAAAGAGGCTAGCCTCGCCTTCCGCGCGGCGTTAAAACAGCGCCCGGATGCTTTCGACTACGCCTGGCTGGCGGATACGCTGGACAAGCTGCATTTGCCAGAGGAAGCCGCCGCGATGCGTCGCGATGGCCTACTGCTGACGTTGCAGAACAATCCCCCGCAGCAATAATTTTACAGGAGGCCTGACGGCCTCCTTTTTTATTTGCTACATTCTTTGCATCATCTTCATGAGACCGCCTTCACCAATGTAACGACCTCCTTTCATTAAACATTTTTCCTGCACACGCCTTTGCGGCGTGGACTCAACTGTTTTTGAAAGGATCGTTTCATGAACACGCTTTTATCTGCGCTTTTTCGCGCGCTCCGCAGCCATCGCTGGCTGCGTCTGCTGGCCTGCGCTTTTCTGTTTACCTCTGTGGGGAATGGCTTAACCCAGGTGATGGTCTTTGGCCTGCTGCTGGACTGGCATGCCCCTGCCTCGTTACTGACTCTGGCATACCTGTTTGCCACGCTACCCGGATTTCTGGGCAGCCTCGTCGGGGAGAAGCTCTGTATGCGCTTTTCGCCCATCCGCCTGCTGATCCTCACCGAGTGGCTGGGTCTGCTCGCCCTGCTGTTTCCTCTGCTTGGCATTCAGTTTCACAGCATGGTGGCGCTGCTGGCGGTGCAGTCCACCGAGGCCTTCCTGGCTGGCATGAGCTGGCCCGCGTTGACTCTGCTATTCCGGCAAGGATTGTCGGAATCCGAGCTGCCTGCAGCAACATGCCTGGAGACGGTGATTTTTGCTTCGCAGGTGCTGCTGGGGACCGGGCTGGGTATGGTGCTGTTCCATCATCTGCCTGCCCTGGCACTGTTGGGAATTGATGCGCTCACGTTTATTGGCTCTCTGGTGATGCTGATCCTCGCTGGCAACGCCTTGTCCTCCCTGGCGCCAGAGCAGGCAGCGGAAACCGACAGACCAATGGCGGTGCGCTGGCAGGCGCTGGCCCCGCGGCAAAAACGCAGCCTGTTATTACTCCCCGTTCTGGCGGCCGTCGGTTCGCCCGCTATGGCGCTGCTGCCTGCCCTGGCGCAGCACATCGAACCGGATGATGCCGCCGGGCTGGCCCTGCCACTGCTCTTTGCCCGCAGCATGGGACAGCTGTGCGGCCCGCTGCTGCTGAACAGAGAGAGTTTGTCCCGCTACGCCGGGCAAAATCGCCTACTGCTGACCTGCCTCGGCCTCTTTCTCCTCGCCTACGGAACAATCCCGCTGCTATCGGTGACGCTGGCGCTGGGGATGGTGTTCATCGCCCATCTGGCCTCGAACATCGTTTTTGCGGCAGGCACATTTAGCCTGTTAAGCAGCTTTCAGGCCAGCCAGGGCTCCTCTGCCAGCGGCAAAGCATGGCGATGGCAAACCGCCAGCGCATCACTTTTTACCTGCATCACGGCACTGGTCGCTGACGTGCTGGGGCCGCTACAGGCACTGTATGGCGTCTCGGGCTGTGCGCTGCTGATGGTGGTGGGGATCCTGACGCGCTACTGCAAATAAGGCATAAAAAAACGCCTGCTAAAAAGCAGGCGTTAAACAGGTCTGTTCGACAACTTGTGGTGCTTCACTCAACGTTGTGCCCATGGTGTTTGATGAGGCCGAAGCGACATCTGTCAGTGGACGATAAGCACCGTAAATGGCTCTGCATCATTCCGGGGTTTATGAGGCCCTAAAGCGAACATAAGAGATGGAATGAGCATCTACACGTATATTATTGCATGCAACATGCCAAAGTTGCACAGGGAAGTTGTCCGATCTCCAACTTTTTAAGATAAAAGGAAATTATGGCATTCGGTCAGGCATTAGGCGGCAAAATGGCTCAGGATGGCGGGCAAAGTGTCTCCTGAGAACGACATCGCGGCATGTAAATGGATATATATTTATTTATCAATAACTTAAGTGTCCCTTATTCGCGACAGATTGGAGTGTGACTGTCGGCAATAAGCAACAGCAACAAGAACAGTAGCACGTACAGAAACAAAAACAGGAACATGGATAGGAGCAGAAGCAGAAGCAGAAGCAGAAGCAGAAGCAGAAGCAGAAGCAGGAGCAGGAGCAGGAGCAGGAGCAGAATCAGGAATAGCAGAAAACAAAAAACCCCGCCGAAGCGGGGTTCAAAATTGGTCGGCGAGAGAGGATTCGAACCTCCGACCCACTGGTCCCAAACCAGTTGCGCTACCAAGCTGCGCTACTCGCCGTTGTACTGCTTTTTGAATTTTTAGTTCAATTCATTAAAAGTCGTGGTGCGAGGGGGGGGACTCGAACCCCCACATCCTAAGGACACTAACACCTGAAGCTAGCGCGTCTACCAATTCCGCCACCTTCGCAATTCACAACTCTTTAAATAATGGGGTGGCTAATGGGATTCGAACCCACGACAACTGGAATCACAATCCAGGGCTCTACCAACTGAGCTATAGCCACCACGACTTAATTCTTTACTTCCACGCGGTTCTGCCTACTTAACAGACCACCGCAGCTCCAGCACCGGGTAAATGGTGCGCCCGACAGGATTCGAACCTGAGACCTCTGCCTCCGGAGGGCAGCGCTCTATCCAGCTGAGCTACGGGCGCTTAGCGCCGTTGCGGGGCTGGATATTACGGAGGTCTCGCTCTGCTGTCTAGTGCTTTTTTAAAATAAATGCGCGTTTGATTACAGTTTGCGCATTTTGCCGCATATTACTGCGTTTTTGTCCTTTCGACGTGTCGACCCAGGCCAAAAAGCTTATATCCCAGGCTCACGGCAGCGATAAATATCATCCCGACATACAGTGACATGCGGGTATCTTCGTTGAAGTACATGCCGACCAGGACGCAGATCAGGAATGCCATCGTCAGATAGTTCGCCCACGGGAACAGAATGGAGCGGAACGGATGGCTGGCGATCGCTTTTTTATGTGCCTGACGGAAGCGCAGCTGGCTAATCAGAATCACAAACCATGGCACCATACCTGGCAGAACGCTGGCGCTGTACACATAGACAAAGACACGCTGCGGGTTCGGAATGATGTAGTTCAGGCAGGAACCCACCAGCAGAATGGCAATCGAGATAGCCACACCCGCCACTGGCACACCGGCGCGGGAGACTTTCCCCACCACCGCAGGAAGCTGACGGTTCTTCGCCAGGGCATAAAGCATACGCCCGCAGCTGTACATGCCGCTGTTACAGCCGGACAGCGCCGCCGTCAGTACCACAAAGTTGATAATGCCTGCCGCCGCGGTAATACCGATTTTGGCAAAGGTCAGCACAAACGGGCTGCCGGTGGTGCCAATCTCATTCCACGGGAAGATGGTGACAATGACAAAAATCGCGCCCACGTAGAAAATCAGAATACGCCACAGCACTTTGCCAACCGCGCTACGCAGGGTCACCTGCGGGTTTTTGGCTTCGCCTGCGGTGATACCGATAAGCTCCACACCCTGATAGGACGCCACCACGATACAGAGCGCCGTCAGGAAGCCCTTCCAGCCACCAGCAAAGAACCCGCCGTGCTCGGTCAGGTTACTAAAGCCAATCGCCTGCCCACCGTTGCCCAGGCCAAAGAAGATGACCCCTACCCCGATAACGATCATCACAATGATGGTGGTGACTTTAATCATCGCGAACCAGAATTCGATTTCGCCGTACAGACGCACAGCCGCGAGGTTAGCCAGCGCCACCAGCCCCACGGCGATCAGGGCGGGTATCCATTGCGCCATCTCCGGGAACCAGAACTGCACGTAGACCCCGATAGCGGTGATCTCCGATATCCCTACCGCCATCCACATAAACCAGTACGACCAGGCCGTGAGATAGCCAAAGAATGGACTCATATAGCGGTGCGCGTAGACGGCGAATGAACCGGCAACCGGTTCAAGGAACAGCATTTCGCCCATTGAGCGCATGATAAAGAAGACGAACAGTCCGGCGACAATATATGCCAGCAGAACCGACGGCCCTGCCCATTTCAGCGTACTGGCAGACCCCATAAACAGGCCCACACCAATCGTCCCGCCCAGGGCGATAAGTTCTATATGACGAGCTTCCAGTCCACGCTGAAGCTCCGGTTTTTTCTCTGCCATAAATCCTCGGTTGTGCTTGCGACTCTCCCGGCCTGAGCCGGTTATTGTTATAGGTACAGATGTGCTATCACGGGCTGTGCGTTATGGACCGTTTATGTTAACGGTTGATGCAAAAACAGCCTGGTACAGTAATGAGGGGAGGAATGGTTTCTTAAATTTTGTGAAATGGCAAACGATGCGTTAAAAAAATGAATGTATTGCACAGAAAAGCAGCAGGTTTGCTGGCAGGTTGCAGCGCGAACAACAGATCGCGCTGCAAATAAGCTCTTAAAGCCGACCGGAATGGTGCCAGGCGAGATAACGCAGCAGACGCAACTGGCGGCGGATGCGGCTGGGCTGTGATAACAAGCGGTACAGCCACTCCAGGCCGAGGGTCTGCCAGGCCTTTGGCGCCCGCTTCACATGGCCGGTGAAGACGTCATAGGTGCCGCCAACACCCATATAGAGCGCGTCCGGGTATACCTGACGGCAGTCGCGCATCAGGATCTCCTGGCGCGGGGAACCCATCGCCACGGTGACAATCTTCGCCCCGCTGTCACGAATGCGGGCAAACAGCGCCTGCTGCTCATCTGCGTTGAAATAACCGTTCTGGCTACCGACGATATTCACCTGCCATTGGGCACGTAGCTTCTGCTCGGTTTGCGCCAGAATCTCCGGTTTGCCGCCGATAAGGAAGACCGGCGTACCGTCTGCCCCCGCCCGCGCCATCAGCGCTTCCCAGAGGTCGGCTCCTGCCACACGGGAGACGTTCGCATCCGGGTATTTCTTGCGTACCGAACGCACCACGCTGATCCCATCAGCATATTTAAATTCTGCCGCCTCAATCAGTTCCCGGACCTGAGCGTTATCCTCAATGGTAAGCATTTTTTCTGCATTGATGGCCACCAGCGTGCCGGTCCTTATCTCATTTCCCGCGCAGAGATAGTCCAGGGCATGTTGCATATCACGCCAGCCGATCAGCTTCAGGCCCCGCAGGTCATACTGCGGCGCAGAGGTATTGTCAGTCATTATTATCCTTACTCAGACTCGCGAAAGCGTCCTGCCGCTTGCCGGTTCACGCTTGCGCACTAACCCGGCGGTGTCGAACAACCAGTACAGCAGCTTCGCCATCAGCAGACAGGCGCCAAAAACCATCATGAAAAAGACCACGCGCGAGACGAATGAATCCAGCCCCTCTCGCGCCAGCACGATCATATTGAAAATGGCACCGAAACAGAAACTATGCAAAATCGCTGCCTTATAGCGATTGGTCTCCTGATTGCCCAGCGTATAGAGCCAGTCGAACCATTTGATAATCAGCCCAACGGCGATCGCCCCCGGCAGGATGAACCAGCCGCCGCCCATCACCACCAGCGAGCCGATCAGCGTCGGTGAAATCGCCAGCCCGGAGTGGTTGTTCAGCACCTCCCAGGTAAAGTAGTTGGCGGTGTTCAGGACCACGCCCGGCCTGTCCGGCCATAGCCAGGTGGGGATAAAGACATAAAAATCGCGCACGATGGGCGCCAGCCCCTGGAAGTCGATTTTGTCGTAGTTTTGCAGCAGCAGAGCGAGGTTTTCCCACGGCGAGAAAGTGTCGCGGGTAAGGTACAGGAAGGTGTAAAACGCCTCATCGCCGCTGACGTCCATGCCATAGCGCTTCAGCGCCAGCCAGAACATACCCACAATCCCCATCACGCCCGCAGCAGCCAGCATCCATAATGAGATCCAGCCGCGAATGATGCCGATAAACAGGAAGATGGCGAAGGCAATGATGATGTTCGCGCGCGTACCGCCGACAATCATGTAGGTCAGCAGGCCAAAGGCCACGGTACTGACGAGGAAAAACAGCCACGCCCGGGCGTCCTGGCGCAGGAAATAGATGACCAGCATCGCCGGAATAAAGAAGTAGAAGAAGCGCTTAAGCGCCACCCCGGAGACTTCACTGGAGAAGATCTGGCTGTAGGAGTGCAGCTTAAACAGCAAAAAGCCGTTATGCATGAAGAAGATACCGACGGTGACAAGCGCAATCCCCATCAACATCACCCAGGTCAGGTGGGTCTCAACCCGGTTCATGGTAAACAGCGGCCGTCGCTCAACGTCAGGGCGGGCGGGCCTTAGCCGCGTCTTATAGGCGACGTAGTACACCCCATAGAAGCAGGTGGCCGACAGCAGCGCCTGCATCAGGATCTCCGGCGGCACAACGGCCACATCGAAGCGGAACACCAGCATGCTGGTGAGCGGGAAGCCAAAGTAAAAGGTAAGCAGAAATAGCAGCGAGAAGAAGACGTTGAAGTTAAAGCGCACCCGCCGGAACTCGAACCAGGTCAGGGTGGCAATAAACAGCGCGCTCAGAAGCCAGATGACCAACAGTCCGCTAAATTGCAACTGGCTCATGCTTTCTCCCCTGAGGCGATCCGCAGCGCCTGGTGCCACGGCGTGAGGTAGTTCGGGCTGAAGAAGTCGATGGCGTTTTTGTCCACCTGCGTCAGCTGTCGCTGTGCTTCACGCACGATCTCTTCGTTAAGATCATCAGTGGTGAACAGCACCGGAATGTGCTGCTCCGCCATATCCTGCCAGAACGGGTTGTCGCGATTGAGCACGCAGGGCACGCCCGCCTGGATCAGCAGACACAGCGTACCAATCCCCTGCTGGCGCGCGAAGATGAAGTAGCCCAGATCGCACTGGCGCAGCAAAGCGAGATAGTCGTCAAAGGCCAGCTTATCGCTGAGGATCTGCAGGTTAGCCGGGCTGAACAGCGCCAGCCCGCTCTGACGGACTTCATCAATATACGCCGCGTTATTAGCAGGATAGCCCATGGGCACAATCACGTTAACCGTATCGCCAAATTGCTGATGCACCGCCTTCAGGGCCGCAATATGCTCATTACTGCGATCCCCGGAGTTACCCACCAGAATCGTCAGCTTACCCTCGCGTTTCACGTCCCTGGCTAAACCGTTCAGCGCGGGGTCCATGCGGGTAGGAAAATAGAGCAACTCCCCGCGAACATTCGGATGACGTTGGGCGAAATAGTTCAGATCGCCGCGGGTGGCAAAAATACACCCTACGCGCCCCTGAGCCATGCGGCGCAGCGGGTAGAACAGACGGAACTTCCAGCCCTGAGACACTTCATACAGGTCGGCGCCCCAGATATGCCAGTTGAACTGCGCAGGCTTGATGCCCCCGCTCAGCAGCGCCAGCCAGAGGCCGGTATTGAACTGCCCGTGGAAAAAGAAGCGCTGCTGGCGGTTCGCTTTTGCTCTGGCGATCACCGCTTTGGCAAGCGAAGCTTTGTCCGGCCAGAAGGTAAGGTTCAGTGCCGGGCAGGCGGCGCTCAGGCCGGTATCTTTACCCACCACCATAAATTCGCGCGCCAGGGCGCTGCCGGGTGCCAGCTCATCATTAAAGATCCGCAGTACGGTCTGGTTATGGTGTGGGATATCCGATCCCAGGACGTGAATCAGTGCAGTCATGCGCGTTTATGCCAAAGTAAAAAGACGCCGCAACAGGCAGCAAAATAGACAATGTAGGTAGCCATATAGGCCTGGGCCGCCCCCAGCGCGCCGTGCGACGGGATAAGCCAGTGCGAGAACGCCGTCAGCAACGTGAACTGGCTGATTTCCGCGAGAATATAGAGCCGCAGCGATGCTTTGGCGATCACCAGATAGCCGAAGACGTAAGCGCCTACTTTCAGTACATCGCCTACCAGTTGCCAGGCGAACAAATCGCGCATCGCGGTAAATTTGTCAGAGAACAGCAGCCAGATGGCGACATCACGCAGCAGCCAGACGGTAAAGCTGGCCACCGCCACTGCCGGTAAAACGAAGCGCAGGGAACGGAGTATCTCGCGGGTGATCTCTTGTCGGCCGGTGAGCCTTGAGAGCGTGGGCAACAGGTAGACGCTAAAGGAGGCGGTAATAAATTGCAGGTAGGCGTCCGAGATGCTGCTGACCCCTTGCCAGATCCCCACCTCATCCCAGCTGTAGTGGGCTGCCAGCAGGTTTCGCATCATCACATAAGCCACCGGCAGGGTGACGGAGGTGATCAGCGCCATCAGGGTGAATTTGCCCAGTTGTCCCGCGAGGAGCGTGTCCCATTTTGGCTTGAGGTAGTGCAGCGGAATCGTGCCTCTGCGCATCAGCATTCCCGCCGCCGGGATCACCACCAGCGCAGGCACCAACGCCAGCCCCAGCAGCGCGCCTTCATAGCCGCCGAGACGGTAGCAGGCGTAATAGGCCATCACCCCAATCACGCTGCCGACGATCAGCGCCAGCGCATTGCCGGCGGCATCGCGAAAGCCCTTCATCAGCGCCAGCAGCAGGTTTGCCCAGGCGATACCCATCTGCACCAATGCGACCAGCCGCACCAGGCCCTGATAGCCGGTGTGACCAAACAGCCCCTGACTGATGGGGGCGGCTGCCAGTAAAAAGATAATCGCCAGCAAGGTGGAAAAACCCAGCACCATCGCTGATGAGGTTCCGACTACCGTGCGTAATTGCGCCTTATCATCATGATATTGCGCAACATATTTGGTGACGCCGTTGAAGATGCCCGCCCCGGCCAGCACGCCCAGCACGGTAACGAGCTGACGGAAGTTACCCGCCTGCCCGACGCCCGCCGGACCAAATGAGACCGCCAGCAGTTTGACGACCAGCAGCCCCGCGCCGATCTTGACGAGTGTGGACGCGGCGGTCCACACCGATGCTTTCGCCAGAGACATATCAGCCGAAATAACTCAGAAGGGTATTAATCACCGTGCGCTGGTTGACCGCAGCGAGGTTGTAGAACAGCGGTAAGCGGAGTAACCGCTCACTTTCTTTGGTGGTGAAACGGTCTTCGCCGACGAACTGGCCAAAGGCTTCCCCTGCCGGGCTGGAGTGCAGCGGAATGTAGTGGAACACCGCCAGGATCTCAGCCTCTTTCAGGTACGCGATAAGCTCGCCGCGATCGTCGTTATCCCGCAGCTTGATGTAGAACATATGCGCGTTATGCACGCACTCTGCCGGGATGGTCGGCAGCTCGATACGGCCTTTGCGCGCCAACGGGGCCAACGCATCGTAATAGGTCTGCCACAGGGCCAGACGCTGCTGGTTAATGCGATCTGCCGCTTCCAGTTGCGCCCACAGGTACGCCGCCTGCAGATCCGCCATCAGGTAGCTGGAGCCGATATCACGCCAGGTATATTTATCTACCTGCCCGCGGAAGAACTGGCTACGGTTGGTGCCTTTCTCGCGGATGATCTCCGCGCGCTCCACCAGGGCGCGATCGTTAATCAGGGTCGCGCCGCCTTCACCGCCTGCGGTGTAGTTTTTGGTTTCGTGGAAGCTAAAGCAGCCAATATGACCGATGGTGCCCAGGGCGCGGCCTTTATAGGTTGACATCACCCCCTGCGCGGCATCTTCCACCACATACAGGTTGTGTTTTGTGGCGATCGCCATGATGGTGTCCATCTCGCACGCCACACCGGCATAGTGTACCGGCACAATGGCGCGAGTTTTATCGGTGATGGCCGCTTCAATCAGCGTCTCGTCGATGTTCATGGTATCCGGGCGGATATCCACAAAGACGATTTTCGCCCCGCGCAGCACGAAAGCGTTAGCGGTCGAGACGAAGGTGTAGCTTGGCATAATGACTTCATCGCCAGGACCGATATCCAGCAGCAGGGCTGCCATCTCCAGTGAGGCGGTGCAGGACGGCGTCAGCAGGACCTTCGCGCTTTGAAAACGCTGCTCCATCCACTGCTGGCAGCGGCGCGTATAGCCGCCATCGCCACAGAGTTTGCCGCTGCCCATCGCAGACTGCATGTAATCAAGTTCGGTGCCCACCACAGGAGGCGCATTAAATGGGATCATCTTGTCACCTGTATAGCCAGTAAGCGGTCGTTTCGATGTTGCCGCCGCTTGCGATATAACGTTTAAGCGCGGCGGTGTTGCCCATCTGGGTCGCCACCCGCACAGTAGAAAGCTGCTGTTGTTGGGACCAGCACAGCGCCGCCTGCATTAACTGCTCGCCCATGCCGCGCCCGGCCAGCAGGCCGATACGCGCGTCGGTGTCATTCAGTTTACGCAGGGAGACAAATCCCTTGATGGTGCTATCCGGCGCACGAAACACCAGGCAGAGATGGTCGAAGCTGCCTTTGACCGCATTTTCGATCCACTGGGCATAGAAGCGGCCGCTGTCGTCCGGGGCGTACCAGGGCGCGCGGAACCGGCTCTGCGCAAAAGCCTGCGCGGCCAGCTGGCGCAGCGCCGGAATATCCTGCTCTGTCGCGATTTCCGCTCCAGGGCAGGCGTGCTGCGTCACGTTGATCGCGAGATCGACTTCACCCTCGACCAGCCTGAAACCCTGCTGCTGAAGCGCATCCAGCCAGTCGGCGCGGGTGGCCGGAATTTTGGCCTGCAGGCGTTGCCAGGCGGCTAAATCATCGGCCGCCAGTAACGGGGCGTCTTCAGACAGGCGCACAATGGCCGTGGGCAGGGCAAAGAACTGACTTTCCCAGTCCAGCGGTTGTAACGCGCCACGCAGCTGACTCAACGCCAGACGCCTTTGGTATCAACGATAAACTCCTGACGAACGGCATCGCCCGGAATCGCTTTAAACGCATTGTGATCCACCAGCAGTACCAGCACGTCGGCGGTAGCCAGGGCATCCTCTACAGATGTCAGAGTGCAATGACCGGCCAGCTTTTTCGGCAGCTCATGAATATTAGGTTCAACTACCTGCGTTTCGCCGCTGTGCCAGTCGGCAATCATCTCAGCAATTTCCATCGCCGGGCTTTCGCGCAGATCGTCAATGTTCGGCTTAAAGGCAAGACCAAAACAGGCGATAGTCACTTCGTTTGCCCGCTTGCCGCTCTGCGTCAGGTAATCAGCCACCGTGGCTTTCACCTGGTTCAGTACCCAGTGTGGTTTGCTGTCGTTCACTTCACGAGCCGTACGGATCAGACGCGCCTGCTGTGGGTTCTGCGCCACGATAAACCACGGGTCAACCGCGATGCAGTGGCCGCCTACACCCGGGCCAGGTTGCAGGATATTGACGCGCGGATGGCGGTTCGCCAGGCGAATCAATTCCCAGACGTTAATCCCCTGATCGGCACAAATGAGCGACAGTTCGTTAGCAAACGCGATGTTGACGTCACGGAAGCTGTTTTCCGTCAGCTTGCACATCTCGGCGGTACGGGAGTTAGTCACGACGCACTCGCCTTCCAGGAAGATGTTATACAGCTCACTGGCACGGGTAGAACAGACAGGCGTCATGCCACCAATCACACGGTCGTTTTTAATCAGCTCGACCATCACCTGTCCTGGCAGCACACGCTCCGGGCAGTAGGCGACGTTAATATCAGCCTGCTCGCCCGCCTGCTGCGGAAAGGTGAGATCCGGGCGCGCTTCGGCCAGCCACTGTGCCATCTGCTCGGTGGCACCCACCGGAGAGGTTGACTCCAGGATCACCAGCGCGCCTTTTTTCAGCACCGGGGCAATGGATTTTGCAGCCGCTTCGACATACACCATATCCGGCTCATGCTCGCCTTTGAACGGCGTAGGCACGGCAATCAGATAGGCATCGGCGGGCACCGGTGTGGTGCTCGCTTTCAGGTATCCTCCCTCAACGGCGGTTTTTACCACCTTGTCGAGATCCGGCTCCACAATGTGGATTTCACCCTTGTTGATGGTGGCAACCGCATGCTGGTTGATATCCACACCCACTACCTGTTTTTGACGGGAGGCGAATGCCGCCGCCGTTGGCAGCCCAATGTAGCCAAGCCCAATGACAGAAATGGTCGTAAAACTCATAGCGATACCCGATTGTGTTTGAGTGCGTACAAAATACGGTCACAGGCCTGGCCATCACCATACGGATTATGGGCGCGGCTCATGGCCTGATACTCTTTATCGTCGTGCAGCAGGCGCGTCACCTCTTCCACGATGGCGCGCGAATCGGTGCCCACCAGCCGCACCGTTCCGGCTTTAACCGCTTCCGGGCGTTCGGTGGTTTCACGCATCACCAGCACCGGTTTGCCCAGGGAAGGCGCCTCTTCCTGAATGCCGCCAGAGTCCGTCAGGATCAGCCAGGCGTGATTCATCAGCCAGACGAAAGGCAGATAGTCCTGCGGCTCAATCAGGATGACGTTTTCGACATGGCCCAGGATGCGGTTGACCGGCTCACTGACGTTCGGGTTCAGGTGTACCGGATAGACAATCTGCACATCTTCATTCAGGGCGGCGATTTCTGCCAGCGCGTGGCAGATTTGCTCGAAGCCCTGACCAAAACTTTCCCGACGGTGGCCGGTGACCAGAATCATCTTTTTGCCATTGGCCAGGAAGGGATACCGCTCGGCCAGTTCCCCACGCAGGGTATCGCTGGTCAGTACCCGATCGCGCACCCAGATAAGGGCGTCGATCACCGTGTTGCCGGTGACAAAGATATGCTGGTCGTTAACGTTCTCGCGCAGCAGGTTTTGACGGGAGTTCTCCGTCGGCGCGAAGTGGTACATCGCCAGATGCCCGGTCAGGGTACGGTTTGCCTCTTCAGGCCACGGGGAAGAGAGATCGCCGGTACGCAATCCGGCTTCGACATGCCCCACAGGAATACGCTGATAGAACGCCGCCAGACTGGTGGCGATGGTGGTGGTGGTATCGCCGTGTACCAGTACGACATCAGGCATGAACGACTCCAGAATAGGTTTTAACCCTTCCAGAATACGACAGGTAATTTCAGTTAATCCTTGCCCCGGCTTCATAATATTGAGGTCGTAATCGGGAACAATAGAAAAGAGGTTAAGGACCTGATCCAACATCTCCCGATGCTGGGCGGTAACGCAAACTTTCGCCTCGAAATAAGGGTCGTTTGCCAGCGCGTGTACCAGAGGCGCCATCTTGATGGCTTCCGGCCTCGTACCAAAGACGGTTAGTACTTTCACATCGATTCTCTTCGATTAGGCGATGAAGGCCACAGGCCTTCATCGTAGATGGCGTTCTTAATTTTTGCGACGACGGGTTAATGCCACGCCAGCGCCAATCAAAGCACCCACAATCCCCCACATAATCATCAGGAATGCGCGACGTGGACTATCGCGTTTTACAGGTTCTTCAGGAGTTCGCAAATAACGATAGGTCTGAAAACGTGGATCCAGTGTCGGACCGACGTTGAGGGTTGTTAGCATGGCGCGATTTTGGTCGTAGTCGAGGTCTACATCTGGCCCCACGGCTTGCAGGTTTTCCAGACGCGCCTGCAGCATCGGGCGACCCAGCAGGAACATTTCAGAGTCCGGCAGTTCGTCTATGGGTACGTCAGTTTCGCTGCGGGAGATGTTGCTCTTCTCCGCAATCTTCAGCGCCTGTTCAATATTATGAACCCGGCGGTTGAAGATCGCTTTCGCGACCTCTTCCTGACGTTTGACCTGCGCTTTCATCTGTACGGTACGCGCCGCCCAGGCCCCTTTCAGTTCATCATTCAGATGACTTGCCGCACGCTGGCTGGCGAAAGCAACGTACTGACGCAGCAGGTTATTGGCATCCGGCGCGGTTTCCGCGATCAGTTTGACGCTGTCGTTGATGTTGCGCAGCGGATCGCCCGCCATAAACTGGATATTGTTGATCAGCTCATCCAGCAGGGCGGCATCTGCCTTGCTGTTACCCACCATACGCTGTTTGTAATAGTCGGTCTGGTTCCAGAAATCACGACGTGTATCCCAGGAAGCCAGCTGCATGATGAACTCTTTGTACGATTCGTCCATCACTGACGGCTGGTCGGCGGAGGCGGGATTCGCTTTCACATCCAGGTTACGCAAAAACTGTTGCTGGGAGTAGAATCCCCCCAGCATGTTTACCGTCGGACGGTCAGTAATCGCCGTCGCGCTCCACTCTTGTCTGGCGAAAAAAGTATAAGCCAGGGCGATAAGTGCAAAGCCCAGCGCAATTCCTGCAATCCAAAACTTGCCCGCCCATAACACGCGGAACAAGCCACGAACATCCAGCTCATTCTCAGTTACCACTGATTTTGCTCCCGCCAACGGTTGAGTCATTACAGTCCCGATTTACTTGGTTAAAGTTGGGTTATTGCCATTATTTCGACGCATACGACGTTTCACGCGTTTAATAAATCGCGCCACTTTCCATGCGCGCTTAATACAATAGCCGTACAGGAAAAATGCTAGCAAGAATAATACCAACATTACCCATTCAGGAATGAAATGAGCATATTCTGCGGCGACACCAATACCTGCCAGCAGCGCAGCGGCCAGCGTAATTAAGACAAAGGCCTGACGTGAGGTGAAGCCGGCACGCATAATGAGATGGTGAATATGTTGACGGTCTGGCGAGAACGGACTCATCCCTTTACGCAGGCGACGGTACATAATCGCCACCATATCCATCAGCGGGATGGCAATAATCCACAGCGCCGTCACCGGGCTGATCGGGTGGGTATTCCCCTGGGTGGTTTCCAGCAGGATCCAGATGACGGTAAAACCAATCAGCGTACTCCCGGCATCGCCCATAAAGACTTTATAGCGGCGCCCCAGCACGCCCAGGTTCAGGCAGATATAAGGCAGAATGGCGGCAATCATCGCAAAACACCACATCGACAGGCTGTATTGTCCGTCGAACCACAGGATGATGCCGATCGCGGCAAACGACACGCTGGAGAGACCACCCAACAGGCCGTCAATGCCATCCACCATGTTAAAGGCGTTAATCGCCGCCCACACCGCAAACAGCGTCAGGAAGTAGCCGAACGGCCCTAACACCATCTCCCAGGTTCCGAAGATGTAGCCCAGGCTACTGAGATAGAGTTTGCCGACAACCATCATGATGACGCCGATAGCCGCCTGAACCGCAGCGCGAAATTTCACGCTGATATCAAACCTGTCGTCCAGCGCCCCCACCAGTACCAGCACACCGGCACACGACAAATAGAGCGCCGCATGCGGGATATAGTAATCCGCAATACTGAAGGTGAAGCAGATGCCCGCATAAACAGAGATTCCGCCAACCAGCGGAATCAAGCCTTGATGGCGTTTACGATAATTGGGCTTATCCACCAAACCGACTCTTTTTGCCGCCTTACGGGCGAGAAATAAAAAGCAGGTGGTGAAAAGAAAAATACTGATTAGCTCAGTCACCGCGGTGAGTAGATTCACTATGGATACTCTCAACAAATGTTAATCCCGGAAGTATAACCTTGAAGGCTCGGCTTCAGAAGGAAAAAGCAGGCCTCGCCCAAGTCCCTTTGTTTATTTTTCAAACAATTAATTTTCTGCTTTGACGAACATTCCGATTTTCGTCTCTCGCAGAATAATTCTACAGCGCACTGTAACAGCGTATAAGTCAGAAAAGAAAAACGCCACGTAAAAACGTGGCGTTTCGGCGGTTTATTTACTTTACGAGCGCTTCATCATATCGAAGAAATCGTCGTTAGTTTTGGTCATCGCCAGTTTGTTAATGAGGAATTCCATTGCGTCGATTTCACCCATTGGATGGATAATTTTGCGCAGGATCCACATTTTCTGCAGCTCTTCCTGAGTGGTGAGCAGCTCTTCTTTACGGGTACCGGAACGGTTGTAGTCGATCGCCGGGAAGACACGTTTTTCTGCAATCTTACGAGACAGGTGCAGTTCCATGTTGCCTGTACCTTTAAACTCTTCGTAGATAACTTCATCCATCTTCGAGCCGGTATCGATCAGCGCCGTTGCGATGATGGTCAGGCTACCGCCCTCTTCCACGTTACGCGCAGCACCGAAGAAGCGCTTCGGACGGTGCAGGGCGTTGGCATCCACACCACCGGTCAGCACTTTACCAGAAGCCGGAACCACGGTGTTGTAAGCACGCGCCAGACGAGTGATGGAGTCGAGCAGGATGATAACGTCTTTTTTATGCTCAACCAGACGCTTCGCCTTCTCGATAACCATTTCCGCAACCTGAACGTGACGGGATGCTGGTTCGTCGAAGGTAGAAGCCACAACTTCACCTTTCACCAGACGCTGCATCTCGGTTACTTCTTCTGGACGTTCGTCAATCAGCAGCACCATCAGCACACAGTCTGGGTGGTTGTAAGCGATGCTCTGCGCGATATTCTGCAGCAGCATGGTTTTACCCGCTTTTGGCGGTGCCACAATCAGACCACGCTGGCCACGACCAATCGGAGACGCCAGATCCAGAACGCGAGCGGTTAAGTCTTCGGTAGAACCGTTACCACGCTCCATGCGCAGACGCGAGTTCGCGTGCAGCGGCGTTAAGTTTTCAAACAGGATCTTATTGCGCGAGTTTTCTGGTTTGTCGTAGTTAACTTCGTTAACTTTCAACAGCGCAAAGTAGCGTTCACCCTCTTTAGGAGGACGAATCTTACCTGAAATGGTGTCACCAGTGCGGAGGTTGAAACGGCGGATTTGGCTGGGGGAAACGTAGATATCATCAGGACCGGCGAGGTAGGAGCTGTCTGCAGAGCGGAGGAAACCAAATCCGTCCTGCAATATCTCCAGCACACCGTCGCCAAAGATATCTTCGCCACTCTTTGCGTGCTGCTTCAGGATGGCAAAAATGATGTCCTGCTTGCGCATACGAGCCTGGTTTTCCAGTCCCATATTTTCGCCGAGAGTGATCAGCTCAGAAACCGGCGTATTCTTTAATTCGGTAAGATTCATAATGGTGTGGGTTCTTAAACTCGGGGTGATACTCGAACTTAATTTGTGAATGGTATGGCAGGGTCATCCATGCCTGTTAGCGGCCATCGACTCATGTCTGTTCGCTGTCTGGTCACAGGGAAAGCACAGAACTGAAACGACAAGACGGATTGAGTGACAAGCCCGGAATCTATCCACTTCACGCACTGTTTAAAGGAAACAACGGGAAGTATCGGGTAAAACAAGATTCAAACAACAAGGTATGTTTAAAACGAAGTCATAGGTAACTTAGCATGACTCAAGCCGGGCGTCCAGAGATCCAAACAATTTAGAAACTCTGGACGCTCAGACGAGAACCTTACGCCAGGTTGGCGTCCAGGAACTCTTTCAGCTGACCTTTGGACAGTGCGCCCACTTTGGTCGCCGCAACTTCACCGTTTTTGAACAGCAGCAGAGTTGGGATACCGCGAATGCCATACTTAGGCGCGGTGCCCGGGTTCTGGTCGATGTTCAGTTTAGCAACGGTCAGTTTGCCCTGATATTCGTCAGCGATCTCATCCAGAATCGGGGCGATCATTTTGCAAGGACCGCACCATTCAGCCCAGAAATCGACGAGGATCAGCCCGTCAGCTTTTAGTACGTCCGTGTCAAAACTGTCGTCAGTCAGGTGAATAATTTTATCGCTCATATATAACTCCACAGGAATAAGCCTGGCGCGTTGATCTCGCTTCCATCAACGACCTGTTGATGTAGCATTAACCAACTAAAGGTTGACTTTATTTCACCGGATACGCTTTCGTAAAGCAATAGTAAGCTGATATTCTACCACACTATGAGCAAAACACATTTAACAGAACAGAAGTTTTCCGACTTCGCCCTGCACCCAAAAGTCATCGAAGCCCTTGAAAATAAAGGGTTTCATAACTGCACGCCTATTCAGGCTCTCGCCCTCCCGCTAACGCTGGCAGGTCGCGATGTTGCAGGGCAGGCGCAAACCGGTACTGGCAAAACGATGGCGTTTTTAACGTCAACGTTTCATTATTTACTTTCTCACCCGGCAATTGCTGACCGCAAAGTTAACCAGCCGCGCGCGCTGATTATGGCCCCGACGCGAGAACTGGCGGTACAGATCCACGCTGACGCAGAGCCACTGGCACAGTCCACCGGCCTGAAACTCGGCCTGGCCTACGGCGGTGACGGTTATGACAAACAGCTGAAAGTGCTGGAAAGCGGCGTCGATATTCTGATCGGCACCACCGGCCGTCTGATTGATTACGCTAAACAGAACCACATCAACCTCAGCGCTATCCAGGTTGTGGTGCTGGATGAAGCCGATCGCATGTACGATCTCGGCTTTATTAAAGATATCCGCTGGCTGTTCCGTCGCATGCCTGCCGCTAACCAGCGTCTGAACATGCTGTTCTCGGCAACGCTGTCGTATCGCGTCCGTGAACTGGCGTTCGAACAGATGAACAACGCCGAATACGTCGAAGTGGAACCGGAACAGAAAACCGGCCACCGTATTAAAGAAGAACTCTTCTATCCGTCGAACGAAGAAAAGATGCGTTTACTGCAAACGCTGATCGAAGAAGAGTGGCCAGATCGCGCTATCGTGTTCGCCAACACCAAACACCGCTGTGAAGATATCTGGGGCCACCTGGCTGCGGATGGACATCGTGTAGGTCTGTTGACCGGCGACGTCGCGCAGAAAAAACGCCTGCGCATCCTTGAAGAATTTACCCGTGGCGACCTGGATATTCTGGTGGCGACGGACGTGGCGGCACGCGGCCTGCACATCCCGGCAGTGACCCATGTCTTTAACTACGACCTGCCGGATGATTGCGAAGATTACGTTCACCGTATCGGTCGTACCGGTCGTGCGGGCGCCAGCGGTCACTCTATCAGCCTCGCCTGTGAAGAGTACGCTCTGAACCTGCCAGCGATTGAGACCTATATCGGTCACTCGATTCCGCAGAGTAAATACAACCCGGAAGCGCTATTAAGCGAACTGCCGCCAGCGAAGCGCCTGACGCGTGCCCGTTCCGGCAATGGCCCGCGCCGTAACAGCGCACCGCGTAACCGTCGTCGTTCAGGCTAAAAACTATGCTCCGGTCCACCTCGCTCTATGCAGCTATTGATTTAGGTTCGAATAGTTTTCATATGCTGGTTGTACGCGAGGTGGCGGGAAGTATACAGACGCTAACGCGTATTAAGCGCAAGGTCCGTCTCGCGGCGGGCCTGAGTGCGGATAATCATCTCTCTCCTGAAGCCATAGAGCGCGGCTGGCAATGCCTGCGTCTCTTTGCCGAACGTCTGCAGGACATTCCTCCTCAGCAAATCCGTGTCGTTGCTACCGCAACCCTGCGTCTGGCAGTGAATGCCGGTGAGTTTATTGCCACCGCACAGGCGATCCTCGGTTGCCCGGTGCAGGTGATCAGCGGCGAAGAAGAAGCCCGCCTGATTTATCAGGGCGTGGCGCACACCACAGGCGGGGACGAACGTCGTCTGGTGGTGGATATCGGCGGCGCAAGCACTGAACTGGTCACGGGTATCGGTGCCCAGGCCACCTCCCTGAACAGCTTATCAATGGGCTGTGTCACCTGGCTTGAGCGCTACTTTAGCGATCGCAACCTGGCGCAAGAGAACTTCGATGAGGCAGAAAAAGCTGCCCGCGAGGTGCTGCGCCCGGTGGCGGATGAGCTGCGTTATCACGGCTGGAAGGTCTGCGTTGGCGCGTCCGGTACCGTCCAGGCGCTACAGGAAATCATGATGGCACAGGGGATGGATGAACGCATCACGCTGGCGAAACTGCAGCAGTTAAAGCAGCGCGCAATCCACTGTGGCCGTCTTGAAGAGCTGGAAATTGAAGGGCTGACTCTTGAGCGCGCCCTGGTTTTTCCCAGCGGGCTGGCGATCCTGATTGCCATCTTCACCGAACTGAATATTCAGTGCATGACCCTTGCGGGCGGTGCGTTACGGGAAGGTCTGGTCTACGGCATGCTGCATTTGGCCGTCGATCAGGATATTCGTAACCATACGCTGCGCAATATTCAGCGCCGGTTTATGGTGGATATCGAACAGGCGCATCGGGTTGCGAACCTGGCGGTCAGTTTCCTCGATCAGGTCGATAACGAGTGGCATCTGGAGCCGGTCAGCCGCGAACTGCTGGTTAGCGCATGCCAGTTGCACGAGATCGGCCTGAGCGTCGATTTCAAACAGGCGCCACTGCATGCCGCCTACCTGGTACGCAATCTCGATCTGCCCGGCTATACTCCGGCGCAGAAAAAACTGTTAGCCACGCTGCTGTTGAACCAGACCAATCCCGTCGATCTCTCTTCGCTCCACCAGCAAAATGCGGTACCACCGCGCGTCGCGGAACATCTCTGCCGCCTGCTGCGTCTGGCGATCCTCTTTGCCAGCCGTCGGCGTGACGACTTGCTGCCCGCCATCACCCTGACGGCGGAAGGCGAAAAGCTGACGTTGAACCTGCCGGAAAAGTGGCTGGATAATCATCCGCTGGGGGCAGAAATGCTGGTGCAGGAGTGCCAGTGGCAAAGCTATGTGCACTGGATACTTGACGCGCAATAACCCTGATGACATGCCCGGCAGCGCTACGCTTACCGGGCCTGTTAACTAACGGTTTTTTGCTTTCTCCATCATCGCGCGAATATTGGCGATACTGGCCTGGCCTTTATGCATCCGCTCTTCAGCGGTAATCACTTTGCGTTCCTGCTCCCAAAGCACATCATCCTGAGGTAATTCCAGCAGGAAGCGGCTCGGCTCCGGGCGCACCAGTTCCCCGTACTGACGGCGCTCTTTACACAGCGTAAAGGTCAGCTCTTTTTGCGCTCGCGTAATGCCCACATACGCCAGACGGCGCTCTTCGTCGACGTTATCTTCATCGATACTGCTCTGATGCGGCAGAATGCCCTCTTCCATGCCCACCAGATAGACATAGGGGAACTCCAGCCCTTTCGAGGCATGCAGGGTCATCAGCTGCACCTGATCCGCTTCTTCTTCGCTTTCGCCGCGCTCCATCATGTCACGCAGGGTAAAACGGGTGACGACCTGGGTCAGGGTCATTGGCTCGTCGATGTCGGACCCTTCCAGCATCTCGGTCATCCAGCTAAAAAGCTGGTTGACGTTCTTCATCCGCATCTCTGCCGCTTTCGGGCTGGCGGAGGTTTCATAAAGCCAGGATTCATAGTCGATGCCGCGGATCAGATCGCGCACCGCTGCGATCGGCTCTCGCTCGCTCAACTGCTGGATCTCGCGCAGCCAATGGGTAAAGCGGGTCAGTGATTCATAGCCACGCCCGGTTAAGGTATGGCTCAGGCCCATATCGAAACTGGCAGTCAGCAGGCTCTTATTGCGGGTCATTGCCCACTCGCCCAGTTTTTGCAGCGTTGCCGGGCCAATCTCCCGCTTCGGCGTATTCACGATCCGCAGAAACGCGCTGTCGTCATCCGGGTTAGTCAGCACGCGGAGGTAGGCGAGCAGATCTTTGATCTCCGGGCGCGAGAAGAACGAGGTGCCGCCGGAGATTTTGTACGGAATGCGGTTTTGCATCAGCATCTTTTCAAAGACGCGCGACTGGTGATTCCCGCGATAAAGAATGGCGTAATCTTTATAGTTGGTCTTATTCACAAAGTGATGAGCAATCAGCTCCCCCGCCACGCGTTCAGCTTCGTGATCTTCGTTATTGGCGCTCAGCACTTTAAGTTCAGTGCCATAACCCAACTCAGAGAAGAGGCGCTTTTCAAAGACGTGCGGGTTGTTGGCGATCAGGATGTTTGCCGCCTTCAGAATACGGCCGGATGAGCGGTAGTTCTGCTCAAGCTTGATCACCTGTAGTGCCGGGAAATCTTTGCTCAGCAGGACCAGGTTTTGCGGACGGGCACCGCGCCAGGAGTAGATCGACTGATCGTCATCGCCTACTACGGTAAACCGCGCGCGCTGCCCGACCAGCAACTTGACCAGCTCGTACTGGCTGGTGTTGGTGTCCTGATACTCATCCACCAGCAGATAGCGGATCTTGTTCTGCCAGCGTTCGCGCACCTCTTCATTGCGCTGCAGCAGCAGCGTAGGCAGCAGGATCAGATCGTCGAAATCGAGCACGTTACAAGCTTTCAGATGATCGTTATACAGGCTATAGCAGTGGGCGAAGATCCGATCCCGCTCGCCTTTGGCACTTGCCGCGGCCTGTTCGGGGTTCATCAGATCGTTTTTCCAGTTGGAGATCGTAGAGATCAACTGCTGCAGCACCGTTTTGTCGTCTTCGATTAGCCCTTCGGTAAGCTCTTTCAGCAACGCCACCTGGTCGGTATCGTCGAACAGGGAGAAGTTCGACTTCATGCCCAACGCCGCATATTCGCGCTTAATGATATCCAGCCCCAGGGTATGGAAGGTGGAGATCATCAGGCCGCGCGCCTCTTTACGCCCCAACGTCTGCCCGACACGCTCTTTCATCTCGCGCGCCGCTTTGTTGGTAAAGGTCACCGCCGCGATATGGCGTGCCTGATAGCCGCAGCCGCGGATCAGGTGGGCGATCTTGCTCGTGATGACGCGGGTTTTACCGGAACCCGCCCCTGCCAGCACCAGGCATGGTCCAGTAACGAATTCGACCGCTTGTTGTTGTCCAGGGTTTAAACGCATGGGAATATTGCTCAATCTTCGAACGGGGTGGGGATTGTAGCAGAAAGCCGGGCGCAGATTTACCGGCTAATGATAAAGTGAAGAAAACGCGATCAACCCCGAGAGCAGAACCATGAAAAAGAGCGCAGCGGCCCTGCACATTCTGGTAAAAGAAGAAAAACTGGCGCAGGAGATCCTCGCCAAACTGGCGCGCGGCATCAGCTTTGATCACCTGGCAAAACGCTATTCAAAATGCCCGTCCGGGCGTAACGGTGGCGATTTAGGTGAGTTTAAGCAGGGTGCGATGGTCGGCCCCTTCGATCAGGCGGTCTTCAGTTGCCCGCTACTCAAGCCTTACGGCCCGGTGAAAACCAAATTTGGCTACCATATCATTAAGGTGCTGTACCGCAGCTAACGCGTGGTATATTGCGCCCCGATTTAACTCAACCCTTCAAGGCACGATCATGGCTAAAACAGCGGCAGCAATGCACATCCTGGTAAAAGAAGAGAAACTGGCTCTGGAGCTTCTGGAGCAGATCAAGAACGGCGGCGACTTCGAGAAGCTGGCGAAAAAGCACTCCACCTGCCCATCAGGTAAAAAAGGCGGCCACTTAGGTGAATTCCGTCAGGGCCAGATGGTTCCGGCGTTCGATAAAGTGGTGTTCTCTTGCCCGGTGCTGGAGCCAACCGGCCCGCTGCACACCCAGTTCGGTTACCACATTATTAAAGTGCTGTACCGTAACTAATAAAAAGCCCGGAGTTTGAACTCCGGGCTTTTTTTCGGGTGGCAGCTACGCTTTACCCGGACTGTGACTCTTTTGCAGGTCGGGTAAGCAAAATGCCACCCGACATGCGCTTTTAGCCTGCTACCGCGATGCGTTTCATGTCGGTCATGTAGCCACGCAGCTTCTGGCCCACTTTCTCGATTTCGTGGCTGCGAATCGCTTCGTTTACGTCACGCAGCTGGGCGTTATCTACCGCGCCTTCGGTAATCGCTTTGCCCAGGTCGCCGGTCTGCAGCGTGGTCATGAACTCTTTCAGCAGCGGTACGCATGCGTAAGAGAACAGGTAGTTACCGTACTCCGCGGTATCCGAAATCACCACGTTCATTTCGTACAGACGCTTACGGGCGATGGTGTTCGCGATCAGCGGCAGCTCGTGCAGTGATTCGTAGTAAGCAGATTCTTCGATGATGCCGGAATCAACCATGGTTTCGAAGGCCAGCTCAACGCCTGCTTTCACCATCGCAATCATCAGAACGCCTTTATCGAAGTACTCCTGCTCGCTGATTTTGCCGTCGAACTGCGCAGCGGTTTCGAACGCGGTTTTGCCGGTCTCTTCACGCCAGGTCAGCAGGTTTTTGTCGTCGTTCGCCCAGTCAGCCATCATGCCGGAAGAGAACTCACCGGAGATGATGTCGTCCATGTGTTTCTGGAACAGCGGTGCCATGATGGTTTTCAGCTGCTCAGACAGCGCGAATGCACGCAGTTTTGCCGGGTTAGAGAGGCGATCCATCATCAGGGTAATACCGCCCTGCTTCAGCGCTTCGGTGATGGTTTCCCAGCCGAACTGAATCAGTTTCTCAGCGTATGCCGGGTCGGTGCCTTCTTCCACCAGCTTGTCAAAGCACAGCAGAGAGCCGGCCTGCAGCATACCGCACAGAATGGTCTGCTCGCCCATCAGGTCAGATTTTACTTCCGCAACGAAAGAAGATTCCAGAACGCCCGCACGGTGGCCACCGGTGGCCGCTGCCCATGCTTTGGCAATCGCCATGCCTTCGCCTTTCGGATCGTTTTCCGGGTGAACCGCGATCAGCGTTGGTACACCGAAACCACGTTTGTACTCTTCACGCACTTCAGTACCTGGACACTTAGGCGCTACCATCACTACGGTGATGTCTTTACGGATCTGCTCGCCCACTTCAACGATGTTGAAGCCGTGAGAGTAGCCCAGCGCTGCGCCGTCTTTCATCAGCGGCTGTACGGAACGTACAACGTCAGAGTGCTGTTTGTCTGGCGTCAGGTTAACCACCAGATCCGCCTGCGGGATCAGCTCTTCGTAGGTGCCTACTTTGAAGCCGTTTTCGGTAGCTTTACGCCATGAAGCGCGCTTCTCAGCAATGGCTTCTTTACGCAGGGCGTAGGAGATATCCAGACCGGAGTCACGCATGTTCAGGCCCTGGTTCAGACCCTGTGCGCCACAGCCGACGATGACCACTTTTTTACCCTGAAGGTAGCTCGCGCCATCAGCAAATTCATCGCGCGCCATGAAGCGGCATTTGCC
The DNA here is from genome assembly GCF_043105735.1 of Leclercia sp. GLN_9. NCBI lineage: Bacteria > Pseudomonadati > Pseudomonadota > Gammaproteobacteria > Enterobacterales > Enterobacteriaceae > Leclercia > Leclercia sp. GLN_9. The sequence continues at coordinate 70,791 of NZ_JBICLV010000023.1, forward strand.
CAACTGCGCCAACTGCTGGCGCAAGTTCAGTGTATTAAAGTAGTTAGCCATGGGTGATACCTCGTGATGTTGTGTGTCTTATTGTTCGGTTCGCTTTTCAGCGAGAATGTACCCACATTACAACAGGAAATTTATTGCGGAAATTGATATATTCACAACGTCATGTTGCAATTTCTGCAATGTAAAAACGGGGAGTGGAATCAGTGGATTTACGCGATCTGAAATTATTCCTGCATCTGGCGGAAAGCCGTCACTTTGGCCGCAGCGCACGCGCCATGCACGTCAGCCCCTCCACGCTTTCCCGCCAGATCCAGCGCCTGGAAGAGGACCTTGGCCAGCCGCTGTTTGTGCGCGACAACCGCACGGTGACGCTTACCGAAGCCGGGGAAGAGCTGCGCACGTTCGCCCAGCAAACCTTGTTGCAGTATCAGCAGTTGCGCCACACCATCGACCAGCAAGGGCCATCACTTTCCGGTGAGCTTCATATTTTTTGTTCCGTTACTGCCGCCTACAGTCACCTGCCGCCTATTCTTGATCGCTTCCGCGCCGAACATCCGTCGGTAGAGATCAAACTCACCACCGGTGATGCCGCCGACGCGATGGAAAAGGTGGTCACAGGCGAAGCGGATTTGGCCATTGCCGGGAAACCGGAAACCCTGCCAGGCGCGGTGGCGTTTTCGATGCTGGAAAATCTGGCGGTGGTGCTTATTGCCCCGGCGCTGCCTTGTCCGGTGCGCAATCAGGTCTCGGTGGAAAAACCAGACTGGTCAACGGTGCCCTTTATCATGGCCGACCAGGGACCGGTACGCCGCCGCATCGAGCTGTGGTTTCGTCGGCAGAAAATCAGTAATCCCTCGATTTACGCGACGGTGGGCGGGCATGAGGCGATGGTCTCGATGGTGGCGCTCGGCTGCGGCGTGGCGCTGCTGCCGGAAGTGGTGCTGGAGAACAGCCCGGAACCGGTGCGCAATCGCGTGATGATTTTAGAGCGCAGCGACGAGAAAACGCCGTTCGAGCTTGGCGTGTGCGCACAAAAAAAGCGGCTGCATGAGCCGCTTATTGATGCGTTCTGGAAAATTCTGCCCAACCACTAGCCGGAGCCTTATCCGGCTACGAGCCGTTTACCCTGCCAGGAAGAACCTGAACGCCGGGTTATGGGTCTCGTCATGGCAGTCGTAACCCAGCTCATTGAGGCGCGTTTCGAAATCCGGTTCATGCTCACCCAGTTCGAACGCCGCCAGCACGCGGCCATAATCGGTGCCGTGGCTGCGGTAATGGAACAGGGAGATGTTCCAGTACGTGCCCAGCGTATGCAAAAACTTCAGCAATGCACCCGGTGATTCCGGGAACTCGAAGCTGAACAGACGCTCCTGTAACGGTTTCGACGGACGCCCGCCTACCATGTAGCGAACGTGCAGCTTCGCCATCTCGTCATCAGAGAGATCCACTACGCTGTAACCGCCTTCATGCAGCAAGGAGAGGATCTCCTTTCGCTCGTCCAGACCGCGGCTTAAGCGCACCCCGACAAAAATGCATGCGTCTTTGGCATCGGCAAAGCGGTAGTTGAACTCCGTCACCGAACGACCACCCAACAGCTGGCAGAACTTCAGGAAGCTGCCCTTCTCTTCCGGGATGGTCACCGCCAGCAACGCTTCACGCTGCTCCCCCAGCTCGCAACGCTCGGAAACGTAGCGCAGACCGTGGAAATTAACGTTCGCGCCAGAGAGCACGTGGGCCAGACGCTCGCCGCGAATGTTGTGCTGCGCGATGTATTTCTTCATCCCCGCCAGCGCCAGCGCACCGGATGGCTCTGCCACCGCGCGCACATCCTCGAAGAGGTCCTTCATCGCCGCGCAGATAGCGTCGCTATCAACGGTGATGATGTCGTCGAGATATTCCTGGCAGACGCGGAAGGTTTCATCCCCGATGCGTTTCACCGCCACGCCTTCGGCAAACAGCCCGACGCGCGGCAGATCCACCGGATGACCGGCATCCAGCGCCGCCTTCAGGCAGGCAGAGTCTTCCGCTTCCACGGCAATGACTTTGATCTGCGGCATCAGCTGTTTGATCAGCACCGCGACCCCTGCCGCCAGCCCGCCCCCACCGACCGGAACAAACACCCGATCGAGATGGGCATCCTGCTGCAGCAGCTCCAGCGCCAGCGTGCCCTGGCCAGCAATCACCATCGGATGATCGAAGGGCGGCACCCAGGTAAAGCCCTGCTGCTGCGCCAGATCGATGGCTTTGGCTTTCGCTTCGTCAAAATTGGCACCGTGGAGCAGCACTTCGCCGCCAAATCCGCGCACCGCATCGACTTTAATATCTGCCGTTGCCACTGGCATGACGATCAGGGCTTTCAGCCCCAGTCGCGCAGCAGAGAACGCCACGCCCTGGGCATGGTTGCCTGCGGACGCCGTGATCACACCACGCGCTTTTTGCTCGTCGGTCAACCCGGCCATCATCGCGTAGGCACCGCGCAGTTTGAAGCTGTGTACCGGTTGACGGTCTTCACGCTTCACCAGAATGACGTTATCCAGCCGTGAAGAGAGCTTGTCCATTTTTTGCAGCGGGGTAACCTGCACCGCTTCATAGACCGGCGCACGCAGCACCGCCCGGAGATATTCTGCCCCCTCAGGGGCAGACGATAAAGGTTGGGATTCGGCCATCATTAGCCCCCGAGTTTGGATTTATCGCGCACCGCGCCTTTATCCGCACTGGTGGCAAGGGTAGCGTAAGCACGCAGGGCGAAGGAGACTTCGCGCTGACGATCTTTCGGCGTCCAGGCTTTGTCCCCACGCGCGTCCTGTGCCTCACGGCGGGCAGCAATTTCCTGAGGGCTCAGTTTCAGCTGAATACCACGATTCGGAATGTCGATTTCGATCAGATCGCCATCTTCGATGATCGCGATGTTACCGCCGCTGGCCGCTTCCGGCGAAACGTGACCGATTGAGAGACCGGATGTCCCCCCTGAGAAACGACCGTCGGTGATCAGGGCACAGGCTTTACCGAGACCCATAGATTTAAGGAAGGTCGTTGGGTAGAGCATCTCCTGCATCCCCGGCCCGCCTTTCGGTCCTTCGTAGCGGATCACCACGACATCGCCAGCCACAACTTTGCCGCCGAGGATCGCTTCCACCGCATCATCCTGACTTTCGTAGACTTTTGCCGGACCGGTGAATTTCAGGATGCTGTCGTCCACGCCTGCCGTTTTAACGATACAGCCGTTTTCCGCGAAATTACCGTAAAGCACCGCCAGGCCGCCATCTTTGCTGTAGGCATTTTCCAGCGAGCGAATGCAGCCTTCCGCGCGATCGTCATCCAGGGTGTCCCAGCGACAGTCCTGGGAGAACGCCTGCGTGGTACGGATACCTGCCGGGCCGGCGCGGAACATTTTTTTGACGGACTCGTCTTTGGTCAGCATCACGTCGTACTGATCCAGCGTTTGCGGCAGCGTCAGACCGAGCACGTTTTTCACGTCACGGTTCATCAGCCCTGCGCGATCTAACTCCCCGAGGATCCCCAGCACGCCACCCGCACGGTGAACATCTTCCATGTGGTATTTCTGCGTGCTTGGCGCAACTTTACACAGCTGCGGCACTTTGCGGGACAGCTGGTCGATGTCGGTCATGGTGAAATCAATTTCTGCTTCCTGGGCCGCGGCCAGCAGGTGCAGAACGGTGTTGGTGGAACCGCCCATGGCGATATCCAGAGTCATGGCATTTTCAAACGCCGCTTTGCTGGCGATATTGCGCGGCAGTGCGCTGGCATCGTCCTGCTCGTAGTAGCGTTTGGTCAGCTCAACAATGCGTTTACCGGCGTTAAGGAACAGCTCTTTGCGATCGGCGTGGGTCGCCAGCAGCGAGCCGTTACCCGGCTGAGACAGACCCAGCGCTTCGGTCAGACAGTTCATTGAGTTCGCAGTGAACATACCGGAACAGGAGCCGCAGGTCGGACACGCCGAACGCTCAACTTGCTCGCTCTGCTCGTCGGAGACTTTCGGGTCAGCACCCTGAATCATCGCGTCAACCAGGTCGAGCTTGATGATCTTGTCGGACAGTTTGGTTTTACCCGCTTCCATCGGACCGCCGGAAACGAAGATCACCGGGATGTTCAGGCGCAGGGAGGCCATCAACATCCCCGGGGTGATTTTGTCGCAGTTGGAGATGCAGACCATCGCATCGGCACAGTGGGCGTTAACCATGTACTCCACCGAGTCGGCAATCAGCTCGCGCGACGGCAGTGAATAAAGCATGCCCCCGTGCCCCATTGCGATCCCGTCATCCACGGCGATGGTATTGAACTCTTTCGCCACGCCGCCAGAGGCTTCAATCTGCTCGGCAACCAGCTTCCCGAGATCGCGCAGGTGCACGTGACCCGGTACAAATTGGGTGAAAGAGTTGACCACGGCGATAATCGGTTTGCCGAAATCGGCGTCGGTCATTCCGGTGGCGCGCCACAGCGCGCGGGCGCCCGCCATATTGCGGCCGTGAGTGGTAGTGGCGGAACGGTACTTAGGCATGCGTTATTTACTCCCGTCTATCTGGTAAATGGGACGGTGCGTGCCGTCCCATATTTATGCTTATTGATTAACCTGATCCAACCAACCCCATTTATCTTCGGTTTCACCGGTAAAGAGGCCAAAGAATGCTTCCTGGATACGTTTGGTCACCGGACCACGGCGGCCTTCGCCCACCTGGATGCCGTCAACGCTGCGCACTGGCGTGATCTCTGCCGCGGTACCGGACATAAAGATTTCATCGGCCAGGTACAGCGATTCACGGGACAGAACCTGCTCGCGCACTTCGATGCCCAGATCCTGCGCCAGCTTGATGATGGCGTCACGGGTGATGCCCGGCAGGGCTGAGGAGGTAAACGGCGGCGTGAACAGAATGCCATCTTTCACTTCGAACAGGTTCTCACCTGCACCTTCAGAGATATAGCCGTTCACATCCAGGGCAATACCCTCCTGATAGCCGTGGCGACGGGCTTCGCTGCCAACCAGCAGGGAGGAGAGGTAGTTACCGCCCGCTTTTGCTGCGGTCGGGATGGTGTTTGGTGCCACACGGTTCCAGGAGGAAACCATCGCGTCGATCCCCTGCTCCAGCGCTTCTGCGCCGAGGTAGGCTCCCCACGGGAACGCGGCGATGATCACATCAGTGGTGTAACCGGCTGGCGGGTTGACGCCCATACCCACATCGCCCACAAATACCAGAGGACGAATATAGGCGCTGGTCAGGTTGTTTTTGCGCAGGACGGCGCGGCAAGCTTCCATCAGCTCATCCACGCTCTGGGAAACCGGGAAACGATAAATTTTGGCTGAATCACGCAGACGCTGCATGTGTTCGCGATGACGGAACACAACCGGACCTTTGTGTGAGTCGTAGCAACGGATGCCTTCAAAAACAGACGTACCGTAGTGAAGCGCGTGGGACATCACGTGGACTTTAGCGTCCTCCCAGCGAATCATCTCACCATTGGACCAAATGAAATCAGCTTTTTTCGTCGTCATTTTTCTTCCTTTGCGCTCAGGCGCGAATTTGTTGTGTTTGTGATGTAGCGGCACGCTGCTGGATATCGACCCGGGCGACGTCGACCAGTTTGCTCAACTGGCTAAACAGTAATTCGACGGGGCGCTGGCTGGCAACGGTCAATTCGATATTTATGTTTTGCGCGTCGGTGGCGGTTTCCATGTTCATCGAACATATCTGGAACCCACGATGGCGCACCACGCGCAATACACGTTCTAACGTTTCCGGGTTGAAGCGAGCCTGCACGGCGACCTGATGTTGCATCATGATAATTTCTCCAGCATTTGTGAGTTACTGGCGCCGGGCGGCACCAACGGCCAGACATTCTCAAGTTCGTCGATTGAGACATGAAGCAGGTAAGGCCCCTTGCTTGACAGCATTTCATCAAGTGCCGCTTCAACCTGGTCTTTACGGGTGATGTGCTGGCCAGGAATGCCGAAGGCGCTGGCCAGAACGAGGAAATCGGGGTTATCGGTCAGGGTGGTTTCGCTGTAACGCTCCTGGAAAAAGAGCTGCTGCCACTGGCGCACCATGCCTAAACGTTGGTTATCCAGCAGTACGATCTTCACCGGCAGTTGCTTGCGCTTGATGGTGCCCAACTCCTGCACGTTCATCATGAAGGAGCCATCACCAGAGACACAGATCACCGTATCGTCCGGGCGCGCCACCTGGGCACCTACCGCAGCTGGCAATCCGAAGCCCATCGTGCCTAAGCCGCTTGAAGTAATGAAGTTTTCCGGGCGCGTGTAAGTCATATGCTGCGCTGACCACATCTGATGCTGACCCACGTCGGTGGTCACGACACTGTTGGCCGGTTTGCGATCCGACAGCTGCTTGAGCAGCAACGGCGCGAAGATCGCGTCGCCAGGATGGTCGTAGCGCCAGGCGTGTTCGCGGCGCATTTCTGCCGCATGCTGCCGCCACGCATCGATCGCTAAAGTCTGCTGTAACGCAGGTAACAGCGCGTTGAGATCGCCCTGCAAGGCCACGTGTGCCTGGCGGAGCTTATTCATCTCTGCCGGGTCGATATCCATATGAATGACTTTGGCATTCGGTGCGAAGGTATTCAGCTTGCCGGTTACGCGATCATCAAAACGCGCACCCACGGCGATCAGCAGGTCACACTCCTGCACGGCGAGGTTGGCGGCTTTCGTGCCGTGCATCCCCAGCATGCCAAGGTAGTACGGGTAATCGGCATCCACCGCGCCCAGCCCTTTTAACGTGCAGGCAGCGGGCATCCGGGTAGTGGCAATAAATTCGCGCAGGGCCGGAACCGCTTGCGCCATCCCTACTCCGCCGCCTACATAGAGGATCGGCTTTTGCGCATGGGCCAGCATCTGGCTGGCCTCGCTGACTTCTGCAAATGGAAACGCATCATCATTCTCAACGGTGGAGAAGTGCGGCTCCAGATCCCCTAACGCAACCTGGATATCTTTCGGGATATCAACCAGCACCGGGCCTGGACGGCCTGAGTTTGCCACCTCAAAGGCTTCCGCCATGACGCGCGGCAGCTCTTCCAGGGATTGCACGAGGAAGCTGTGTTTTGTGCAAGCCAGTGACAAACCGAGAACGTCCACTTCCTGGAAAGCATCGGTGCCGATGAAAGGGGAAGCGACCTGGCCGGTGATGGCCACCACGGGAACAGAATCAAGCAGTGCATCAGCCAGACCGGTGATCAGGTTGGTTGCGCCCGGGCCGGAGGTCGCCATGCAGACGCCGGTTTTCCCGGTTGCACGCGCATAGCCAATGGCCGCCATCGCTGCACCCTGCTCGTGTCGGCACAACAGATGTTCCACGCCGCCGTCATACAAAGCATCGTAAATCGGCATAATTGCGCCGCCCGGGTAACCGAAGATGGTATCGACTCCCTGCGCTCGCAACGCATGTACTACCCACTGTGCGCCATTCATAGTTACTTCCCCGTCGTAAATCGAGAGAAACAGAATTTTGTGCTACTACTCATGTTCTGCTCCTCGCTTATGTTTTAAGGTCATAAAAAAACCCCCGGACCTTTCGGTGCGGGGGTCTTAGTTCGTTAAGGCTTGATTATTAAGCCTTTCCTCGTCCAAGTGCAGCCCCGCACGGTGGGATAATAATCACCACCACGCTAATCACGACCAGGCTAATCACTAGTAGAAGGGCTGTCATTTTCTGTTCTTTTTGCATCTTGTTCGAAGGAATACCTAAAGAGTTATCACAGATATCGAACCGAACACAACATTTTTTTATAATCCACTTTCTTATTACGCTAATAATTTAGATAAATATCATTGTTTTTTATGACAAAAATAGAAAATGAATTAATTTCACTTTTTTGTGCGCAGGAGAGGCGAGAAGAAATGCTTATTACGATCTGCGAGCGGGCTTCCATGACGATGAAAAGATTACAATTTCGTAAAAATATTCAGGAACAGGCCGTGTAAAAACACCCTTTGCCGGTAAAGGTCATCACATCACCGTGACATAGTGGCGCTTCAAGGAGGGTCTTTATGTCACTGTCGGTTGTTTATACCCGCGCTGCGTTAGGCGTCAAAGCGCCGCTGATTTCCGTTGAGGTTCACCTCAGTAATGGCCTGCCGGGCTTAACCCTGGTCGGCCTGCCAGAAACCACCGTCAAGGAAGCCAGAGACCGGGTACGCAGCGCAATCATCAATAGCGGTTATACCTTTCCGGCCAAAAAGATCACCATCAACCTGGCGCCTGCCGATTTACCCAAGGAAGGCGGGCGATATGATTTACCTATCGCCATTGCGCTTCTCGCTGCCTCTGAGCAGCTCTCCTCTTCCAGACTGAGCACATACGAGTTCGTGGGTGAGCTGGCGCTTACAGGCGCATTAAGAGGGGTTCCCGGCGCAATATCGGGTGCCCTGGCGGCCATTCAGGCTGGCAGAGAGATTATTGTCGCCAATGATAATGCTGCCGAAGTTAGCCTTATTGAACAAAAAGGCTGTCTGGTGGCCGGGCATTTGCAGGAGGTATGCGCCTTTCTTGAAGGCCGACACGAGCTGGCTGCGCCCGTTCAGGAGCCATTCGCGATAGAAAAGAGCGACCGGGACATCAGAGATATCATCGGTCAGGAACAAGGTAAACGGGCGCTGGAGATCACTGCGGCTGGCGCGCACAATCTGCTGCTGATTGGCCCCCCTGGTACCGGTAAAACCATGCTCGCGAGCCGACTTGATGGCCTGCTCCCGCCACTCAGCAACCATGAAGCGCTGGAGAGTGCGGCAATCCTGAGCCTCGTTAACGCCTCATCGATGTATAAGCAGTGGCGTCAGCGCCCTTTTCGCGCACCGCACCACAGCGCCTCGCTCGTGGCCATGGTGGGCGGGGGCGCGATTCCCGTGCCGGGTGAGATCTCACTGGCGCATAACGGCATTCTCTTTCTGGACGAGTTACCTGAGTTTGAAAGACGTGTACTGGATGCCTTACGCGAGCCTATCGAATCCGGGCAGATAAATATCTCCCGCACCCGCGCAAAGATCAGTTATCCCGCTCGCTTTCAGCTTATCGCCGCCATGAATCCCAGCCCAACGGGGCACTATCAAGGCAACCATAATCGCTGTTCGCCAGAGCAGACGCTTCGCTATCTGGGGCGCTTATCGGGGCCATTTCTGGATCGCTTCGATTTATCGCTTGAGATTCCGCTACCGCCGCCAGGGTTATTAAGCCAGACGCATACCAAAGGAGAATCCAGCATCACCGTGCGAAACAGAGTGATTGCTGCGCAGGAGCGACAGCGGGTAAGACAACATAAACTCAATGCTCACCTGGATAATGCGGAGATACGCAGGTATTGCTTACTTGCGGCAGAAGACGCCCTGTGGCTGGAAGAGACCCTTACCCGATTTGGCCTGTCGGTGCGTGCCTGGCAGCGGCTGTTGAAGGTGGCCCGTACGATTGCCGATCTGGAAGAGAGTGAAACGATTGAACGCAGGCACCTGCAGGAAGCCCTGAGCTATCGCGCTATCGATCGCTTGCTGCTGCACCTGCAAAAGATGCTGAGATGAAAAAAGGGGCCGTAGCCCCTTTTTCTTAATCGTCTGACTCGGTGTAGTCTTCTGCACCTTCCATCTGTGGTTTACCACCAGACAGAGTATGGAACCGTTTTGGACGCTTGATACGGCCCATATACTTGATCCATACGCGCTCCGCTTCCGTTACCGGCTCACGCTCGCCACGGCAGACGGCTACAAACGATTTTTCGTCTTCAGTGGTGGGTTCACGTTTTCCCAAATCCAGTTCATTGAAGGCATAACCGTGGCGCTCAAGCAGTTGTGCTTCTTTGATGGTGAAATCACCATGGCGAGAAAATCCGCGTGGATAATTTTTATTGTCGAAAAAACGATTAGTCGTCGTAAAGCTTTCCGCCATCCTACACGCTCCTATATCTTTGGCCGAGCTATTTATGGCGCGGAGTATTAGTTACGCTTGACAGAGCGTCCAACAAAACATTTAAATCATAACGACAAATTATTTTGCGGAGAAAACCGTGGATACGGAATTGCTAAAAACTTTCCTCGAAGTGAGCAGAACTCGCCACTTCGGGCGCGCCGCAGAAGCGCTTTATCTGACTCAGTCGGCGGTGAGCTTTCGTATTCGTCAGCTTGAAAATCAGCTTGGGGTGAACCTTTTCACTCGTCATCGCAACAACATTCGCTTAACGCCCGCAGGTGAAAAACTTCTGCCCTATGCAGAGACTCTGATGAACACCTGGCAGGCCGCGCGTAAAGAAGTAGCTCATACCTCAAAGCATAATGAGTTTTCTATTGGTGCCAGTGCCTCTTTGTGGGAATGCATGCTAAGCCCCTGGCTTAGCCGTTTGTATCGCTCTTATGGGCAGCTACAGTTCGAGGCGCGCATTGCGCAGCGGCAGTCGCTGGTAAAGCAGTTACATGAACGACAGCTGGATCTGCTGATCACCACCGAAGCACCGAAAATGGATGAATTTAGCAGCCAGATCCTCGGGCAATTTACCTTGGGGCTTTATGCGGCTGAACCTTCGGCCATGAAGAGCGACCTGAATTATCTGCGACTAGAGTGGGGACCTGATTTCCAGCCGCATGAGGCGGGTTTGATTGCCATTGATGATGTGCCGGTCCTGACCACCAGTTCCGCTGAGATAGCCTGCCAGCAACTGGCATCGCTAAAAGGCTGCACCTGGTTACCACAGCGCTGGGCGAGTCAGAAATCCGGCCTGTATACGGTGACGGATTCAGTCCTGCTCCAGAGGCCACTGTATGCCATCTGGCTACAGAACAGTGACAAGCAAGGGCAAATTAAAGATCTGCTTAAAATCAATGTGATGGATTAAGAGAAATGTTGCAGGGACGCAACGCAAAGAGGTTAAAAAAGGGAAGTTTGGGCTTTCTTAGACGCAAAAAAAATCCTTTGCCGAAGCAAAGGATCCTTTATATGGCAGGGGCGGAGAGACTCGAACTCGCGACACCCGGTTTTGGAGACCGGTGCTCTACCAACTGAGCTACGCCCCTAAATTTCTTACCACTAAGCCTGCTAATAAAGCAGGCTTAGTTTAAATAGGTGGCGGAACGGACGGGACTCGAACCCGCGACCCCCTGCGTGACAGGCAGGTATTCTAACCGACTGAACTACCGCTCCACCGAATACTTCTGTAACCACCGGGTTACTGCCCCGGTTCACTACGT
>NZ_JBICLV010000024.1:0-59800 GCF_043105735.1 Leclercia sp. GLN_9
GAACGATAATGGAGAGTATCCACAGCAGGAGAACAGAGCGCTCTCCTGCAGTGTCAGCAAATTCAGCCCGGCTGCTGTGCCGGTTCCAGGTGTGCATTTCGTCCGGCAGCCATTCCTGTGCAGGCACCAGCGACCGCGATTGCTGCGGTCATCAGTAATGGCAATGTCCAGCCTCCGGACAACTCCTGTACTTTGCCCAGCAACAGCGGACCCATCGCCGCCATCAGATAACCGACGCTCTGCGCCATGCCTGACAGCGCGGCGGCGTCACCGGCATTTTTGGTACGTAGCCCGATGAAGGTCAGGCCCAGCATCATACTGGCACCCGAGCCGAAGCCGAGAAGAGCAGCCCACAGCATCGCCAGATTTGGCAGGTATAGGATGCCGATAAAGGACGCAGCGGTTAACAGGCTGACGCCGGCAGCGGCTGCTTTCTGATCGTTGAGGCGACGCAGCGTGGCCGCCAGAATCAGGCCGGGAATAGCTGTGGTCAGCTGAAGAATGCCGTGTACTTCACCGGCCTGGGCTGAGGAGAGTCCACTGTCCGTTAGAATGGCGGGTAGCCAGCCGACAGCAACATAAAACGGCATCGCATTCAGGCCCATAAACAAGGTGACCTGCCATGCCAGAGGCGAGCGCCAGACCGCGACGGTCGCCGCTTTTTTCTCACCCTCTCCTGGCAACTGATGCTTCATCTTTAACTGGGGCAACCATAAAAGCAACGCAAGCAGCGGTGCAATAACCAGCATGGCTAACGCGATGTTCCAGCCCCAGCTCTGCGTCAGAGGAATGACAATGGCTGAACCAATAGCACCAGCCGCGCTCATGGTGATGGAATATGCCCCCGTCACGGAAGCCACGTTGCCAGAAAAGTCACGTTTGATAAGGCCAGGCAGCAGGACATTGCCGAGGGCAATCCCGATACCTATCAATATGGTTCCGCCATAAAGCGCCCAGACACTGCCTGCGGAGCGAAGCAGGATGCCCGCTGAAATCACGGCCAAGGCACCAAAAAGGGTGCGTTCAAGACCGTACTTGTGTGAGATGGATGCGCTCAGCGGTGAAAAGGCGGCAAAGGCCAGCAAAGGCAGCGAGTTAAGCAACCCAACGGCAGTAATACTTAGCCCAAAATCATGGCGAATAGACTCTAAAACGGGTGCGATAGCGGTAAAAGGAACACGCAGGTTGATAGCTATAAAAAGGATGCCGGTCACAAGTATGATTGAAGACCACTTGTTCGTAGTGTGGGACATAAATTTTGCTTTTTCTGGTAAAAAGAAAGACTTTAAAGGACGCATGAGTTACAGAATATAGATAATCTGACAACATATAACTAAATCATGCCAGTTAATAAAAAACCGGTGACCTCACCGGATGAGTTTAATGCCGATGCTTTCAGTCAGGCTGCTATCGCGCTGCATGTATCATCGTCAGGCGAGTATGCAGGTCAGAGTCCGCACTCTCACCGTAAGGGACAACTTATTATCTCTTTGCGCGGTGCAGTGAGCTGTGAGGTTGAGGATGCGCTGTGGCTTGTTCCACCGGGACATGCTGTCTGGGTTCCGGGTAAAATTCCCCACAGTTGCCGGGTCACGAAGAATGCAGATACCTGCTTTTTGTTCATCGAACCCGGCGCGGCAGCGATGCCGGAAATCTGCTGTACCCTGGCGATGACTTCTCTGGTCCGCGAGCTTGTTCTGTATCTGGCAGAGCAGGGACAGGCTTATTCTCCTGACAGTAAAACTGCCAGGCTCGCAGCGGTGCTGCTGGAGCATATTCCGGATGTGCCGGTTGAAGCGCTCCATCTTCCCGTATCCGATCATCCTAAAATCCGGAATATGGCGGAGGCACTTTTTAATGAGCCTGATGATCGGCGAACGTTAAAGCAGTGGGCTGCACATCTGGTCACCAGCGAACGATCGCTGGCCAGGCTGATAAAAGAGGCGACAGGAATGAGCTTTGGTCGCTGGCGTCAGCAACTGCATTTGATGATTGCCCTGAGCCATCTGGCTGAAGGTCAGTCCGTGCAGCGTGTAGCCGGAACGCTGGGATATGATTCGGTCAGCGCGTTTATTACGATGTTCAGAAAAGCGCTGGGTAAATCACCGACGCAATATTTTTCGTCTCTAAACTAATGCAAAACAACACAAACCGAATTTTTATAAAGAACGTCAACGTCCGCTGTTCGCTCATTGCTGCCTGTCATTCCTGCTTAAAAAACAGGCTTAACGTAGGATATTTTCCGTTTTCCAAGCGGCCCCCAGATAGCATCACGCTCAATCCGAGGCGGGAAAAACAAGACGCATAGATTAATCAGGACCGATAACTTTGTTGACGATCCTAAGAAGACCATGAGTTTTTTTAAATTATAGTTACAACATACATAAGAATAGAGTTACATCCCTTGCAACCTGAAATACCCTCACAAATATGAATCAGAGAGCCCATCTCAACCAATAATCGAATTCCGTGCACAGCGGCAACAACTGAGCCCAGACTAACCCTGAATAGCGCCGCCGCCCCGGGCGAAGCCCGGGAGTAGTGTCGCTTTTAATGATGGATGTTGTAACTAGGTTATGAGCCGCTGTAAATAGTGCACCGGTAAGTATAGGAATACACGCTCGTAAGCGCCTCAATCGGCGCTAACTCGGAGATACGCCCCGGCAGCGGCTTCGCCTTGTCGGGACCACTCCGGCCGCGTAATTCAGCGTCTGAATAGCTTTAAGTGGATTAACGCTTTATAGGGCAAGGGTGGGGACAGGTGATCCCTTCTGCTCCTTTACCGGCTTCACCGGGCTACGGTGCCACCGAACGGAATAAATCCAGTTTAGGCTAGCGGCCGCGCCTCTATGCCGGTTCAAGGTATCTAAACCTCGACAGGTTTGATGGCGCCTTCAGAAGAACTCATTAGCAGGGGAAATATCGCGACTCATTGGTTTACCGATAATTCTAAAAAAAACCGAATTCATCGAATTCACTAATCTGAATTCATCCGCCAGTTCATCCGGGAACGGCTCTGGCAAGCAGTGCCCGCAGTCATACATGACCGACCTGATAACGTCTGGCCTTCTTCGCTCAGTAACGTTTTGTGTCCAGGACGTCAGTCTTCACAGCTGTCAAATCAACGCTATTTCATAAGGCGGCTCACGTTTTTATGTCATGAGCCGCGCTTTTCCGGCTGGAACGTTCCACCCACTCGGTCACTGTGATTTAATATGCTAAACCGGTTTAATTAAGTTTAGCTTTGGAGGGTTTTAGCATGAATGCAAAAGTTTGGGTTCTGGGCGACGCGGTGGTGGACCTGCTGCCGGAGAGCGAAGGGCGCCTGCTGCAGTGCCCTGGAGGCGCGCCGGCTAACGTGGCGGTAGGGGTTGCCCGCCTTGGCGGCAACAGCGGATTTATCGGCCGCGTCGGCGGTGACCCGTTTGGCCGCTACATGCGTCATACCCTGCAACAGGAGCAGGTCGACGTCAGCCATATGTATCTCGACGATCAGCACCGCACGTCCACTGTGGTCGTCGACCTTGACGACCAGGGGGAACGCACCTTTACCTTTATGGTACGCCCCAGCGCGGACCTGTTCCTGGTTGAAGAAGACCTGCCACAGTTTGCCGCCGGACAGTGGTTGCACGTCTGCTCCATCGCGCTCAGCGCCGAGCCCAGCCGTAGCACTACCTTCGCGGCGATGGAGAGCATCAGGTCTGCCGGCGGTCGGGTCAGCTTTGACCCTAATATTCGTCCCGATCTCTGGCAGGATCAGGCTTTGCTGCTAGCCTGCCTCGATCGCGCTTTGCACATGGCCAACGTGGTAAAGCTATCGGAAGAGGAGCTGGTCTTCATCAGCAGCAGTAATGATTTAGCATACGGAATCGCCAGCGTAACGGAGCGCTATCAGCCAGAATTGCTACTGGTGACCCGGGGCAAAGCGGGGGTGCTTGCCGCGTTTCAGCAGAAGTTTACCCATTTCAACGCCCGGCCTGTGGCCAGCGTGGACACCACCGGCGCGGGAGACGCATTTGTCGCCGGACTGCTCGCCAGCCTTGCGGCTAACGGGATGCCAACGGACATGACCGCACTGGAACCGACACTCACGCTTGCACAGACCTGCGGCGCCCTGGCCACCACAGCCAAAGGTGCGATGACCGCCTTGCCCTATCAGCGCGATCTCAACCGTCAGTTTTAATCCTTAAAGCCGCTTTGCGCGGCTCACTTTGTTGCATGCATCACATTTATTAAACCGGTTTAGCATATTTGTTTTAAGAAAAACAAAGGTCGGGCTTAACATAGCGCCTAAACCGGTTTAGCAAAAATTATAATTTTCCATTTTTACTTTTGGGATGCCAACAGCATGTACAGAAAAAGCACACTTGCGATGCTTATCGCTTTGCTAACCAGCGCTGCCTCAGCCCATGCGCAAACGGATATAAGCACCATTGAAGCCCGACTCAACGCGCTGGAAAAACGCCTGCAGGAGGCAGAAAACAGGGCGCAAACGGCGGAAAACCGCGCCGGGGCGGCGGAGAAAAAAGTTCAGCAACTCACCGCGCAGCAGCAAAAAAACCAGAACTCGACTCAGGAAGTGGCTCAGCGTACCGCCAGACTTGAGAAAAAAGCCGATGACAAAAGCGGATTTGAGTTTCACGGTTACGCCCGCTCCGGCGTGATAATGAATGATTCCGGCGCCAGCACCAAATCCGGAGCCTACATAACGCCGGCAGGTGAAACCGGCGGAGCTATCGGCCGTCTGGGAAACCAGGCCGATACCTATGTTGAAATGAATCTTGAACATAAGCAGACCCTGGATAATGGGGCCACGACCCGCTTTAAGGTGATGGTCGCCGACGGGCAAACCTCTTATAACGACTGGACTGCAAGCACCAGCGATCTGAACGTTCGTCAGGCCTTTGTCGAATTGGGTAACCTGCCGACGTTCGCTGGGCCATTTAAGGGCTCCACCCTGTGGGCCGGGAAACGTTTCGACCGCGACAATTTCGATATTCACTGGATTGACTCTGATGTCGTGTTCCTCGCCGGTACCGGTGGTGGTATCTATGACGTGAAGTGGAACGACGGCCTGCGGAGTAATTTCTCCCTGTACGGGCGTAACTTCGGCGACATTGATGATTCCAGCAACAGCGTGCAGAACTATATCCTCACCATGAATCACTTCGCAGGTCCGCTGCAGATGATGGTCAGCGGTCTGCGGGCGAAGGATAACGACGAGCGTAAAGATAGCAACGGCAATCTGGTAAAAGGCGATGCGGCAAACACCGGCGTGCATGCGCTGCTCGGCCTGCATAACGACAGTTTCTACGGCCTGCGCGACGGTAGCAGTAAAACCGCTCTGCTTTATGGTCATGGTCTGGGCGCAGAGGTTAAAGGTATCGGATCTGATGGCGCACTTCGTCCGGGAGCCGACACATGGCGCATTGCCAGTTACGGCACCACGCCGCTCAGCGAAAACTGGTCTGTTGCCCCGGCAATGCTGGCGCAACGCAGTAAAGACCGCTATGCCGATGGCGACAGCTATCAGTGGGCAACATTCAACCTGCGTCTGATTCAGGCAATCAATCAGAATTTCGCTCTCGCCTACGAAGGCAGCTACCAGTACATGGATCTTAAACCCGAAGGTTATAACGATCGTCAGGCGGTGAACGGTAGCTTCTACAAGCTCACCTTCGCCCCGACATTTAAGGTCGGCAGTATCGGTGATTTCTTCAGTCGCCCGGAGATTCGTTTCTATACCTCCTGGATGGACTGGAGCAAAAAACTGAATAATTACGCCAGCGATGACGCCCTGGGCAGTGACGGTTTTAACTCGGGCGGCGAATGGTCTTTCGGTGTGCAGATGGAAACCTGGTTCTGACGGCTTACGCCTGATGACAGGAATAGCCGGGGGTCAGAGCATCTTTGTCACCCCGGGCTCAGCTAAGACGCAGAAAAAGCGCTCCCGTGAACGCGGGACGACAACATAAAAATGTTTAAGCCTTAAGAGGGTACTATGGATTTTGAACAGATTTCCTGCTCGCTGCTTCCGCTTCTTGGAGGCAAAGAAAATATCGCCAGCGCCGCGCACTGCGCCACGCGCCTGCGCCTGGTGCTGGTCGATGATTCGCTGGCCGACCAGCAGGCCATCGGCAAAGTTGAAGGGGTGAAGGGCTGTTTTCGTAATGCCGGACAGATGCAGATTATTTTCGGCACCGGGGTGGTAAATAAGGTCTACGCTGCCTTTACTCAGGCGGCGGGTATTAGCGAATCCAGCAAATCGGAAGCCGCCGACATCGCGGCAAAAAAGCTCAATCCGTTCCAGCGCATCGCCCGCCTGCTATCAAACATCTTCGTGCCGATAATCCCTGCCATCGTCGCCTCTGGTCTGCTGATGGGCCTGCTGGGAATGGTCAAAACATACGGCTGGGTTGACCCGGGCAACGCCATCTACATCATGCTGGATATGTGCAGCTCGGCGGCATTTATCATTCTGCCGATTCTGATTGGCTTTACCGCCGCCCGCGAATTCGGCGGTAATCCTTATCTCGGCGCGACGCTTGGCGGCATTCTGACTCATCCAGCGCTGACTAACGCCTGGGGCGTGGCCGCGGGTTTCCACACCATGAACTTTTTCGGCTTCGAAATTGCCATGATCGGCTATCAGGGTACGGTGTTCCCGGTACTGCTGGCAGTATGGTTTATGAGCATCGTTGAGAAGCAGTTGCGTCGCGCAATCCCCGATGCCCTGGATTTGATCCTGACGCCGTTCCTGACGGTGATTATATCCGGTTTTATAGCCCTGTTGATTATCGGCCCGGCCGGTCGCGCACTGGGCGACGGTATCTCGTTTGTCCTCAGCACCCTGATTAGCCACGCCGGCTGGCTCGCCGGGTTACTGTTTGGCGGTCTCTATTCAGTTATCGTCATTACCGGTATTCATCACAGCTTCCATGCGGTTGAAGCCGGGTTGCTGGGCAATCCCTCCATCGGCGTCAACTTCCTGCTGCCGATTTGGGCGATGGCCAACGTCGCTCAGGGCGGAGCCTGTCTGGCGGTGTGGTTCAAAACCAAAGATGCAAAAATTAAAGCCATTACTCTGCCCTCGGCGTTTTCCGCCATGCTGGGCATCACCGAGGCGGCGATTTTTGGTATTAACCTGCGCTTTGTGAAGCCATTTATTGCGGCGCTGATTGGTGGTGCGGCGGGCGGCGCATGGGTGGTATCTGTACACGTCTACATGACCGCGGTCGGCCTGACAGCGATCCCCGGCATGGCCATCGTGCAGGCCAGTTCGCTGTTGAACTACATTATCGGGATGGTTATCGCCTTTGGCGTCGCCTTTACGGTCTCCCTGGTTTTGAAATACAAAACGGACGCTGAATAATGTCTCTTCCATCACGACTGCCTGCGATTTTGCAGGCCGTAATACAGGGCCAGCCACGTGCGCTGGCCGATAGCCACTATCCGCGCTGGCACCTTGCGCCGGTCACCGGGCTGATGAACGACCCCAACGGCTTTGTCGAATTTGCCGGACGCTATCACTTGTTTTATCAGTGGAACCCGCTCGCCTGCGATCATACGTTTAAGTGCTGGGCGCACTGGAGCTCCCCCGATCTGCTGCACTGGCAGCATGAGCCCATTGCGCTGATGCCGGACGAAGAGTATGACCGTAACGGCTGCTACTCCGGCAGCGCGGTGGATAACAACGGTACGCTTACCCTGTGCTATACCGGCAACGTGAAGTTTGCCGACGGAGGGCGAACCGCCTGGCAATGCCTGGCAAGGGAAAGCGCCGACGGCACCTTCCGCAAAATCGGCCCGGTCCTGCCGCTGCCGGAGGGCTACACCGGCCACGTGCGCGACCCAAAAGTCTGGCGACACGAAGACCTGTGGTACATGGTGCTGGGTGCGCAGGATCGGCAAAAGCGCGGCAAGGTGCTGCTGTTCAGCTCTGCGGATCTCCATCAGTGGACGAGTATGAGTGAAATCGCCGGCCACGGCATCAATGGCCTCGACGACGTCGGCTATATGTGGGAGTGTCCGGATCTTTTTCCTCTCGGCGACCAGCATATTCTAATCTGCTGTCCGCAGGGGATTGCCCGCGAGGAAAAGTGTTACCTGAACACCTACCCGGCAGTATGGATGGCGGGCGAGTTTGATTACGCTAGTGGCGCTTTCAGCCATGGCGAACTGCACGAACTGGACGCCGGCTTTGAGTTCTACGCCCCGCAAACCATGCTTACCAGTGATGGCCGTCGTCTGCTGGTCGGCTGGATGGGCGTGCCGGAGGGCGAAGAGATGCTTCAGCCGACCCTCATCAACGGCTGGATCCATCAGATGACCTGCCTGCGTGAGCTGGAGTTTATCAACGGTCAGCTCTATCAGCGTCCGCTACGGGAACTGAGCGCCCTGCGCGGTGAAGCGAACGGCTGGTCGGGGAACGCCCTGCCGCTGGCACCGATGGAAATCGATTTGCAAACCCGCGGGGACGATATGTTGAGCCTCGATTTTGGCGGCGTATTAACCCTTGAGTGCGATGCCAGCGGACTCCGCCTGGCCCGACGCAGTCTCGCCAGCGACGAGATGCATTATCGTTACTGGCGCGGAAACGTCCGCTCGCTGCGTGTTTTCATCGACCAGTCGAGCGTGGAGATTTTCATAAACGGCGGTGAAGGGGTGATGAGCAGCCGCTACTTCCCGGCCTGCTCCGGTCAGCTAACATTCTCCGGCATCACGCCGGACGCATTCTGCTACTGGCCGCTGCGAACTTGCATGGTAGAATAAGCGTTTTGCTTCAGGCTCATGGCGTCGTAATGAAAACCAAACGCGTAACCATTAAAGATATAGCCGAACAGGCTGGCGTCTCCAAAGCGACCGCCAGCTTGGTACTGAATGGTCGTGGCAAGGAGCTGCGCGTGGCGCAGGAAACGCGTGAGCGCGTACTGTCGATTGCCCGTAAGCATCACTATCAGCCAAGCATTCATGCCCGCTCGCTGCGCAACAACCGCAGCCACACCATCGGGCTGGTGGTGCCGGAGATCACCAACCACGGCTTTGCGGTCTTTGCCCATGAGCTGGAGATGCTGTGCCGCGAGGCGGGCGTCCAGCTGTTGATCTCTTGTACTGATGAAAACCCCGGTCAGGAGAGCGTGGTGGTCAATAATATGATTGCCCGCCAGGTCGACGGGATGATCGTCGCTTCCTGTATGCACAACGATGCCGACTATCTCAAACTCAGCCAACAGCTGCCAGTGGTGCTGTTTGACCGGTGCCCCAATGAAAGCGCGCTGCCGCTGGTAATGACCGATTCGATTACCCCAACGGCGGAACTGATTTCCCGCATCGCGCCTCAGCATAGCGATGAGTTCTGGTTTTTAGGCGGTCAGGCGCGTCTGTCGCCCTCCCGCGATCGTCTGACCGGGTTCACGCAGGGTTTGGCTCAGGCGGGTATTGCCCTGCGCCCGGAATGGGTGATCAACGGCAATTACCATCCCAGCTCCGGCTATGAGATGTTTGCCGCACTCTGCGCGCGCCTTGGGCGGCCGCCTAAGGCGCTATTCACCGCCGCCTGCGGGCTGCTCGAAGGGGTTCTGCGCTATATGAGCCAGCACCATTTACTCGACTCCGATATTCATCTGACGAGCTTTGACGATCACTATCTTTATGATTCGCTGTCGCTGCGTATCGACACTGTCCAGCAGGATAATCGCCAGCTGGCCTGGCACTGCTACGATCTGATAAGCCAGCTGATCGAGGGCGATACGCCCGAAACGCTACAACGCTACCTGCCCGCAACGCTGCAGTTTCGGCATCAGTAATAACTGAGTATTTTTGAATAGCGACGCTGGATGCCGATTGGTCTGAACGGCCCGGCGATCGCCGGGCATACCATTGGCGCCGGCATCGTGCTGGTAACGACCATATTAGGGCGTTTGAGCAGTTGCCTGGCCTCACGCAGGGAGACTGGATTAACTGACCGCTGACAAAATGCCTGACAATGACAGTCCGTTTTGTGCCAGAAGCGAACATAACATATAACTAAATGAGTCAGTCCTCAGAAAACTGGTTTACGTTACAAAGTATTTAGCGCTTACCATTAAGCATACGGTTGCTGCCATTGCCTGACATGTTCGATTAGGGCGCGTAGTTTTGGCGCTATATTCCGGCGTTGAGGAAAGTACAGATAAAAGCCAGGAAAATGGGGAAGAAAATCATCAAGCATTGAAACAAGTTGACCATTTTCAATATACGGCCTGAATGTTTCCTCAGGGGCAAATGTTATACCTCCACCGGCAAGAGCCAGCCTCAGCATGAGACGCAGGTCATTAGTTGTTATTCGCGGTTCTACCGCCACGTCGAAAGCTCTCCCGTTCTCCTCAAATTCCCAGCGATAAGGAGCAACATCCGGGGAAGGACGCCAGCCGATACACTGATGATGTACAAGCTCACGCGGATGAAGAGGGGCGCTACAAGCAGTGAGATAGGATGGGGACGCAACCACCATTTCACGTTGCTTTTCTGTAAGCGGGACGGCAATCATATCCTTCTCGATCACATCTCCGAGCCTTACGCCAGCATCATAACCAGCGGCCACAATATCAAATTCCTCATCTATCACGACAATATCGATCGTCACGGCTGGATTAGCAGCCGCAAACGAGGCGATCAGCGGACCTGAAAGAAACTCTTCAGCTATGGAGGTCACCGCGATCCTCAGAAGTCCACGTGGCGTGCTGTCGGATGCAATATCTTCGAACGCAGCGTCAATGCTGGATAAAGATAATGACAGGGATGTACGCAGTCGTTCTCCCGCTTCAGTCAGGTTTACTGAACGTGTTGTCCGCATTACCAGCATTGTGCCGAAAGTATCCTCAAGCCGCCGTATTCCCTGACTAACCGCCGAGCGCGTAACCCCCAGCCGGGCTGCGGCTATGGTGAAATTACGCTCTTCAGCAACCGCGATAAAAACAGGTAAAAGATTGAGATCAATTTTCATTGTTTAATTCTGCTAATCACTGAGTCCAGTAAAAGCAGGATACTGGAACTAATCATAAAGGTCTATCATCTCTCTGAACTCAACTGAAGGAGCACATCATGGATAAAGTTATATTAATTACCGGCGCGTCAAGTGGCATTGGGGAAGGCATTGCCAGAGAGCTTGGAAAAGCAGGTGCGAGAGTGCTATTAGGGGCGCGCAGACTGGATCGTATCGAAGCCATTGCAGCAGAAATCCGCAGCGCCGGCGGTATGGCTGAAGCGCGTGAGCTGGATGTCACAAACAGACTGTCCATGGCTCATTTCGTGCAGTCAGCGCTTGATAACTGGGGGCGTGTTGACGTTCTGATTAACAATGCGGGCATCATGCCACTTTCACCGCTTGCGGCCGGCAAACAGGATGAATGGGAACGTACGATTGACGTTAACATCAAGGGCGTGCTGTGGGGAATTGGGGCTGTGCTTCCAGTGATGGAAGCTCAGGGTTCTGGCCAGATAATTAACCTTTGACGACGGTTTATCCGGTCTTCATGACCGTCCCCGCACACCCCGTCATTCCCCGAACCGTTCATCAGACGACATCGCTGACCTGTTGCGCATGGCCCATTCCCGTCACGAACGCTGGGGGCCCGCAAGATCAAACGCTGGCTGGAAGACCACCCGGCTTTCCCTATGCCTGATGCACTGCCCCGATGAACGGCGTGAGACCGTGCAGCAGCAGCTGGTCGGGGTGTTTGAACGCTACGGCCTGCCGGACCGGATGACCATGGACAACGGCGAACCCTGGGGCGACACCACCGGCACCTGGACGGCGCTCGAGCTGTGGCTGATGCGCCTGGGGATCCGGGTGAGCCACTCAAGGCCTTATCACCCGCAGACCCAGGGCAAGCTGGAGCGTTTTCACCACCGCCTGAAGGCAGAAGTCCTGCAGGGTAAGTGGTTCGCGGACAGCAGCGAGCTGCAGCGCGCCTTCGACCACTGGCGGACAGCCTATAACCTCGAACAGCCCCATGAGGGGCTGGATATGACGGTTCCGGCCTCGCGCTACCAGCCATCCGCGCGGTAGTACAACAGCCACACAACGCCATCGGAATACGACGGGGGTGTGATGGTCAGGAAGGTGGATATCAGCGGGAAGCTGAGCGTGAAGGGTGTCAGTCTGAGCGCAGGCAAGGCGTTCAGGGGCGAGCAGGTAGGGCTGAGGGAGACACAGGAGGACGGTTATTACGAAGTGTGGTGGTACAACACGAAAGTGTGGGTGATCGACCTGAAGAAAAAGTCGATCACCATGGGTAAAGGATGTTAAAAAGTGTTCACCATGTCCCCGGACCGTACACCGATGAGGATAAGGGGTAGGTGCTATGGCCTGGTTACAGTTTAAGCATAGCACCGGTTTCGAAGCGGGTATAAAAAAGCCTGTCCGGACGGATGGGCTCAAAACGCACTTCCCAGGTTCTGAAACAGGTGCCGGGTGCCTCCCGGTGGCTCGTTACCGGTTATACGAGCCGCAAGCATATTTACATACATCAACCGGATTGTCCCGCCGCACAGGGGGATCCACCACAGTTAAATCTAGTCAGGCTCAAAGCGAAACGCCAGTTCCCGTGTCTGTCAAAGAGGTGGCGACAGCGGACCCTGTAATACCTCAGCCTCACCGTCATCGCAGATATCGAAACCCCGCGTCAGATACCATATCCCCCTGACGATCCGCCCCGTTTGCAGGTCTTCCGTTTCGCCATCGGTGTAGTAAGCTACCTGAACCCTGCCGTTGTGCCGTATCCAGTAGAAACCTTCTTGCATAAGTCCTGCCTTATCTGAATGCTGATAGCCACATAACACATCCTTAATAATATAGGGTATTTTCTGATGAAAGCGGGGAGCAGGATCACACCGCGTGATACCGGCCGGAAGTTGCAACTGGCGTACGTGGAGCGGCAACAACAGGCCCCACTGCCAGTCAGGCCATGAACCGGTGTTGTCATGGCGGTTCACCCGGTCCGGGTTGTATGGAGCATAAGCGGAGGACAGTGGGGTTTCCCGGCACGCACTGGATCCTTGCAAGAACACGCCATATCATCCCGGGCTTACCGGTGTAGTGCTGTCCGGACAGCGCAGGAGAGAGCCCGTAATACATGGCTGCTGTTATAACCCCTTTATCAGAACAGTCAGATAACCGTGACTGACGCAGGATAAAAGGTACCTGGCGTTACTGTTGTGATTGAGGTGCCGGTAATAAATTGACCGGATTTCATTATGTTTGCCCTCTGACAAAAGGTTCTGCAGTTCCGCGTGCCGTGCCGCATGGTAAGCCACCCACCGGACATGCCCGGACAGGTTATGTTCACGATCGACGCGGGATTCTATCTGGCTCATGACAGCTGTCAGTTCGTTATCAGATGCAGCAGAGATAAGCGCTCCCGCAGCCCCATGATGCGCCAGCAGTTTCAGGCAACTGCTCCGCAGAAAACTGACTTCCTTCAGTTGGCCCGGAACGCCATTATCATAAAGGCGTAAGCCCTCATGCCAGACACACCATGCAACGTGCTTATAAAGTGACTGCATATCCACAGACATAGGGCCTCCGGTTGCGCCTATCAAAAGCAATATATAAGCCATCCAGCCGGGAAAATCCGTACTACGTAAGCCTGAAAAAGCCCCGAGGCGCCCGGTGATATCAGGCAAAATATTATCTTCCGCTTATTTTGGGTAAAGACATCTTCCTGTATTTATGAACATTTACAGAGAAAGCGTTATATATCCTATATGGAAGCGGAGCCTGAGGTGAAAATTTGTGACTCAGGGAGTCATTTTCTGTATGACTGTACGTTATCCTGTCAAAGTAATTTTGATATAATATATATTATTTAGGGCTGTAACTATTAAAAACCATACTGATATTTAGTCTTACGTCCGGATAAAACAGGAGAAAAATATGCTCTCCATACTTGTGTTTATCGGGGACAATGCGCCGCGACGTTTAGAGATAACCGAATTCAGATCACGTATAAGCTATTTGTGCCCTGACAATGTGGCACGGGAAATACCCGTAAAAGTGATATTCGGCACTTTTTTAGATTGTAAAGGTCACGCCGTGATGGTGGCTGCCGACAGGCTGGTCCCACGCGATGAAATAGCCAGGGCGCACAGGCGTTTCATCACTTGGCCGGATTTAACGAAGCAGGTTGATCAGGGTCCGACATGGACCGGGGCACACCCTCAGAATAAGGCATTTCGCAAGGCAGCTCTGAAAGAGTCCTGCTCATAAAAGTCGACGATGAGGGCCACTTTTTTGCGGGCGGATACGGCCATATCGGGTTGCCCTGGCTCACGCGACGCACGCAAAGTAATCAGCAAGTGACCTCTCCGAAATTACCCAGAAAGAAGGCTGATGCCGATAAAACAGACTGAAACCAGGCGTTATTCAGTTGAGTGCATATCCAGCATAGGATAGATTCTTACGTAGCGTTTCTGGCGTGCATTTTCGGGTGGTTTGTTACTGTTTTTAACGAGGACATGTCAGAAACGCGCTGAGCGCGTCTGAGCGTTGCATCGAACAGTTGAACTCACAGCACAGAGCAGCCAGCAACAACGCTTTCTGACTGCTATGAGCGAGGCGCGGAAGTCTGTGACAATGTCTGCACCTCACTTTATAGCAGACCGTCCAGCTGTGAACGCAGGATCATTATTGCCCTGCCTTTACCCTGTGTATGGTTTGCCGGGTGGTATTAAATTCACGCAATGGCGCTGATACTGATCCCGGAGTTAACCCGGGCAGGTTACTGGCCGGCTGAATATGCCGACAGAAATCAGGCCGTTACCCGGCAATGGCTGACGGGAAGTGATGCGTACTGGAAATGGCACACGGCTTACAATCGACATTCGGTGGCAGAAACGGCAATGTACCGTGTCAAACAGCTGTTTGGCGGGCATCTTACGTTTCGGGATTATGATGCGCAGGCTGGAGAGGCTATGGCCATGATCCGTGCCTTAAACAAAATGACGTGTGCAGGCATGCCAGAAAGTGTACAGATTGCCTGAGGAAGTCAGCCACGAGGAGCGCTTTTATCTAAATCCGATTTATTCAACAAAGCCCCGCGCATGCCGTCAGGGGGAGGTTCTGGAGCTGTCGCTCTGCGATGTCGGGGTAGTGCACGACATTGATACGCTGGCGGATCTGGCGGCGGCGGAGCAAATCCTGGCACAAGCCTGAACAGCGATTATCATTATAGGTATCGTAGAAGCGATTCAGCTTATTCTTAAGGTCATTAGGCATCACTCCTTTTCTTTTGTTAGAATCGGGCTGTGACAAAATTCATCCATCCAGGGCGAAATGAACACACAATGGAATAAATGAGCTTATGAGTGAGAATGAAACCCCAATAAAAAAGTCTGAAAACCATATTAACAAGCCGGTGTTTTTCACCTCGGCGTTGTTAATATTTCTTCTTGTCGCCTTTGCCGCGGCTTTCCCCGATCTGGCCGATAAAAACTTCAAACTTCTGCAGAATCAAATCTTCACCAACGCCAGCTGGTTTTACATTCTGGCCGTAGCGCTGATCCTCCTGAGCGTGACGTTCCTCGGGCTGTCGCGCTACGGCGATATTAAACTTGGGCCCGACCACGCCCAACCTGATTTCAGCTATCACTCCTGGTTCGCAATGCTGTTTTCCGCCGGGATGGGGATCGGCCTAATGTTCTTCGGGGTGGCAGAACCGGTGATGCATTACCTCTCTCCGCCGGTTGGTACCCCGGAAACGGTCGAAGCCGCCAAGCAGGCCATGCGCCTGACCTTCTTCCACTGGGGACTCCATGCATGGGCGATTTACGCGATAGTGGCGTTGATACTGGCCTTCTTTAGCTATCGTCACGGCTTGCCACTGACTCTGCGTTCGGCGCTGTATCCGATTATCGGGGATCGCATTTACGGACCGATTGGCCATGCGGTCGATATCTTTGCGGTTATCGGCACCGTGTTTGGCGTGGCCACCTCCCTCGGTTATGGCGTGCTGCAGGTTAACGCCGGGCTTAATCATCTCTTCGGCGTGCCAATTAGTGAAACGGTGCAGGTGATCCTGATCGTGGTCATCACTGGCCTGGCAACGATTTCGGTGGTGTCGGGACTGGATAAGGGCATTCGTATTCTGTCCGAGATCAACCTGAGCCTGGCGCTGCTGCTGCTGGTGCTGGTGCTGTTGCTGGGACCTACGGTTCTGCTGTTGAAATCGTTCGTTGAGAACACTGGCGGTTATCTGTCCGAAATGGTCAGTAAAACCTTTAATTTGTATGCCTACGAGCCTAAATCGAGCAACTGGCTAGGTGGCTGGACGCTGCTGTACTGGGGCTGGTGGCTCTCCTGGTCGCCGTTTGTCGGCATGTTTATCGCCCGCGTCTCGCGCGGCAGAACCATCCGCGAATTTGTGACCGGCGTGCTCTTCGTCCCGGCGGGTTTCACCCTGTTATGGATGACCGTCTTCGGAAACAGCGCGATTTATCTGATCATGCAGAAAGGGGCGACGGACCTCGCCAATACCGTCCAGCAGGATGTGGCCCTGGCGCTGTTTAATTTCCTTGAGCACTTCCCGTTCTCAAGCATTTTGTCGTTCATCGCCATGGCGATGGTCATCGTATTTTTTGTCACCTCGGCAGATTCCGGAGCGATGGTGGTGGATACCCTGGCCTCCGGGGGCTCCAGCAATACGCCCGTCTGGCAGCGTATTTTCTGGGCTGCACTGATGGGGCTGGTCGCCATTGCGTTGCTGATTGCGGGCGGCCTTAGCGCCTTGCAGACGGTGACCATTGCCAGCGCCCTGCCGTTCTCGGTGATTTTGTTGATATCGATATACGGATTGCTGAAAGCATTGCGACGGGACATCACCAAGCGCGACAGCCAGAATATGACCACCATTGCACCTACCGCTGCGCGTAATCCTATTCCGTGGCAGCGCAGACTGCGCAATATCGCCCATCTGCCAAAACGTTCGTTGGTTAAACGTTTTATGGATGATGTCATTCAGCCTGCCATGACAATGGTTCAGGATGAGTTGAACAAACAGAGCACCGTAAGCCATATCAACAACAGTGGCGAAGACCGTATTCGCTTCGAAGTGGATTTAGGCAATGAGCTTAACTTCATCTACGAAGTCAGACTCCGCGGTTATGTTGCTCCTACCTTTGCGATCTCCGGGCTGGATAATGAGGAGCAGCAGGCAGAACAGCATAAATACTATCGGGCTGAAATCTACCTGAAAGAAGGCGGTCAGGATTACGATGTGATGGGCTGGAATCAGGAACAGATTATCAACGATATTCTCGACCAGTATGAAAAGCATCTTCACTTCTTACATTTGGTTCGCTAATACAAAAACACCGCCTTTCGGCGGTGTTTTTCTTTATTCTGCCGGGATCTCCTCCAGGCGGGTATATAGGGGGCCGCTTGGAAAACGGAAAACATCCTACATTAAGCCTGTTTTTTAAGCAGGCATGACAGGCAGCTTTGAGCTGGATTTCAACTGATGGACGCAACACACTTACTGAACCGTTCTGCGAGTGATTCACTCCCAAGCGGTGCCGTAATGCCCATTTCTCATGAGAATGCATATAGGTAGACATTAATAACCGTTGCGTTAGCTTTCCCCATAACCACTTGGCAACTGTTAAAACCAATCCCGAGGGGGGAGAAATAGACATGCATAAACCCTAAAGTTATTATATATTTTTCTATATATATCAATAATTTCCTGGAACTTAAACACTCATCTTTAATGATGCTTTAGATCGTTGCCAGTAGGTAAAAAACGTCACAGCCAGGGATGGCGAAGGCATCAAGGTTGATCCTGTCGACTAAATCATTTGACAAGATTGAGCCTATCGCGGGCATCTCGAAGACGCTGTTCTCCGCGACGATCGTACTGTTGGGTGGTCGTAACGCTGGCGTGACCCATCGCATCTTTAACCGTAATTAAGTCCTCACCGTTATCCAGCATGGCAGTTGCGAAGGTCCTGCGCAGGTCATGTGGCGAGCACTTACCGATCCCGGCCTGCCCCTGACGCACCTGCAGGATATGGTACACCGCCTGGTCGGTGAGCCGGTTCAGTGTCACATCCCCGAAGCGGCGGATCCGCGTGAACAGCGGCCCCGGGGTTTCGCCCCGGACCTCATCGATCCAGATCTGCAGCCGCTGCCAGGCCCCGGCCGGGACGTAGGCCAGACGCTCCTTGTTCCCCTTCCCCAGCACCCGTAGCGCCCGATTGTGCGTGACAACGTCACGTAAATCTAGGCCCACGGCCTCGGACCGCCGCAGGCCACATCCCAGGATAACCGCCAGCATCGCCGCGTCCCTCGGCCCGAGGCAGCTGCGATCGGCCTCACACACGGCAAACAACGCGCGGATCTCCTCCGGCGGCAGGGCCCGACCGCTTGGCAGCCGGCTGCCACGCAGGTTCGGTACCGCCCGGATGTGCTGGAAGCTCTCAACGTCCATCAGGCGGAGCATCCAGGCTTCCTTCGCTACGCCCTTAAGAGCCGACAGATAGGTGTTAATAGTTGCCATCCCCCGGCCAGTATCGCGCAGTAACTCGGTGATTACCATGACGTGATACCGGCGAATGCTGCCCCAGTTGCAGGTGTCAGCGCTACCGGCACCAAGCATTTTGGCGACAATCCCGAGGAACGAAGCCATGGTCTGCCGGCTACGTTGGGAATTAAGGGACAATAGGTAAGCCCGGGCCGGATTTACCGGAACGTTATTGCCGGACAGCGCCGGCAGAAATGTCTCATCCAGCGGGATCGCTGCTGCCAGAAGATTACGTTCCTGTTCGTCATCAGGCATCAGGCTCATGTCAGGCTCCGGTCCGGCCGGAAAACGTCCGGCGCGCTGTGCGAAAACTCAGGGGAAATGGTCCCGTGAAGCGTACCGCAGAAAGACTACTTTTTCAAAGGTACATTTTAATAAGTAGACTTGAAGCACTTGTTCTTAGCTGTACGATTACAACATGCTTTTGATAAGCCAATAGCTTTATCTAAAAGCAATGCAAAAATGGAAGAGGATGATTCTACAATAAGCATCATTAAACTTATTGTGGGATTGATTAGCTTTTACCATTCTGATTTTTATGTTGGCACATATTAAATAATAAATAGTTAATCGAGTTTATCGAACTTCGATTCAAAAAAACGTTATGTCATTTATTCAAGAAATTGGTGAGAAAATAGGGCGCATATAAATAGGCGACTCTTGGCAACCCTCCTCGCATGTCTGGCATATGCTCATAGCAAAGTGCATAACAGGCGGTTAATGGGCTTATGCATTATCGATGGTTTT
The DNA here is from genome assembly GCF_043105735.1 of Leclercia sp. GLN_9. NCBI lineage: Bacteria > Pseudomonadati > Pseudomonadota > Gammaproteobacteria > Enterobacterales > Enterobacteriaceae > Leclercia > Leclercia sp. GLN_9. Next base: position 19,305 of record NZ_JBICLV010000024.1, read on the forward strand.
AGAGCATGTATCGATTGCAGTTTACAGTCTAGGCATTCCATACTGAAACACGGAGAAATGATATATATGGAGATATCTAACAGTAACTGGTTAGATTAAGTAAAATACTTACACAAATTATATTTTACTATTAGGAGTCCATGCCATCTTTCTGCTTGCTACTTGTACCTAGGTTGAAAGTTGCGCTACTAACAAGACACTCGGACCTTCACTAAGTTTGAATCGCCACGGGTTTAACAGACACCTCAGAGTCATTTAAGATGGCTTAAAGAGAGGTGCCCATGAGCGGTAAGCGTTATCCCGAAGAGTTTAAAACTGAAGCAGTCAAACAGGTTGTTGATCGCGGTTATTCTGTTGCCAGCGTTGCAACACGTCTCGATATCACCACCCACAACCTTTACGCCTGGATAAAGAAGTACGGTGCAGATTCTTCCACTAATAAAGAAGAGTCAGATGCTCAGGCCGAGATCCGCCGTCTCCAGAAAGAGCTGAAGCGGGTTACCGACGAACGGGACATATTAAAAAAAGCCGCGGCGTACTTCGCAAAGCTGTCCGACTGAGGTACGCCTTTATCCGTGACAACTCCTGTTGCTGGCCTGTTCGCCTGCTCTGTCGGGTGCTGGATGTTCATCCCAGTGGTTTTTACGCCTGGCTTCAGCAGCCGCATTCACAACGCCATCAGGCAGACCTGAGGCTGACAGGGCAGATTAAACAGTTCTGGCTGGAATCGGGATGCGTCTATGGTTATCGCAAAATCCATCTGGATCTGCGGGACAGCGGGCAACAGTGCGGAGTGAACAGAGTCTGGCGACTGATGAAACGTGTCGGGATAAAGGCTCAGGTCGGATACCGGAGCCCGCGGGCACGTAAAGGCGAGGCCAGTATCGTGTCGCCCAACAGGCTCCAGCGACAGTTCAATCCGGATGCTCCGGATGAGCGTTGGGTAACGGACATAACCTACATCAGGACCCACGAAGGCTGGCTGTATCTTGCCGTGGTTGTTGATCTGTTCTCACGCAAAATTATCGGCTGGTCCATGCAATCCCGGATGACAAAGGACATTGTCCTGAACGCACTGCTGATGGCTGTATGGCGGCGTAATCCCCAAAAACAGGTGCTGGTTCATTCGGATCAGGGCAGTCAGTACACAAGCCATGAGTGGCAGTCGTTCCTGAAATCACACGGCCTGGAGGGCAGCATGAGCCGTCGCGGTAACTGCCATGATAATGCGGTTGCAGAAAGCTTTTTCCAGTTGTTGAAACGTGAACGGATAAAGAAAAAGATCTACGGAACGCGGGAAGAAGCCCGCAGCGATATTTTTGATTACATCGAAATGTTTTATAACAGTAAGCGTCGGCATGGTTCCAGCGATCAGATGTCACCGACAGAATATAAAAACCAGTATTATCAACGGCTCGGAAGTGTCTAGATTATCCGTGGCGATTCAAAATCCATTATATATGGACTATGAACCGTGATTAATGAGCGGAAAACTATCAAAGATGGACTGTGGACCGTAATTGATGGATGGAAAGTTATTAGTGAATGGGTACTAGAGCATAACCTGAACTTCCTTCTGCATATCATTATCTGCCTCATTGCTAATCATTATGAACGCCCTTGTTAACTTGAGACACATGCTAAGTATCAGTCCAATAATTATAAATTACAGTTCATCTACTACTGTTTCCCTCATAGAAGGCAGCTTGTAAAATCTCCTCGTATTCCTGTTGTTTCCGGGCAGGCTGTTACTGATATTCGGCGAGGTTACATGCAGTGTTAAAGGTATACTTCAAAGGTATTCTGACTATAATTCACTGAGAATGCTCTAATATTTTGAGCATTCCCCCACATTACAGGTTAGTTGGCAGTATGGTTGCCGCACAATCTCGCAGAACGTATTGCGAGCTCCAGTTCGTCGGGCTTTGCGCCATCCTGCATGATCTGAATCGGCGTTTTTGTCACGTCTTCACTGAGTTGAATCGGCGTTTTCAGCACACCGAGACGAAGCATTGGATGCGTGTCTTCATCAAACGCGCTCATGACTTCTTTAAACCCGGGCACCAGGCCTTTATCGGTAAACTGGAAGGCCGGGAAGATATAATCGGTGTTTTGTTTAAACGCAATGAGCTGATTCTTTTTTACTTGGACATTTACTGCTTGGCGGGTGATGCCCAGCTTATCGGCCACGTCGTTAACCTTAAGGGTGCCACCAAGCTCCTGGAGGCTCTTGTAAAAAGCCTCCAGATTTTCGCGGCGACGGCGTACTTTACGCATCTCTTGTTCTGAAGCACGCGTCTTTTGTTCCATCTGAATGGAGCAGAGCAGTTGCATCAGTGAACCATCATCCAGCGTGATTGCGTCCAATGCTTGGTTTTTATCTTCAAACTCAGGCATCAGTGAGACCGCGATGTTATTAATCCTTTTCAGAAGACTTAGTTGAAAATCAGCCAGCGTCACTTTTGCGCTCAGCTCTAGTTCTGTTGTGGTATGTTTGTTCATAAGTTACCTCAGTTTGACATTTATTCTATTTTGCGTTTTTGTAATGGTCAAACTTCTGGTGATAAACCCGCAGACTCATTTATATTTAGAATCAATTACGTAATAAATGCTAGGGGCCACTTTCTGCGGCGGTTTTGAATTGCTCTATAAGTAATTTGTCCGTCAAGGTTAAGAGGTTTTTTACAGATGCCTGCAGCTCAGACAAAAAAATATGTCTGTCCGACTTGGATGTATGGGTAAATTAATAATAAATATCAATGCATTAGGACTAAAAGGACATTGCTCACCCTGAGGATGGCTTTAACCAAAAAGAAAAGTGTCCGTCTAACTTAATATTTTGATGTAACTTGTTGAATAAATACTATTTTATTATTAATTTCGTAGGAAAAACTTCCCGTTTCTATCACACGAAGAAAAGTGTCCGTCTAACTTGCAAGTTAAACTCATAATCCTTAGTCAACAAAAAATACAGAATTTGTATGCGGTACGTCCGATAGGGCAGAGTCGTTCGATCCAATCGACATCCTGGCTGACCTGCCCCCACGATTAGATACAACACTCAGTTAGTAACGTCGGAATCTTCATTCTCAGAATGACCCTTTCTCCAGCCCGCTGCAAATTCAGACGGTGTCTGATAATTCAGCGTGGAGTGCGGGCGGCATTCGTTATAATCCTGCCGCCAGTCATTAATAATTTTCCTGGCATGAACGATATCGCTGAACCAGTGCTCATTCAAACATTCATCGCGAAATCGTCAGTTAAAGCTCTCAATAAATCCGTTCTGCGTTGGCTTGCCCGGCTGGATTAAGCGCAACTCAACACCATGCTCAAAGGCCCATTGATCCAGTGCACGGCAAGTGAACTCCGGCCCCTGGTCAGTTCTTATCGTCGCCGGATAGCCTCGAAACAGTGCAATGCTGTCCAGAATACGCGTGACCTGAACGCCTGAAATCCCAAAGGCAACAGTGACCGTCAGGCATTCCTTTGTGAAATCATCGACGCAGGTAAGACACTTGATCCTGCGACCGGTGGAAAGTGCGTCCATGACGAAATCCATCGACCAGGTCAGATTGGGCGCCGCCGGACGGAGCAGCGGCAGACGTTCTGTTGCCAGCCCTTTACGACGTCTTCTGCGTTTTACACCCAGGCCACTGAGGTGATAAAGCCGGTACACGCGCTTATGATTAACATGAAGCCCTTCACGGCGCAGCAACTGCCAAATAGGGGTCCGCTTGGAAAACGGAAAATATCCTACGCTAAGCCTGTTTTTTGTACAGACCACTATCCACTGAGCGTAATGAACGGTATTTACCCTGCCCCAGCTTAAGGTTTGTCCGCCAGACGTAATCCCCACTCAGATTGATGTGCTCCCATCCCAGAGGGGACAAATGAGAAATCAGTTGCTCATTAATTGGGATCCCTTTTCGTCTCAGGGAATCTATGGCTCTTTCTATATATACCGTATTCCACAGGGAGATCGCCGCAGTCAGCAATGTCAGACCACTGGCCCGGTAGCTCTGATTCTCCAGCCCCCGATCTCTGATCTCACCCAACCGGTGCATAAAGACCGCTCGTGCAAGCGCATTGCGGGCCTCACCTTTATTCAGCCCAGCCTGTACGCGTCGGCGCAGTGATGGATCGCGAAACCAGTCCAGCATAAACAGTGCCCGTTCGATGCGTCCGATTTCCCTCAATGCCTTTGCAAGGCCATTTTGTTTAGGATAACTGGCCAGTTTTTTCATCATGAGCGATGCGGTAACAGTCCCCTGTTTTATCGAGCTTGCGAGGCGAAGTACCTCATTCCAGTGCGTCTCAATGTCTTTAAGATTCAGTGGTGTTGTGGATATCACAGATTGAAGTCCCGGATAACGCTCAGCCTTTCCCTTAATAAAAAGCCGCTTGTCGTGAAGATCCCGGATCCTTGGGGCAAAAGCGAATCCGAGCAGATGCATCAGCGCGAAAACATGCTCCGTAAAACCAGCGGTATCAGTGTAATGCTCTGTAATTTCCAGATCACTTTCGTGGTATAGCAGACCGTCAAGTACGTGGGTGGAGTCGCGCACGCGACTGATCACTTTGGTGTAAAATGGGCTGTATTGATCCGAGATATGCGTGTAAATCTGCACGCCTGGTTCCTGCCCGTATTTCAGATTGACCTGACCCGCATAACGCCCGTGACTCCCCACCCGAAAGTTCTGCCCGTCAGACGAAGACGTTGTACCATCGCCCCAAAATGCAGCCAGATGCCGCTGTTTCTGAGTATTAACCAGCTCAGCCAGCGCGGCTGAATATGTTTCATCCCTGATGTACCAGGCCTGAATGCCCTCCAGTGACGATTTTGTCACTCCCGGACAGGATTCGGCCATTTTCGTCAGCCCCAGATTGATGCCATCGGCCAGGATGGTGGTCAGTAACAACTTTCTGTCTTTTGGTCTGACGTGTTTATTTTTAAGATGCGTGAAATGGCGGGTAAAACCGGTCCAGCCGTCCACTTCATCCAGAATTTCAGTAATTTTAGGTTGAGGCAGCATGCCATAAACCAAATCGGCAAAAGGGGATGCTGCTGAAGGGACACTATTATCCAGCGGGGTTATTTTCACGCCTTTATCCGATATATCAACATCAGGTAAATCACCGACCAGCGCCATCGCATTCACTTCCTCCAGGCGCGATGCCAGAAGTGTCATACGGTTCTTGATGTACTCATGGCAATCGGTCGGAATGGCAAGGGATAGCTGATTATCACGGAGTGATTTTTCAAAATCGTCAGACGGGATCAGATAATCATCGAAATTCCGGTAGCCCTGGCTTCCGATATAACACAAACCAGCGAGGCATAACGGCGAACATCCGTGAATTTTGCCAGGTCCCGGCTACTCATTTTCCTGCCTTCGCGTGCCAGTTTCAGGAGCCGGTTCTGGTGAACGGAAAGCGCAATACCGTCAGGCAGTGCCAGCGCCTCAATCGCATTTAACCGGTCGATATGTTGCAGGACATTTTTGCCATTAATTTTTCCCGGAGGCTGGAGCAGCCAGGCCAGCCGTGAGGGTTGCTCACCCTCAGATCTCAGCAGACGGTCCAGTGCCGCTTTGTGCCCTGGTTCAAGCTGCGCGGTAAGCGCAGAAAAAACCGCCCTGTCTGCAAGCGTTGCTGCTTCAGCCAGGGTCCGCTCAATGACATCAACTGAGGGGAAAATGACATTCTTATTGTGAAGCCAGGAGAGCATTTCTTCCGCAAGCAAAAAACCTTTGTCTGTCCGCATAGCGTGGGGATAAAGGTGGCGAATGCAGGTTTTTTGCAGCGCCCGGTTGAAAGGGGATAATTCCAGATAGCGGTATAGTTCAGCCAGATGCTCCCAGCGGGTGACCTCTCTTGATGCATACTCGGCCCACAAATCAGGCTGAAGTTTCAAATGAGCCGCAAGCCGGGAAACAACCCCGTCGTGAGGGGAAATATTTTTGTCGGGAGGAAACCCCGACCCTCGCAAATAACAGAGTAAAACAGCAAAGCCCAGGCGATTTGCAGGTCTGCGGTGTTTATTAATAAGAGCGAGGTCATGTTCACTCAAAAAACACATGCGCGCCAGAAGAACGTCATCATCCGGCACAACCAGCAAGCGCTCTTTTTCTTCACTGCTGAGTATTTGTCTCCGTGGCATAAATGCTTCCTCTGCATATAGTTCGTTTTGGTTATCGCTTTACACTGACCGAAACCGGTCGGTTTCGTACACCGCTTACAGCACATGTCCGAAACTTAGTGAAATTAATTTCGGACACACGTTATAATTCGGACACCTATTTCGTACGGAAAGTTTCCCATGTCACGTGTTTTTGCCTACTGCAGGGTCTCAACTCTGGAACAGACCACAGAAAACCAGCGTCGTGAAATTGAAGCGGCGGGTTTTGCCATCAGATCCCAACGACTTATTGAGGAGCATATCAGTGGCTCGGTTGCTGCCAGCGAACGCCCCGGATTTATCCGGTTGCTAGATCGCATGGAAAATGGGGATGTACTGATTGTCACCAAACTTGACCGTCTGGGTCGTAATGCGATGGATATCCGAAAAACAGTAGAGCAACTGGCGGCTTTAGATATTCGCGTTCATTGTCTCGCACTCGGAGGCGTTGACTTGACCAGTCCGGCCGGAAAAATGACTATGCAGGTAATTTCTGCTGTAGCGGAGTTTGAGCGGGATTTGCTGCTTGAGCGAACGCATTCAGGTATTGCGAGGGCAAAAGCGGCTGGAAAACGCTTCGGTCGCCCTCCCATCCTGAGCGAGGAACAAAAGCAAACAGTGACAGAGCGCCTAAATGCTGGCATCAGTATCAGTGCTATTGCCCGGGAATTTAATACCACCCGCCAGACTATCCTTCGGGTAAAGGCTGGATTGCTGCAAGAGTGAGCGGCTGGGAAGATTATAAAAAAATCAAATGGTTATTATGAAATAAAACAGCCTTCTGGGTTCTTTTCCCCCTATTTTTTATAAAAGAGTAGACAAAAGAGGTTCGCGATATTAACCTACCAACTAGATGGTTGGCACTGATTACACCAGCTATAACTTTTATCAAGAAATTACAGGAGCCATTATGTCTACTACCGTTAAACCTTCTGCAGACGCAGCTGCGATCCACAATACCCGTGAAGCAGTTCGCAGCCAGCCTGGCCTGGGTAACCTGACTTTCCAGATGAAAGCCCGTTCCAGCGGCGGATTAACCGTTCGCACAGAGACCGGCGCCACAATCCAGAACGGCGTTATCGATACCAGCCGCGTGGGGAAATTTTCTAATATCGGTGATGAACCCGCAGGTTTACTCGGCACCGATACCGGCATGAGCCCGACTGAATACATCATGCAGGCGCTGGCTGGCTGTTATACCGCCACCCTCACCATGATGGCTGCTGAAAAAGGGATCGACCTGGACGGTATCGAGCTGGATCTTAATTTCGATATCAACCTCAACGGCTTCCTTGGGCTGGACAGCAACGTGCGTAAAGGTGCGAAATCTATTCGCGTCGATGTTCACCTTACGAGCAAGACCGCCAGTCGCGAGGAGTTAGAAGCGCTGGTCAGCGAAATGCAAAAGAATTCGCCAATCCACGATACTCTGGCTAATCCGGTTGAAATGATTACACGCCTGGCGTGATGTCAGAGATGTAATGCTGCCATTCAGAATGCAGGATGGCAGTGACGTTCAGCTCTGCACGATACTGAGTCAGTGATACAACTTGCTACGGAAAAATAGCAACAATATAATCTATCAACTAGTAGATTATATGGAGTAATTATGACAACCATGACACGGGAACGGCTGCTCAGCGAAGCAGAACACCTGATGCGCGAAAAAGGGTATTCAGCATTCAGCTATGCTGATTTATCAAAAATAGTGGGTATCACCAAGGCCAGTATTCATCACCATTTCCCGACCAAAGATATTCTGGGTGAGCAGGTGGTAATACAGGCGTTCTCTGATACGCAACGCGTATTTGAGCAGATAGAGGCTACTGAGAAAAGCGCGGAGAAAAGAATTGCGGCCTACATCGATATCTTCGCGCAAAGCCATAAAGCTTCACTACTGCCACTGTGTTGTGCGTTGTCAGCAGAGACCGCCAATCTGCCTCAGGCAATTACTGTACAGACATCACTTTATTTCGATATGCAAATCGAGTGGCTCACAAAAGTCGTCAGGGCGGGCATGGAGTCAGGTGAGTTTTCATCCCATGCCGAACCATCAGATATTGCTTTGATGATCATTAATGTCTGTGAAGGCTCAAGCGTAGTGGCGCATGCAACGGCCAGACCCGAAGTCTTCGCCAACAGCCTTAAGTATATAAAACTGCTTCTTAATACCCCTCATTCAGGAGAATGACACTATGCTGGACTGGAACAACTATCGCTCAGAGTTAATGCAACGTTTAGGCGAGTTGGGCAAACTGACCCCCGAGACCATGAAAGGCGTGGTTGCCCTGGGCAACGCAGGTAACAAAACTGACCTTTTGGGCGCAAAAGTGCGTGAACTCATTGCCCTGGCGTGCGCAGTCACAACCCGCTGCGACGGCTGTATTGCTTTTCACGCCGACGCCGCTGTGAAAGCCGGTGCAACCGACGCTGAAATTGCTGAAGCGCTGGGCGTGGCGATTAACCTCAACGCTGGCGCGGCGGTCATTTATTCAGCCCGCACTCTGGATGCCGTCGGTCAGGCACGCGGTTAAGCATTAATAAATTCCACGTTAAAAGGGCATTACTGCCCTTTTTTTATGTCCGCAATCGCCTGAGCATATACCGATGCAGGTTTCACACCCGGTATGCGTTTAACTAATTGCCCTTCATGAAATATCAGCACAGACGGCAGCCCCCAGATCTCGTATTTGGTTGTCAGCACCGGCGCCTGATCTACATTGACTTTCCCCACCTGAATATCTCCATCGAGCCGGTCTGCAAACTGACTGAACATTTCTTCGCTGGCCTGACAGGGCGGACACCAGGGTGCAGAGAAACGTACCACCGATATTCCTTTGTACTGCTCTATCTGGCGGAAATTATCTTCGTTATAAGCTGTTAATGTACGCATGGTGATGACCTCGCAAAATGAGTGACAATTCAGAAATGGCTGCGTTATGACAAAAAAATACGGCACACCCGTTGACCTACCTACTAGATGGTTGGTATATTGCCATCCATCAGATGTTTATGCAACTCCAGTGCGCGACGTCCGGTCGATGATACTTCCGGGTTGTGCAAATCCCTGCCGGGATACTCCTTTTTGTTTCTGTGAGGTATACGATGAGTAAGCTTTTCACCCCCTACAATCTGTCTGGCCTGGCGTTAAAAAACCGTGTAGTCATGGCACCGATGACCCGCACCCGCACCATGAATGACGTGCCGGATGAGGTCGTGGCTTTGTACTATGCACAGCGTGCTTCTGCTGGCCTGCTCATCACCGAAGGGATGCCGGTTTCAGAAGAAGGCCGGGGTTACCTCTATACCCCTGGTATCTACAACGACGAACACGTCCAGGGCTGGCGTAAGGTGACACAAGCGGTTCACGCCAAAGGTGGCCGTATTTTCGCGCAGCTCTGGCACGTCGGCCGTATGTCTCACGTCTCTCTTCAGCCAGGCCACATAGCGCCGGTTTCAGCGGGCACCGTTCAGGCGGTCAATACCACCGTTTTTGCGCTGACCGAATCCGGAGAACCGGGCCCGGTTGTACCAAGCCAGCCACGCGCGCTGGAAACGCATGAAGTGAAACGCATCACTGCAGACTTCGTGCACTCCGCACGCCTGGCGATGGAAGCCGGCTTTGACGGTGTGGAAATCATGGCTGCAAACGGATTCATCTTTGACCAGTTCCTCAGTAGCGAACTGAACACCCGCACCGACGAATACGGCGGCTCGGTGGAAAATCGTCAGCGTTTCCTGCTGGAGACCATTGACGCCGTGGCGGAAGCCGTGGGTAACAGCCACGTTGCCGTGCGCCTGTCACCGTTCGGCCGCATTTATGACCTCGCGCCGTATGAAGGTGAAGAGCAAACCTGGTCAGCCATCACCGACGCGCTCGGTCAGCGGGAGCTGGCTTACGTACACCTTTACTATCAGCCGGTGTACACCAAAGCGCCACTTCCGGAAGGATTCCGCCGCCGTTTTCGCAACACGTTTAAAGGCACCATCATCGCTGCCGGCGGTTTCACCCGTGATATCGCAGAGCAGGCTCTGGAAGATGATGAGCTGGATCTGGTGGCATTTGGTGTGCCCTACATCGCTAACCCGGATCTGGTTGAAAGAATGCAAAACGGCTGGCCACTGGCAGAAAGTGACCGCGCCACCTACTACGGCGTCAGTGGTTCCCCGGAAAAAGGCTATACCGATTACCCGGTCTGGCAGGCGCAATAAATCCCATACGGTCGCGGTTCTCTGATAAGTGAGACCCGACCGCCCAAGGTCTTTGAGGAATCATTATGCAAACGCTGAAACCCACCCTCACCATCGATATCTGGTCAGATTTGGTCTGCCCGTGGTGCTGGATTGCTAAGAAAAGATTTGAACAGGGTCTGAATCGCTTTGAATTTCGCGATCAGGTGGTGATCCGTCATCACAGCTACCGTCTGGCCGGTGGTACTCCCGCTATGCCTTTTAAGGATGCCATCGTTAAAAAACTGGGCAGTCAGCATTCAGCGGAGCTGATGATGAATCAGGTGGGCACCGCCGGTAAATCTGAAGGTCTGATCTACAACTTTGACGGCATGATGTTTGGTGATACAGAAGATGCACACACCCTGCTGGTTGCCGCGCGTAAGGCCGGAATTGCGGACGCGGTGGAAGAACGTTTTTATCACGGCAGTATCACCGAAGGTCGCTCTCTCTTTGACCGTCAGCAGCTCGTTGCAATGGCCGTAGAAGCCGGTATGGAGAAAGCTGACGCCGAAGCCGCTCTGGAAAATGACGATTTTCGCGCCACCGTTTCCGACGATGAAGCCCACGCACAGTCTATTGGCCTCAGCGGCGTTCCGGTTTTTGTGATGAACGAGAAATACGCCATCAGCGGGGCTCAGGGGGCAGACAACTTTTTGAATGCCCTGCGTCAGGTCTGGGATGAACAGCAAACCGAATTTTCAGCCACAGCGGGTCAGACCTGCGGAACGGATGGCTGCAGCATTTAATCCGTCAACCGCCGGCAGTTTCACACTGCCGGCAACGTCTTACCCACCAGTAATGGAGTCTGAAAATGAATACATTTTTCAAAGGTAAAAAACGGCTTTGTTGAATAAATCGAACTTTTGCTGAGTTGAAGGATCAGATCACGCATCTTCCCGACAACGCAGACCGTTCCGTGGCAAAGCAAAAGTTCAAAATCACCAACTGGCCCACCTACAATAAAGCCCTCATCAACCGTGGCTCCATAACTTTCTGGCTGGATGATGAAGCTATTCAGGCCTGGTATGAGTCAGCAACACCTTCTTCACGAGGCAGACCTCAGCGCTATTCTGACCTTGCCATCACGACTGTGCTGGTCATTAAACGCGTATTCAGGCTGACCCTGCGCGCTGCGCAGGGCTTTATTGATTCCATTTTTTCTCTGATGAACGTTCCGCTACGCTGCCCGGATTACAGCTGTGTCAGCAGGCGGGCAAAGTCGGTTAACGTCAGTTTCAAAATGCCCACCCGGGGTGAAATCGCACACCTGGTAATTGATTCCACCGGGCTGAAGGTCTTCGGTGAAGGAAAGTGGAAAGTCAAAAAGCATGGCCAGGAACGCCGTCGTATCTGGCGAAAGTTGCATCTGGCAGTTGACAGCAACACACATGAAATCATCTGTGCAGACCTGTCGCTGAACAATGTGACGGACTCAGAAGCCTTCCCGGGTCTTATCCGGCAGACTCACAGAAAAATCAGGGCAGCATCGACAGACGGCGCTTACGACACCCGGCTCTGTCACGATGAACTGCGGCGTAAGAAAATCAGCGCGCTTATCCCACCCCGAAAAGGTGCGGGTTACTGGCCCGGTGAATATGCAGACCGTAACCGTGCAGTGGCTAATCAGCGAATGACCGGGAGTAATGCGCGGTGGAAATGGACAACAGATTACAACCGTCGCTCGATAGCGGAAACGGCGATGTACCGGGTAAAACAGCTGTTCGGGGGGGCACTGACGCTGCGTGACTACGATGGTCAGGTTGCGGAGGCTATGGCCCTGGTACGAGCGCTGAACAAAATGACGAAAGCAGGTATGCCTGAAAGCGTGCGTATTGCCTGAAAACACAACCCGCTACGGGGGAGACTTACCCGAAATCTGATTTATTCAACAAAGCCACGGTGTGGATAAGCCACCGTGCCGGGGCGTTTTTGTTTCATCCAGCAGCTCACCCAGCACGGGCCTGGCGTTGTCTGCCATATCAGCACCGCATTTTTGACCCAGAATTGCCGTAAATGCCCACAGCTGCTCAGCCGTCAATCCCGCATTCAGACTGATGGCATAATGGCTTTTCAGTTGGCTGGTGACACCGGGAATTGCAGCCAGAAACGAAATGGTGGCCAGCTCCCTCGTCTGCCAGCTCAGGGTGTCACGCTGGAAAATATCACCAAACAGGTGCGTTTTAAGGAACTGGTCAATTGCAGGCGCAAAGGTAAATAGCGGGCCTGTTACGGGTTTCCCGATAAGACGCGTCTGGTTTTGCGTGCCACCTTCAAGGGCATTCCAGTTCTCAGGAAAAGAGGATGCGTCTTCTCCCGCATTATCCGTAATTCCTTGCTGCTGACGCTGTTCCACCACGCCCATAAGCACGCCAAGGGCATTCAGGCTGCGAGGAAAACCGGCATAGGCATAGAGCTGAATCAGGACTTCTTTGATTTCATTGATGGTAAGGCCTGTATCCAGCCCGTGCTGTATTTCAGCAGCGAGTTTTTCTGTGTCGCCCTTTGCGGCGAAAGCCGCAATTGGAATAATGGCCTGCTGTTTATTGTCCAGCCTGTTTTGCATAACAAATCTCCGGGTGTATTGCGAAAAAGAGAAGGGCGTGCGCCCTGATACCGGCAGTGTATGCAAAGCAGGATTCAATGATAATACGGGTAAATATGCATGGACTTATGCATGGCGCTCATTAATGCGGGGATGACATCAGCAGAATACCAAAGATGGCTCCCGGGTTAATGGCATTTTGGCTTGAGGCAGACCGGATATTGGGTGCCTGCCTCATGGCATGTGTGAGGGTTATTGATAGTGGCTATCTGCCCAGTCGAGCATATTCTCAAGTAAGGATCGCAGCAGCGCCTGAAGTTGAGGGGCCTTTTCCTCTGCATACGCATAAGGCGCCATTTCGTTCATATAATTGACCTGCGCCAGTTCAAGTTGCACGGCATGAATATTCGCGTCAGGCTGTCCGTATGCCCGGGTAATATAGCCGCCCTTAAACCGGCCATTAAGCACATGGCTGAATGGCGACTGTTTCTGACAGCAATCGACCAGACGGTCGCTCAGGGCTGCAGCGCAACTGGCGCCGCCGTTGGTACCGAGGTTCAAATCAGGCAACCGACCATCAAACAGACGCGGGATAACCGATGCAATAGAATGCGCGTCAAACAGCAGTGCATAACCAAACTGGTGTTTTATCCGCGCCAGCTCTGACTGGATACGCTGGTGGTAAGGGTGCCAGATTTGCGCCAGATAGTGCCGACGATGGGCGGCTGTCGGCGTCATGCCGGGCGTAAAGCTGTCCCGACCATCAAATAAAGTCTCCGGGTACAATCCTGTGGTGGCGGTGGTATAGAGCGGCGTATCGTCAGCAGGGCGATTCAGGTCGATAACAAAACGGGAATAATTCCCGACCAGCATACTGGCGCCGAGGGCGTGAGCAAAATCGTACAGGCGGGGAATATGCCAGTCGGTATCGCCAAGCGGGCGTGCGGCATCGCTCAGACCATTGTCGACCTCCGGCGTCAGTTGTGTTCCCGCGTGGGGAATACTGATAAGCAACGGTGCACTGCCAGCCGTGAAATGGTAAGGATCGATAATGTCAGTCATAGCTGAAAGGCTCATGGATGAACGTTTCCTCGTATTTTCCCGCGATAGACCACCGTGCAGGGCAATTGACCGCCCAGCCAGTAGATCAGTTCAGCCGGTCGCGACAGCGGCCAGTGGATAAAATCGGCAACCTTACCTTCGGCAAGCGTACCGTGAGACGCGGCCAGACCGAGGGCGCGCGCGCCGTGGCACGTAATCCCGGCCAGCGCTTCCTCCGGCGTCAGACCAAACAGTGTACAGCCCATATTCAGCATCAGGCGCAATGACAGCACCGGGGATGTCCCCGGGTTGGCATCACTCGCCAGGGCCATCGGCACCTGATACTGGCGGAAAAAATTCACGGGCGGGTGCTGTTTTTCACGCAGTAAATACCATGCGCCGGGCAGCAGGACGGCGACAGTGCCGCTGGCCGCCATGGCGTGAGCATCTTCCTGGGTGGCGTATTCAAGGTGATCCGCCGACAAGGCGTGATAGTTTGCCGCCAGTGAACTGCCATGCAGGGCAGAGAGTTGTTCCGCATGCAATTTAACCGGCAACCCCAAAGCCTGTGCAGCATCAAAAATGCGCTCGACTTGTGCTGGGGAGAACGCAAGGTGCTCACAGAATGCGTCAACGGCATCCGCCAGTTTTTCTCTGGCGACAATGGGCAGCAGGGTATCGCAAATAAAGTCGATATAGTCCTCCGCCCGGTCTTTGTACTCGGGCGGCAGGGCATGGGCGGCAAGACAGGTGGACTGAATATCGACAGGCAACAGAGTGGCTAATTTGCGGATAACCCGCAACATTTTTAATTCACTGTCCAGGGTCAGCCCGTAGCCTGACTTAATTTCAAGGCAGGTGACCCCCTCGGCCAGCAGCGGTTGCAAACGCAATAAAGCCTGCCGGAGCAGTTCCTCTTCCGTGGCGTCCCGGGTGGCGTTTACAGTGGATAAAATACCACCGCCCGCCGCGGCGATTTCTGCATAGCTTACGCCATTTAACCGCTGCTCAAATTCGGCGCTGCGGTTCCCGCCGAACACCAGATGAGTATGACAATCGATAAATCCCGGGGTAATTATCCCGCCGTCGAATACATGCTGTTGTGCATGGGGAAACGCCGGGCAGTCGGCATTACGGCCAAGCCAGACAATTTTTCCCTCCGTCACTGCCAATGCGCCGTTTTCTATCACGTTGTAACGGCCATCCTGCATGGTGACCAGCGTGGCGCCGCGCCAGACACTGTCACAGTGCGCCGGGGGCGTGACAGTAAGGCAAAGGGACGAGGCTAAGGACATAGCAGACTCCGGATGATTTATCTTGTATAGACAATTAAAGTCAACCTAACCCATAACCGAAAGGGCGGCAAGGCGGCCAGAGATAGTTTTTTCTTATCGCCAACTGTCGCGTAAAGACGGGCGGCCTGTGAATGCCGCCTGCGCCAGACGCGATTAGCCGTGACTGGTAAAACGGCCAAATAACTGATAACGCGAACCCGGGTAAATCAGGCGGGCGGACGTCACAACGCGGCTGCCGCTCCAGGTTCGCCGGTGAATCAACAGGCAGGGCTCATGCTCCTCAAGTTGCAGCAAGTGGCGTTGTTCATCGCTGGCGCTGATGGCTTCAACGCGGTGCTCCCCTGCGGTCAGCGGGGCAATATCCATCAGATAGGTATATGGCGTCTGTTTATTGAGCACCTGCCGGAGGTAATCCGGCGCCGTTTCCGGGTTAACAAAACGGTCTTCAATTTGTACCGGAACGTTATTTTCGTAATGCACAATTTGGGAGTAAAACAGCGTATCACCGATGGCAATCCCCAACTGGAGCGCTTGATCGGCGTCCGCCTGGCGGGCCTCGCACACTAAAATTTTACTGTCATGACGATGACCACGTTGGGCGATTTCATCAGCAATATTATGGACCTCAAGCATCGGTGTATAGGCTTTTGCTTCGGCGACAAACGTCCCCACGCCCTGCATGCGGATTAAAAAACCTTCGCTGGTCAGTTCGCGCAGCGCCCGGTTGATGGTCATACGGCTGACGCCAATTTCATTAACCAGCTCACTTTCCGATGGAATACGTTGGTGGGGTTTCCAGACGCCGGCGCGAATCTGGCCAATGATGGCCTGTTTCACCCGCTGATAAATGGGCGCCGGTGCATCGCTCATGGCGGCGGCCAGCTCAGATAGTGTCTGCCGGGTCACGTCTTGTTGCGCCGTACCGGCCGATGAAAAAAGGGTGGGCTCAGACATGTTTCTTACCTCTCAAAAGTGCCACAGACAAGGTCATCGTTTCCCGGACGCTGGCGTATTTTCAACCGCGAAGCGTAAGCAGAAAAGCTGTGGTGAAAAACTCAAATGATAAAAAAAGGAATGGCGCAAGTTTACAGCCAAACCATGCATATGTATATGTATAGACAAGTCGCCCCAAAGTTTTGCAATTGTTTACTTATAATTGCCTTTATGTTTCTTTTCGCTGCTCAGGAACGTTGTTATGCCTGCTTATTTTGCTACACAAGCCCTGCTTGCTGAAGGATGGGCTCACAATGTGCGTCTGGATGTCGATGCTGCCGGCATGTTAACCGCCATCACGCCGGACAGCACAGCACAGGATGCTGTCCGGCTTTCAGGTCCGGTGATCCCGGGTATGCCGAATTTACACTCTCATGCATTCCAGCGGGTGATGGCCGGGCTGGCGGAGGTGGCCGGAAACCCGCAGGACAGTTTCTGGACCTGGCGTGACCTGATGTATCGCACGGTGCAGCGATTAACGCCGGACCAGGTCGGTATTATCGCCCGCCAGTTGTATATCGAGATGCTCAAAGGGGGTTATACCCAGGTCGCTGAGTTCCACTATCTGCACAATGATATCAGCGGTAACCCCTATGCTGACCGCGGCGAGATGACCGCCCAATTAAGCGCCGCTGCCGACCTTGCGGGAATCGGCCTGACGCTGTTGCCCGTGCTCTACAGCTATGCCGGGTTTGGCGGGCAACCGGCTCAGGCGGGTCAGGTGCGGTTTATTCAGGACGCTGACACCTATTTGCGCCAGCAGGCGATTATCCGCCAGCAGATAACGGGCAAAGTACTGCAAAACCAGGGCCTGTGTTTTCACTCACTACGGGCCGTGACCCCCACGCAGATGCAGCAGGTTTTACAGGCCAGCGACCCGGCATTGCCTGTACATATCCATATCGCCGAGCAGCAAAAAGAAGTCAATGACTGCCTGAGCTGGAGCGGACAACGCCCCATTGCGTGGCTGTATGATCACCTGGATATCGATGCCCGCTGGTGTCTTGTCCACGCGACACATGCGGATGAGAAAGAAGTGGCCCGCATGGCGCAAAGCGGTGCGGTTGCCGGGCTGTGCCCCACAACAGAAGCGAATCTGGGCGACGGTATTTTCCCCGGCGTCGATTATTTGGCACAGCGCGGTCACTGGGGTATTGGTTCCGACAGCCATGTTTCACTTAATGTGGTGGAAGAGCTGCGCTGGTTCGAATATGGGCAGCGCTTACGTGATCAGCGCCGCAACCGCCTGACAACGGCGACCCAAAATGTGGTGGGCGATGTGTTGTACACCCAGGCGCTTGCCGGTGGTGCGCAGGCCTGTGGCGCGCCTGTCGGGAGATTGTCAGTGGGGTATCGCGCCGACTGGCTGGTGCTGGATGGACAGGATCCTTACCTGGCGGCAGCCCGCCCCCCTGAAATTCTCAACCGCTGGTTATTTGCCGGCCACGCCGGGCAGATTCGCGATGTGTATGTTGGCGGGACCCCCCGCATTATCAATGGGCAACATGCGCAGCAACAGGCCGTTGCCGCTGATTTTCTGCAGGTACTGCGCCAACTGGCGGAGGCGACAGCATGACGGGCTGGCAGCGTTTTTCCCAGACCAGGCTGCCGGTCAGTCGCTGGCGTAATGGCGGCGGCGAAACCCGCGAAATTATCAGCTGGCCGCCAGGGCAGGCGGATTTTGACTGGCGTGCCAGCATTGCCACTGTCGCGCAGGATGGCCCGTTTTCCGCTTTCCCCGGCATTGCGCGTTCCATCACGCTGTTGAGTGGCGAGGGCATGCAACTGACTGACGGCATCGGGGTGAATCATGTGCTGAATACCGTGGGAGAACCCTTCGAGTTTAGCGGGGATCTTGCACTCCACGCACATCTTCTGGGGGGCGAGACGATGGATTTTAACCTGATGACCCGGCGTACTGTCTGTTTGCCCGGCGTTGTCGCCCTCAGGGGAAGTGGCACGGTGTCCCGTGAGCAGGGCGGTGTGCTTTTCGCCATTCAGGGTGACTGGCAATTACCGGATGGGACCCGGCTGGGCGCGGGTGAAGGTATCTGGTGGCCACCGACGTCAGACAGCTGTCAGACGACACAGTGGCCGATTTCTGCCTTGCATACTGTGGATGCACAAAAAACGCGCAGTCTGCTACTTTGGGCGGCGGTCATTGCCTGAGTTGGTGCGTCCTGCACTGGTTTGGCGCATCCTGCGCACTTATTTGATTCGACAGGCAGAGAAAACCACTGGCCACAGGCCGAAATAACCGGGAAAGCAGGCATAGCTGAACTGGCACAAAGCTTGCTTTACTTATTCGGCTTGCTTGTATAGACAAGAGTATACAGTAGCGTATTTTGCCCGGGCAGTTCACTGGCCAGGCATTTCCCCGAGACAGGTAATTTGGCAGGAGTGGCAGATGAGCAACATGATTTCCAGGACTGTGCTGAAGCGTTCGTTATCCATGTTAGGGCTGGCAGTGACATTGGGTTGCGGGGCAATAAACACCGCCATGGCGGCAGAGACTCCGGTGGCCATTGGTATTTCCGGGTGGACAGGATTCGCTCCCCTGACACTGGCCGATAAGGCAGGCATTTTCAAAAAGAATGGCCTGGACGTGACGCTGAAAATGGTACCCCAGCAATCACGCCACCTGGCCATTGCATCAGGTTCTTTGCAGTGCGCGGCGACCACGGTGGAAACCTACCTCACCTGGAATGCCAGCGGTGTGCCCATCAAGCAAATTGTGCAACTGGATAAATCCTATGGCGCGGATGGGATTGCCGTACGTGGGGGTATCAATAAAGTGGCTGACCTGAAAGGGAAAACCATCAGTGTCGATGCACCAGGAACCTCCTCCTATTTTCTGCTGGCCTGGATCCTCGATAAAAACGGCATGACGATGAAAGACGTCAAACTGGCAACCCTGGGGCCGGATGCCGCCGCTCATGCCTTTATTGCCGGGCAGAACGATGCCGCTGTGACGTACGAGCCGTATCTCTCCACCATCCGCCAAAGCCCGGACAAAGGCAAAATTCTGACCACCACACTGGATTATCCCATGGTGATGGACACCCTGGGTTGTACGCCATCCTGGCTGGATAAAAACCCCAAAGCGGCTCAGGCACTGGTAAATAGCTACTTTGAAGCCCTGGATATGATCAAAAAAGATCCGGATAAAGCCAATGAGATTATGGGGGCGGCGGTCAAAGAAACCGGCAAACAGTTTGCTGAAGAGTCCAGCTATCTGCGCTGGCAAGACCGTGATGCGAACAAGAAGTTCTTCAGTGGCGAGATTGTCACCTTTACCAACGAAGCGGCGCGTTTGCTGACGGAAATGAAAATCCTGCATAAAACGCCGGATATTAATACGTTGTATGACGCGAAGTATGTGACTCAGCCATGAAGGACCACAAGATGAACAGTCCTGTCAGTCAGGCCGCGGAATTTCCCGCCAGTACGCAGTCAGTTTTACGTGAGCCGGCGCCTCTGCCGGCAAGTAAAAAGGTCTGGCACAACCCGATGATGGTGCCACTGCGCCCCGTGGCGTCCCGTCATCGCTGGTTTTTGGGCTTCTGCTTTTTTGTGCTGTTTTTCGCGCTGTGGGCGCTGGTGACTTTTACCGGGCTGGTGTCGCCGACATTCCTTGCCAGTCCGGCCAGTATGTTGCAGGAAGGGGGGCTGTTATTTACCGATTTTGATTTCACAACAGATATCGGTATGACGGTAATGCGTGTACTGGGCGGCTTTATTCTGGCGTGCATTATCGCCGTGCCGCTGGGTATTCTGATGGGCTCATACAAACTGATCGAAGCGTTTTTTGAGCCCTTCGTTTCGTTTTGCCGCTACCTGCCCGCATCGGCGTTTGTCCCCCTGCTTATTCTGTGGGCAGGGATTGGCGAAATGCAAAAAATACTGGTGATCTTTATCGGTTCGTTCTTTCAGATAACCCTGATGGTTGCGGTGGCTGTCGGCGCGGCGCGGCGCGATCTGGTGGAAGCGGCGTATACCCTTGGCGCGACCAACAAGAGCGTGGTGCGTCGGGTGATAATCCCCGGGGCGGCGCCGGAAATTGCGGAACTGCTGCGCCTGGTGCTGGGCTGGGCATGGACCTATGTCATCGTGGCGGAACTGATTGGTTCATCCAGCGGGATAGGTCACATGATTGTCAATAGCCAGGCGTTACTCAATACCGGGCAAATGATTTTCGGCATTATCGTGATTGGCTGCATTGGATTGCTGTCTGATCTGTTGTTTAAAGCGGTGAATCGCCGCCTGTTTGTATGGAGTTCGCTGTGATGAGCTATCCGAAGCTGAGTGTTCGCCAGGTGGAACGCGTCTTCAGTGGCCCGAAAGGCGAGAAGACCCAGGCATTACTGCCCGTGGATTATCAGGTCAATGAGAACGACTTTATTACCATTCTCGGGCCTTCCGGGTGCGGTAAATCCACACTTTTACGCATTGTTGCCGGGCTGGATCAGCCCACCCGCGGCGAGGTCTGGCTGGATGGCGTGCTGGTCGATGGTCCGGGCGCGGATCGCGGCATGGTATTCCAGAGTTACACACTGTTCCCCTGGTTGACGGTTGAGCAGAATATCTGCTTTGGCCTACAGGAACGCGGCGTGAGTAAAGCGGCACAAAAAGAGCGCAGCGACTACTTTATTAATAAGGTCGGTTTACGTGGGTTTGAGCAGCATTTCCCCCGTCAGTTGTCCGGCGGTATGCAACAGCGCACAGCCATTGCCCGTGCCCTGGCCAACGACCCGAAAATTCTGCTGATGGATGAACCTTTCGGCGCACTGGATAACCAGACGCGCGTCATGATGCAGGAACTGTTGTTGTCGATATGGGAATCTTCCCGCAAAACAGTCCTGTTTGTGACCCACGATATTGATGAGGCCATTTTTATGGCCAATAAAGTGGCGATTTTCAGTGCGCGCCCCGGGCGAATCAAAACGGAAGTGGCGGTAGATTTTCCGCACCCGCGTGATTATACCCTGAAAACATCACCAGAATTTATGGCATTGAAGGCGCGTATCACGGAAGAAATTCGTACGGAAACCCTGCAAACCATCGATCACTAAGTTCGCGGTATGCAGCGCAGTTAATCATGTTTTAGCGTGAGTCAGGTTGTGCATAAACACCCGGTGTTACACCGGGTTTACTTCCCGTTTTACTTGTATATACAGGAATAGATTATGGCTGCTTCATCCACCGATTACACCCTTTGCCGCCTGCAACCCGGGCATGTCCATTTGCCCATGTTGCGACAAATATACCAGGGTAATGTCCGCCTTGCGCTGGCCGAAGAGGCCCGTGCCGATGTGCTGGCCTCCCAGGAAACAGTCACCCGCATTGTGGCATCGGGAAACGTGGTGTACGGCATTAATACCGGGTTTGGCAAACTGGCGCAAACCCGTATTCCGGCGGAACGTCTGACCGAACTGCAACGAAACCTGGTGCTGTCCCACAGTGTGGGCACAGGCAAAAACCTGGCGGATAACGTTGTTCGCCTGGTGATGGCGACGAAAATTCTCAGCCTCTCCCGGGGTCATTCCGGTATTCGTATTGAGGTGATTGATGCACTGATAACGTTATTTAATGCGGGTGTGTACCCCTGTATTCCGGAAAAAGGATCCGTCGGCGCTTCGGGCGACCTGGCGCCGCTGGCGCATTTGTCATTGATGCTGATTGGCGAAGGGCAGGTGACACTGGGTGGCGAAACGATGTCCGCGGTTGAAGGCCTGGCTGCCGCAGGGCTGAGCCCCTTTGAACTTGGGCCGAAAGAAGGTCTGGCATTACTTAACGGCACCCAGGTATCGACATCCCTCGCGTTGTCAGGTTTGTTTGAAGCAGAACGGGTGTTTTCCGCAGGCCTGGTGGCCGGGGCATTATCACTGGAAGCGATTAAAGGCTCAGTTAAACCGCTTGACCCGCGTATTCATGAAGCACGCGGCCAGGAAGGCCAGATTGCTGTCGCCGCTGCGCTGACGGCGATCCTGGCCGGTAGCGATATTGTGACATCCCATGCTAACTGCGGCCGGGTTCAGGACCCTTATTCCATTCGTTGTGTCCCTCAGGTTATGGGTGC
Source organism: Leclercia sp. GLN_9 (assembly GCF_043105735.1). NCBI lineage: Bacteria > Pseudomonadati > Pseudomonadota > Gammaproteobacteria > Enterobacterales > Enterobacteriaceae > Leclercia > Leclercia sp. GLN_9. Next base: position 41,666 of record NZ_JBICLV010000024.1, read on the forward strand.
CTGCCTTGATAACCTGCGACATGCGGCCCGCATTCTACGTATTGAAGCAAACGCAGCATCCGATAACCCTCTGGTTTTTGCCGAAAATGGCGACGTGATTTCTGGCGGGAATTTCCACGCAGAACCCGTGGCTTTCGCCGCGGACATCATTGCGCTGGCGGTTGCCGAAGTGGGGGCGATTTCTGAACGCAGAATGGCCTTATTGTTGGACAGCGGTTTGTCCGGCTTGCCGCCTTTCCTGGTAAACGATGGCGGCGTTAACTCCGGCTTTATGATTGCGCAGGTCACGGCCGCCGCGCTGGCATCAGAAAATAAATCGCTGGCACATCCGGGCAGTGTCGACAGCCTGCCCACCTCCGCCAATCAGGAAGATCACGTTTCAATGGCGACCTATGCCGCCCGCCGTCTGGGCAATATGTGTTTTAACACCAGTGTGGTTGTCGGTATCGAAGCCATGGCCGCTGCCCAGGGACTTGATTTTCATCGTCCGTTGCAAAGTTCCGCCACACTGGAAAGCGAAATGAAGGCGATTCGGCAACATGTCGCTTTTCTCGAAAAAGATCGTCTGATGGCGCCGGATGTCGAAATGATGCGTTTGTGGGCGTCCCGTGAACACTGGCCTGCGGCCATTGAAGCATTACTGCCGAGCTTTGCCTGATAACGCTTTACATAAATTTCATTTTTTATAGAAGGATATGACCATGAACGCGCCACAGAAAAATGCCGCCGCCCATGTCGTTCGCGCTCCCCAGGGAACAGCGCTGAGTTGTCAAAACTGGTTGATCGAAGCGGCTTATCGCATGATCCAAAACAACCTTGACCCCGATGTTGCCGAACGCCCGGAAGACCTGGTGGTCTATGGCGGTATTGGTAAAGCCGCCCGCAACTGGCCTGCCTTCGAAGCCATTCTGGACAGCCTGCGGGCGTTGCGTGAAGACGAAACCCTGCTGGTACAGTCCGGTAAGCCGGTCGGTGTTTTTCGCACCCATACCAATGCGCCGCGCGTGTTGATTGCTAACTCCAATATTGTGCCGCACTGGGCCCACTGGGACCACTTTCACGAACTGGATAAAGCGGGCCTGATGATGTACGGCCAGATGACAGCAGGCTCCTGGATTTACATTGGTGCGCAGGGCATTGTGCAGGGGACGTATGAAACTTTTGCCGAAGCGGGCCGACAGCACTACAACGGCGACCTGCGGGGCAAATGGATTCTGACGGCAGGGCTTGGTGGTATGGGCGGCGCCCAACCGCTGGCTGGCGTGCTGGCAGGGGCCTGCGTCCTGGCCATTGAATGCCAGGAATCCCACATTGATTTCCGTCTGCGTACCCGTTATGTGGACTATAAGACCCGCAGCCTCGATGAGGCGCTGGCGATGATTGAAAAAGCCTGTGCGGAGAAAAAAGCCATCTCTGTCGGCCTGCTGGGCAATGCCGCTGAGTTGATGCCGCAACTGGCGGCGCGGGCAAAAGCGGGTGGCCTGCGTCCGGATATTGTGACCGATCAGACCTCCGCTCATGATCCGCTTAATGGCTATCTGCCGGAAGGCTGGAGCCTGGAAAAATGGCAGGCCGCCCGTCAGTCAGATCCGCAATCCGTGGTGAAAGCCGCCCGCGCTTCTATGGCAAAACATGTCCAGGCCATGCTCGATTTTCACCATATGGGGATCCCCACCGTCGATTACGGCAACAATATCCGCCAGGTCGCCAAAGAAGAGGGCGTTGAAAACGCCTTTGATTTCCCGGGTTTTGTCCCGGCCTACATCCGCCCGCTGTTCTGTGAAGGCAAAGGGCCATTCCGTTGGGTTGCCCTTTCCGGCGACCCGGAAGATATCTATAAGACCGACGCGAAACTCAAAGAACTCTTCCCGGACAACACCAATCTGATCAACTGGCTGGACATGGCGCGTGAGCGCATTGCCTTCCAGGGGCTGCCTGCGCGTATTTGCTGGCTGGGCCTGGGTGAACGTCACCGCGCCGGGCTGGCGTTTAACGAAATGGTGCGTAACGGCGAACTGAAAGCGCCGATTGTTATTGGCCGTGATCATCTGGATACGGGGTCAGTGGCATCGCCGAACCGTGAAACCGAAGCGATGAAAGATGGCTCTGATGCGGTATCCGACTGGCCATTACTCAATGCATTGCTCAATACCGCCGGGGGTGCCACCTGGGTCAGTCTGCACCATGGTGGCGGTGTTGGCATGGGCTTTTCACAACATGCCGGGATGGTGATTGTGTGCGATGGCACTGAAGATGCCGATGCCCGACTGGCGCGTGTGCTGTGGAACGACCCTGCCACCGGGGTGATGCGCCATGCGGATGCTGGCTATGAACAGGCAAAAGCCTGTGCTGAACGTCATCATTTGAATTTGCCGATGATCTGATGCCTGAATGCCGGATGGCCTGGTGTTGTGCCTCCGGCGTTTTTTTGAGGGATATGCAATGGCTTCTGATGTAGCAGTTTCCAGTTCACTTGTTGATTCACAACAGCAGATACTGAAAAACCTCGCCAGGCCCACAGCGCGGTCATTAAGCCTGTATAACGCCGGGTTGTCGGCGGAAGCGGTACGACAGCAATATGGGTTGAGCCATATCGCCAAACTGGCCAGTAATGAAAATCCGCTGGGCGCCAGCCCGCAGGTCATCGCGGCACTGCAGGCGGATGCCGGTTTCAGCGCAGTCTATTCGGATGCTGCCAGTACAGCGCTGCGCGATGCGCTGGCAACGTATACCGGTGTGCAGGCCGGGAATATTGTTATCGGGAATGGTTCAGAAGATATCCTGCATATGCTGGCACTGGCCTTTCTCAACCCCGGGGACCGCGTGGTCACATTGCGACCTTCATTTGGTCTGCATGAGATTTTCCCGCGCATGATGGGCGCGGACGTCACCCTGGTTGACGTGAATAAGCAGCATCAGTTCGATATCGCCGCCTGGACTCAGGCACTTTCGATGCCCGCCAAAATGGTGATTTTCAGCAACCCGTCGAATCCCGTGGGCTGCATGCTCGACAATGCAGGTTTTGAGCGCATCATCGCCGCGGCACCTCAGGACTGTGTGCTGGTGATTGATGAGGCCTATTTCGAATATTGCCGGAACAACCCGGATTATCCGGACAGCCAGCGTGTGCTGGCCGCGCAGTCGCGCCCCTGGATTGTGCTGCGTACTTTTTCGAAAGCCTACGGCCTGGCGGGATTGCGGGTGGGCTATGGCTTAGCCAGTCACCCTGAACTGGTCAATCTGCTCAATCGCGTTCGCACACCGTTTAATATTAACCGTTCGGCACAAGCGGCGGCCGTGGTAGCTCTGGGGGATCAGCAACATGTTAATGACAGCATTGCGCTGGTCAGTGCGCAGCGCGACATGATGTCGGCGCAGCTCACGGCGCTGGGTTTCCGCGTTGCGCCATCCTGCGCCAACTTCCTGTTTTTTGACTGCGGGCAGCCTGCGGCAGAACTGGCGCAGCGTCTGCTGTGCGATGGCGTCATTATCAAGCCATGGCGGGAGAAGGGGTATGAACACTGGATCCGGGTGTCTGTGGGGAATGAACAGGATAACCAGCAGTTTATTCGGAGCCTGAAACGTATCCTGGCGGAGGATGCCGCGTGACAGTGTTGAACATTGATGATTTACGTCGGCAGGCAAAGCGCACGCTTCCCCGTTTTGCTTTCAGTTATCTGGAGGGTGGGGCCGATGATGAACAAACGTTACAGGATAATCGCCGTGTTTTCGGCCGCTGGCGCTTTATTCCCCCTGTGCTGACAGATGCTACGCAACGGGATTTATCCGTCACGCTGTGTGGACAGAAGCTGGCTGCGCCCTTGTTTATCGCCCCGACAGGCTACAACGGCATGCTGCGGTTTGGCGCAGATGTGATGCTGGCGCGGGCCGCCAGAGAGGCGGGCATCGGCTATATACAGAGTACGGTTTCGACGGCCTCCATTGAAGAGATCGCCGCAGAAAACATTCCCCGACACTGGTTCCAGCTCTATGTGCTGAAAGACCGCGCCGTCACGACAGGGTTACTGACCCGGGCCCGGGCGGCGGGTTGTACGACCCTGGTGGTTTCTGTGGATGCGGTGCACTTTGGCAACCGTGAAAAGGACAAACGGAATTACCGACGGCCCATGGAACTATCTCTGCCGAGCATGCTGGACATTGCGATGCATCCCGGCTGGGTGTGGCGAGCCATCAGGCCCGCAGGCATCCCTGGCTTTGGCAACCTGAAATCTTATGTTCCGGCTGACAAACAACGAGGCGCAGGTGGCGCGAGCTATTTTGCCGAACAGATGGATACCCACCTGGACTGGGCCACACTGCACTGGATCCGCACACAGTGGTCAGGTCCCCTGTTAATTAAAGGTATCCTGGCGCCTGAAGATGCCCGGCGCGCTTTTGCCGCGGGCGTGGATGGCATTGTGTTATCAAACCATGGCGGGCGACAACTGGACGGTTCAGTCAGCCCCATGGAAGTACTGCAGGAGATTCGTCAGTGCTGCGGTCCTGATGCTGTCATCCTTATCGACAGTGGATTTCGCCGTGGCACCGATGTGGTGAAAGCACTGGCGCTGGGCGCGAATGGCGTGCTGATTGGCCGACCTGTGCTCTATGGCGTCGCTGCCTTTGGTGAGGCGGGTGCGAAACAAGCGCTGAACATTATTTTGCAGGAGATGGATCGCACGCTGGCGCAACTGGGATGCACTTCGATTGCCCAGTTAGGGCCGCATTTGCTGCGTTTTCAGCCTGCTATGGCGGGGTTTTAATATGTACACCATCGTTATCACGGAGCATCAGTTATGCAGGCACAAAATATTATCTTCCCGGCGCAGATCCTGCGTGGCGCAGGTGCGGTTTCGCGTATCGGTGAGGTCTGCGGATTATTGGGTTCACGGGCGCTGATTATCGGCGGCCATAGTGGCCTGGCGGCGGTGGAAGCGCATATCCGCTATCAACTGGCGGCATCATCGGTGACGGTGGTTGGCCGGGAGTGGTTTGGCGGCGTGTGCAGCGAAAGCCATATTCATCGTCTGGCGCAAGTGGTGCAGGCCACCGGCGCAGACCTGGTCATTGGCGTGGGTGGGGGAAAAGCCCTGGATACCAGTAAAGCCGTGGGCGTGGAGACCCGTGTCCCGGTGGTCACCGTGCCAACCATTGCGGCAACCTGCGCGGCGGTGACGCCACTCACTGTCCGTTATCACGATGACGGCCATTTTCGGGATCTCTTTCCACTGAATCAGGCGCCTGCTGTGGTGATTATTGACACAGAAATCATAGCCGCCGCGCCGCTGCGCTGGTTGGCGGCAGGCCTTGGCGATACACTGGCGAAATGGTACGAGTTTCGCGCTATCAGCGCCGGGCTGGACAATCACAGCGGTATCGCCCGGGCGTCCATTGCCAACAGCCGTATCTGCTATGACCTGATCAATACCCACGGCCCCGCCGCCTGCGATGCAGTTCGCAAAGGGGTGCCCGATGCTGCGCTGGAGCAAGTACTGGATGCGATATTTATGTTTGCCGGACTGACCTCATTAATGAGCAGTGGGGCACATGCTGCTGCCGCTCATGCAATTTATGAGGGGTTTACCGTATGCGATAAAACCCGCGAATTTGGTCATGGCTTATTGGTGGGATTTGGCAACCTTTGCCTGCTGGCGCTGGAGAACCGCAGCGATGAGGAATTGCTGGAGGCCATTGGCCTGGCCCGCGCGTGCGCTATCCCGCTCAGCCTGCGGGAAATTGCTGAACTGGACAGCACGGAACTGGCGGGGATTATTGATATGGCATTGCATGCGCCGGATATGGCGAACATGCCGGCTCCGGTCACAGCGGGCGCACTGTATAGCGCCATTGCGCGTGTGGAACATCAGGCCGGGTTGTTGTAGTACCCTCAGCAGCGTATCCCGATGGTGGAAAACGTGAATACGCTGTTTCCCTGTTGTCGGTCTTCGTTCGCGCAGGTGCCCATTGTGAGTCAGTGAAACGCATAACGCCCTTCGCCCACCAAAATGGTTTGACCCTTGAGCGCCGCCGTGTCGGTGAGAAAATCGAGTTGCACCAGCGCGTTGCTGTTCCCTTGATTGAACTGGAAATACTTATCGCCAATACGCAGCGCCGGATTGCCCGCGCGCGTTGTCATCGGGAGGTCGAAGAGCGCGCTCCAGCGCCTGGCTGTGGCGTACGGGTTCTCCACTTCAAACTCGGCGGCGGACAGAGCAACCTCACCGGCAGGATGGGGCTGGATAATCCCTTGTTGGTGGAGGTGCTCCAGGGAAGGTGCGAACAAGTTCCTGATATGAGATCATCATATTCATCCGGAGCGCATCCCAGAGGGACATCATGAGCCATCAACTCACCTTCGCCGATAGTGAATTCAGCACTAAGCGCCGTCAGACCCGAAAAGAGATTTTCCTCTCCCGCATGGAGCAGATTCTGCCATGGCAGAATATGACCGCTGTCATCGAGCCGTTTTATCCCAAGGCGGGCAATGGCCGACGGCCCTATCCGCTGGAGACCATGCTGCGTATTCACTGCATGCAGCATTGGTACAACCTGAGCGACGGTGCCATGGAAGATGCCCTGTACGAAATCGCCTCCATGCGCCTGTTTGCCCGATTATCCCTGGATAGCGCCCTGCCGGATCGCACCACCATCATGAATTTCCGCCACCTGCTCGAGCAGCATCAACTGGCCCGTCAATTGTTCAAGACCATCAATCGCTGGCTGGCCGAAGCAGGCGTCATGATGACCCAAGGCACTTTGGTGGATGCCACCATCATTGAGGCACCCAGCTCTACCAAGAACAAAGAGCAGCAACGCGATCCGGAGATGCATCAGACCAAGAAAGGCAATCAGTGGCACTTTGGCATGAAGGCCCACATTGGTGTCGATGCCAAGAGTGGCCTGACCCACAGCCTGGTCACCACCGCGGCCAACGAGCATGACCTCAATCAGCTGGGTAATCTGCTTCATGGAGAGGAGCAATTTGTCTCAGCCGATGCCGGCTACCAAGGAGCGCCACAGCGCGAGGAGCTGGCCGAGGTGGATGTGGACTGGCTGATCGCCGAGCGTCCCGGCAGGGTAAAAACCTTGAAGCAGCATCCGCGCAAGAACAAAACGGCCATCAACATCGAATACATGAAAGCCAGCATCCGTGCCAGGGTGGAGCACCCGTTTCGCATCATCAAGCGGCAGTTCGGCTTCGTGAAAGCCAGATAGGGGTCGTCTCAGAAAACGGAAAAAATCGTACGCTAAGCCTGCGCTGAGGCCGGCACCCACCGGTACAGCGTAGGAACGGACACGCCGAGGTTCTTGGCCACGTCCTTGGGCGGCACGCCGCTGGCCAGTAGCTTCTTGGCCGACTCGATCTTGCTGTCGGTCATCTTGGGCTTGCGACCGCCCTTGCGGCCAAGCTGACGAGCGACATCCAATCCGGCGCGGGTACGCTCGACTATCAGCTCGCGTTCCATTTCGGCGAGGCTGGCCATGACGTGGAAGAAGAACCGGCCAGAGGGCGTTCCGGTGTCGATGGCGTCAGTCAGGCTCTTGAACTGGGCGCCCTGCTTGTGCAGTTCGCCGACCAGATCGACCAATTGTTTGACGCTGCGCCCCAGGCGATCCAGCTTCCAAACCACCAGGGTGTCACCCTCGCGCAGCATTTCGAGCGTCTTGGCCAAGCCCGGACGGTCGGCCCGCGTGCCGCTCACCTTGTCCTCAAAGACCTTCTGGCATCCAGCCTTGGTCAAGGCTTCGCGTTGCAGTTCAAGATTCTGATCCTGCGTCGAGACGCGCGCATAGCCGATCAACATGGCTTGTCTCGTGCCCGGTCAATCATTTTTCAGCCAAGGCAAAGCCAGCATTGCCTGGAGCCACGACGGAAACGAAGATGAAGGATTCCTTCGAGTCGGTGTTCATGGCTCCGTGAACCTGCCCAGGTTTCGCTACGGCAATTTCTCCGGCCTGGATCTTGGTAACCACACCGCTTCCTTGGTAGTAACCGGCAGAACCAGAAAGAACAGTCCAAGTGTCTTGACCGTGGGGATGAACGTGAGCGGCAATTTCTTGCCCTGGACGAACATGCCAAACAACGATTGTGGACTCTTCAGTTTCAAGCACCACCGATCGAATAGGCTCGCCATCAGATGGGCGGGCAAACTCCGAAATCGCAAATATTCTTGCTGCAATAGACATAGTGACAACCTCCATTTCATACGTATACGGAAACTCTTTTACACGCCAGAGCCAAGGGCCTACGCGGAGAAGATGTCGGCGATACAAGCGATAACGAGGCCCTGCTTCTCGCGTTGCTCCAGCCGCTCGCTGATGGCTTTCATGATTCCATCATGGATCCATCCCATAGTCGTTGCAGTCTTCGTCGTCAGCATCCTGACGCACGGCGGGCAGTTGCTTGAGCAACTCAGGTAGTGCTGCCTGCACGGTGTCCCACACTACATCGAGGTTGATGTCGAAGTAGCCGTGGGCGATGCGGTTGCGCATGCCGCGCATATTGCGCCACGGCACTTGCCCGTGCGCCTGGGCGAACTCGGCATAGCCATCCATCACCTTCGTGACGGCCTCGCCGATGATGATGAGGCTCATGATGACGGCCTGTTGGGTTCGCTTGTCCTCAAGGAAATCCTCCTTGGCCAAGCCCTCCACGAAGCCGCAGGCATCGGCTGCGGCCTGCTGCATGTGGTCCAGGTAGTCGGGTAGTCGGTGGTTCTCGCTCATACCGGCTGCGCCTCCGCGAGTACCTTGGCCCGGAACTTCGGCGGCAGGTCGCCGGGGGTCAGCAGATCGACGTGGAGGCCGAGTAGCGATTCCAGCTCGACTTGCAGACCACCCAAGTCGAACAGCGTCGCACCAGGCAGCGCATCGACCAGCAGATCGATGTCGCTGCCATCGTGGTCGGTGCCATGCAGCACCGAACCGAAGACGCGCGGGTTCGCGGTGCGGAAGCGGCCTACCGCTTCACGCACTGCGCTTCGCTTCATGTCAAGCACAACGGAGGGTCGCATGGGCATCCTTTCTTATCGAAACTCGTTGAGATGATATGCAATCAAGAATAGAATTTCAAGAACTATTTTCGAGAAGCGCAATGCCTTGATTTCCCGTGCCGCGCCGGCTGCCTTGGCGGACTTGTCACAAACCAACGTTTTCAAGAAGAAGGAAACCGCATGCCCCGCCGTTCGATCCTCTCCGCCGCAGAGCGCGACAGTCTGTTGGCGTTGCCAGATACCCAAGACGAACTCATCCGGCACTACACGTTCAGCGAGCCTGACCTGTCACTGATCCGCCAGCGGCGCGGCGACGCCAACCGCCTGGGTGTCGCGGCGCAGTTGTGCTTACTGCGCTTCCCCGGTCAGGGCCTACTGCCCGATGCCGTCGTGCCGGTTCCTCTGCTGCAATGGATCGGACGGCAACTGCGACTCGACGCGACGTGTTGGCCGCAGTATGCCGTGCGGGAGGAAACCCGGCGCGAACACCTGCTCGAACTGCGGACGTACCTGGGCATGGAGCCGTTCGGCCTGGCGCACTATCGGCAGGCTGTCCATGCCACGACCGACTTGGCCTTGCAGACCGACAAGGGCATCGTGCTGGCCAGCAGCGTCCTCGACGCTCTGCGACACCGACACATCATCTTGCCGACGCTGGATGTTGTCGAGCGCGTTTGTGCCGAGGCGATTACCCGCGCCAACCGGCGCATCTACGATGCCTTGGCCGAACCGCTGTCGGACGCGCATCGCCGCCGCCTCGACGATCTGCTCAAACGCCGGGATAACGGCAAGACGACCTGGCTGGCCTGGCTGCGCCAGTCACCGGCAAAGCCGAATTCGCGGCACATGCTCGAACATATCGAACGTCTCAAAGCCTGGCAGGCGCTCGACCTGCCAGCAGGCATCGAGCGGCTGGTTCACCAGAACCGCCTGCTCAAGATCGCCCGCGAAGGTGGCCAGATGACGCCCGCCGATCTGGCGAAGTTCGAGCCGCAGCGGCGCTACGCCACCCTGATGGCGCTTGCCATCGAGGGCATGGCCACCGTCACCGACGAAATCATCGACCTGCACGACCGCATCTTGGGCAAGCTGTTCAATGCCGCCAAGAACAAGCATCAGCAGCAATTCCAGGCGTCCGGCAAGGCGATCAATGCCAAGGTGCGGCTGTTCGGCCGCATCGGGCAGGCGCTGATCGAGGCCAAGCAGAACGGCGGCGATCCGTTCGCCGCCATTGAGGCTGTCATGTCCTGGGACGCTTTCGCCGAGAGCGTCACCGAGGCGCAGAAGCTCGCGCAGCCCGATGACTTCGATTTCCTGCACCGTATTGGCGAGAGCTACGCCACCTTGCGCCGCTACGCGCCGGAATTCCTCGATGTGCTCAAGCTGCGGGCAGCGCCCGCCGCCAAGGATGTGCTCGATGCCATCGAGGTATTGCGCGGCATGAACAGCGACAACGCCCGCAAGGTGCCCGCCGATGCACCGACCAACTTCATCAAGCCGCGCTGGCAGAAGCTGGTGATGACCGACGCCGGTATCGACCGGCGCTACTACGAGCTGTGCGCACTGTCGGAACTCAAGAACTCGCTGCGCTCGGGCGACATCTGGGTGCAGGGTTCACGCCAGTTCAAGGACTTCGAGGACTACCTGGTGCCGCCCGCGAAGTTCGCCAGCCTGGGGTCGTCTCAGAAAACGGAAAATAAAGCACGCTAAGCCGGTGGCAGCGGTCGCAATGGCCTAAACTTCCCCGCACCGACCTTGGCGCTGCTGCGCCATAGGTAATCGCCGGTCAGGTTGATGTGCTCCCACCCCAGCGGCGACAGATATTGCAACAATGTGTCGTCCAGCGCCGTGCCGTTGCCACGCAAAGCACTGGTGGCACGCTCCAGATATACCGTGTTCCACAACACGATGGCCGCCGTCACCAGATTGAGGCCGCTGGCCCGGTAGCGCTGCTGCTCAAAACTGCGGTCGCGGATTTCACCCAATCGGTAGAAGAAGACCGCCCTGGCCAGCGCGTTGCGCGCCTCGCCCTTATTCAGCCCCGCATGGACGCGGCGGCGCAGCTCCACGCTTTGCAGCCAATCCAAAATGAACAGCGTGCGCTCGATGCGCCCCAGCTCGCGCAACGCCACGGCCAAGCCGTTCTGGCGCGGGTAGCTGCCGAGTTTGCGCAGCATCAGCGAAGCCGTTACCGTGCCTTGCTTGATGGAGGTGGCCAGCCGCAGAATTTCATCCCAATGGGCGCGTATTTGCTTGATGTTCAGCCTGTCGCTGCTAATCATCGGCTTGAGCGCGTCATAGGCGGCATCGCCCTTGGGGATGAATAGCTTGGTTTCGCCCAAGTCACGGATACGCGGCGCGAAGCGAAATCCCAGCAAATGCATCAAGCCAAACACGTGATCGGTGAAGCCTGCCGTGTCGGTGTAGTGTTCCTCGATGCGCAAGTCCGACTCGTGGTACAGCAGGCCATCAAGCACGTAAGTTGAATCACGAATGCCCACGTTGACCACCTTGGCACTGAAGGGCGCGTACTGGTCGGAGATATGGGTGTAGAAAGTCCGTCCTGGACTGCTTCCATACTTCGGGTTGATATGACCAGTGCTTTCTGCTTTGCTGCCGGTTCTGAAGTTCTGGCCGTCCGACGATGACGTGGTGCCGTCACCCCAGTTGCCGGCGAAGGGTTGCCGAAACTGCGCATTCACCAGCTCGGCCAGCGCCGTCGAATAGGTTTCATCGCGGATGTGCCAGGCTTGCAGCCAAGACAGCTTGGCGTAGGTGGTGCCAGGGCAGGACTCGGCCATTTTGGTCAGACCCAGGTTGATCGCGTCGGCCAGGATCGTCGTCAACAGCAAGGTTTTGTCCTTGGCCGTGTCGCTGGTCTTCAGGTGTGTGAAGTGGCGGGTGAAGCCCGTCCATTCATCGACCTCCATCAGCAACTCGGTGATTTTGAGGTGCGGCAGCAGCATAGCTGTCTGGTCGATCATGGCTTGCGCGGCGTCTGGTACTGCCGCGTCCAGCGGCGTGATCTTCAGGCCTGACGCGGTGGTGATGATGGCATCCGGTAAGTCGTTGGCCGCAGCCATGCGGTTGACTGTGGCGAGTTGCGCCTCCAACAATTCCAACCGGTCATGCAGGTATTGGTCGCAGTCGGTGGCCACTGCCAGCGGCAATTCGCTGGCCAGCTTCAAAGTGGCGAACTTCTCGACCGGCACCAGGTATTCGTCGAAGTCCTTGAACTGGCGAGAACCCTGCACCCAGACATCACCGGAGCGCAGCGCGTTCTTCAGCTCCGACAGGGCGCATAACTCGTAGTAACGCCGGTCGATGCCGTCGTCGGTCAGAACCAGCTTTGCCCAGCGCGGCTTGATGAATGCGGTTGGCGCATCGGCGGGCACCTTGCGCGCGCTGTCGCTGTTCATGCCGCGCAGCATGTCGATGGCATCGAGCACACCCTTGGCGGCGGGCGCAGCCCGCAATTTGAGCACGCCCAGGAACTGCGGCGCGTAGCGGCGTAGCGTGGCATAGCTTTCACCGATGTGGTGCAGGAAATCAAAGTCGGCAGGCCGCGCCAATGTTTGCGCTTCGGTGACGCTGGCGGCGAAGGTGTCCCAGGGCATAACGGCCTCGATGGCGGCGAACGGATCGCTGCCGCTTTGCTTGGCCTCAATCAACGCTTGACCGATGCGCCCATACATCCGCACCTTGTCGTTGATCGCCTTGCCGGAAGCCTGGAACTGCTGCTGATGCTTGTTCTTGGCCGCGTTGAACAGCTTGCCGATGATGCGATCGTGAAGGTCGATGATTTCATCGGTGACGGTGGCCATGCCTTCGATGGCCAGCGCTACCAGCGTGGCATAGCGTCGTTGCACCTCGAACTTTGCCAGATCAGCAGGCGTCATCTGGCCACCTTCACGAGCGATTTTGAGCAGGCGGTTCTGGTGAACCTGCCGCTCGATGCCTGCGGGCAGATCAAGTGCTTGCCAGGATTTCAGGCGCTCAATATGTTCGAGCATGTGGCGAGAGTTCGGTTTGGCAGGCGACTGGCGCAGCCATGCCAGCCACGTCACTTTACTGCCGTCCTTGCGCTTGAGAAGTTCGTCCAGGCGCTGACGGTGGGGTGATAACAAAGAATCGGTCAGCGCCGCGTAAATGCGTCGGTTGGCACGGGTGATGGCCTCGGCGCTTGCGCGCTCGATGGCATTCATGGCGGGCAGGATAATGCTCTGCCGCCGCAGATTCTCGACAAGTGCGCTCGCCAGCACGATGCCTTTGTCGGTCTGCAAGGCCAGCTCGGTCAATGTATGCACGGCTTGCCGATAGTGGCTCATGGTGAAGGGCTTGAACCCAAAAACCGTTTGCAGCTCGACCAAGTGCTCCCGCCGTGTCTGTTCGCGCTGGCCGTACTCGCTCCAACTTTCCACTGGCATCTTGAGTTGCGCGGCCACCATGCGCAACAGGGGCGGAAACGGAGGCTCATCGACGCCCAAAAAGGTGCCAGGGAATCGCAAGTAGCAAAGCTGCACAGCGAAGCCCAATCGATTCGCGGCGCCGCGACGCTGACGGATCACCGACAGGTCGGTTTCGTTGAACGTGTAGTGCCGTATCAGTTCGTCTTTGGCATCTGGCAGTGCCAGCAGGCTTTCGCGCTCGGTGGCGGACAGGATTGAGCGGCGTGGCATGGTCAGTCTTCCCGCAGGTACTGGTACAAGGTTTCGCGGCTGATGCCGAAGTCACGGGCCACCAAGGTTTTTTGGTCGCCTGCCGCAACTCGCCGTTTCAACTCGGCAATTTGTTCGCTGTTCAGCGATTTCTTTCGTCCCCGGTAGGCACCGCGCTGCTTGGCCAGCACGATTCCCTCGCGCTGACGTTCGCGGATCAGGGCGCGCTCGAACTCAGCGAAGGCTCCCATGACCGACAGCATCAGATTGGCCATCGGTGAGTCCTCGCCGGTGAACTTCAGCCCTTCTTTGACGAACTCCATGCGCACGCCCCGTTGTGTCAGCCCTTGGACGATGCGGCGCAGGTCATCAAGGTTGCGTGCCAGCCTGTCCATGCTATGCACCACCACGGTGTCGCCCTCGCGGACGAAGGCCAGCAGCCTTTCCAGCTCGGGACGCTGGGTGTCCTTGCCAGAAGCCTTGTCGGTGAACACCCGCGCCACCTGAACACCCTCCAATTGCCGTTCCGGGTTCTGGTCGAAGCTGCTGACGCGGACATAGCCGATGCGTTGACCTTGCAAGATGCCTCCAAAGGCAAAAGTGTCAGGATGAAATCTATTACCTTTGACGGAATATGTCAATCAATAGGAAATTTAACTCTATTCTGACATCGTTTGCACATGGTGTCGTTTTCAGAAGACGGCTGCACTGAACGTCAGAAGCCGACTGCACTATAGCAGCGGAGGGGTTGGATCCATCAGGCAACGACGGGCTGCTGCCGGCCATCAGCGGACGCAGGGAGGACTTTCCGCAACCGGCCGTTCGATGCGGCACCGATGGCCTTCGCGCAGGGGTAGTGAATCCGCCAGGATTGACTTGCGCTGCCCTACCTCTCACTAGTGAGGGGCGGCAGCGCATCAAGCGGTGAGCGCACTCCGGCACCGCCAACTTTCAGCACATGCGTGTAAATCATCGTCGTAGAGACGTCGGAATGGCCGAGCAGATCCTGCACGGTTCGAATGTCGTAACCGCTGCGGAGCAAGGCCGTCGCGAACGAGTGGCGGAGGGTGTGCGGTGTGGCGGGCTTCGTGATGCCTGCTTGTTCTACGGCACGTTTGAAGGCGCGCTGAAAGGTCTGGTCATACATGTGATGGCGACGCACGACACCGCTCCGTGGATCGGTCGAATGCGTGTGCTGCGCAAAAACCCAGAACCACGGCCAGGAATGCCCGGCGCGCGGATACTTCCGCTCAAGGGCGTCGGGAAGCGCAACGCCGCTGCGGCCCTCGGCCTGGTCCTTCAGCCACCATGCCCGTGCACGCGACAGCTGCTCGCGCAGGCTGGGTGCCAAGCTCTCGGGTAACATCAAGGCCCGATCCTTGGAGCCCTTGCCCTCCCGCACGATGATCGTGCCGTGATCGAAATCCAGATCCTTGACCCGCAGTTGCAAACCCTCACTGATCCGCATGCCCGTTCCATACAGAAGCTGGGCGAACAAACGATGCTCGCCTTCCAGAAAACCGAGGATGCGAACCACTTCATCCGGGGTCAGCACCACCGGCAAGCGCCGCGACGGCCGAGGTCTTCCGATCTCCTGAAGCCAGGGCAGATCCGTGCACAGCACCTTGCCGTAGAAGAACAGCAAGGCCGCCAATGCCTGACGATGCGTGGAGACCGAAACCTTGCGCTCGTTCGCCAGCCAGGACAGAAATGCCTCGACTTCGCTGCTGCCCAAGGTTGCCGGGTGACGCACACCGTGGAAACGGATGAAGGCACGAACCCAGTTGACATAAGCCTGTTCGGTTCGTAAACTGTAATGCAAGTAGCGTATGCGCTCACGCAACTGGTCCAGAACCTTGACCGAACGCAGCGGTGGTAACGGCGCAGTGGCGGTTTTCATGGCTTGTTATGACTGTTTTTTTGTACAGTCTATGCCTCGGGCATCCAAGCAGCAAGCGCGTTACGCCGTGGGTCGATGTTTGATGTTATGGAGCAGCAACGATGTTACGCAGCAGGGTGACGGTGTTCGGCATTCTGAATCTCACCGAGGACTCCTTCTTCGATGAGAGCCGGCGGCTAGACCCCGCCGGCGCTGTCACCGCGGCGATCGAAATGCTGCGAGTCGGATCAGACGTCGTGGATGTCGGACCGGCCGCCAGCCATCCGGACGCGAGGCCTGTATCGCCGGCCGATGAGATCAGACGTATTGCGCCGCTCTTAGACGCCCTGTCCGATCAGATGCACCGTGTTTCAATCGACAGCTTCCAACCGGAAACCCAGCGCTATGCGCTCAAGCGCGGCGTGGGCTACCTGAACGATATCCAAGGATTTCCTGACCCTGCGCTCTATCCCGATATTGCTGAGGCGGACTGCAGGCTGGTGGTTATGCACTCAGCGCAGCGGGATGGCATCGCCACCCGCACCGGTCACCTTCGACCCGAAGACGCGCTCGACGAGATTGTGCGGTTCTTCGAGGCGCGGGTTTCCGCCTTGCGACGGAGCGGGGTCGCTGCCGACCGGCTCATCCTCGATCCGGGGATGGGATTTTTCTTGAGCCCCGCACCGGAAACATCGCTGCACGTGCTGTCGAACCTTCAAAAGCTGAAGTCGGCGTTGGGGCTTCCGCTATTGGTCTCGGTGTCGCGGAAATCCTTCTTGGGCGCCACCGTTGGCCTTCCTGTAAAGGATCTGGGTCCAGCGAGCCTTGCGGCGGAACTTCACGCGATCGGCAATGGCGCTGACTACGTCCGCACCCACGCGCCTGGAGATCTGCGAAGCGCAATCACCTTCTCGGAAACCCTCGCGAAATTTCGCAGTCGCGACGCCAGAGACCGAGGGTTAGATCATGCCTAGCATTCACCTTCCGGCCGCCCGCTAGCGGACCCTGGTCAGGTTCCGCGAAGGTGGGCGCAGACATGCTGGGCTCGTCAGGATCAAACTGCACTATGAGGCGGCGGTTCATACCGCGCCAGGGGAGCGAATGGACAGCGAGGAGCCTCCGAACGTTCGGGTCGCCTGCTCGGGTGATATCGACGAGGTTGTGCGGCTGATGCACGACGCTGCGGCGTGGATGTCCGCCAAGGGAACGCCCGCCTGGGACGTCGCGCGGATCGACCGGACATTCGCGGAGACCTTCGTCCTGAGATCCGAGCTCCTAGTCGCGAGTTGCAGCGACGGCATCGTCGGCTGTTGCACCTTGTCGGCCGAGGATCCCGAGTTCTGGCCCGACGCCCTCAAGGGGGAGGCCGCATATCTGCACAAGCTCGCGGTGCGACGGACACATGCGGGCCGGGGTGTCAGCTCCGCGCTGATCGAGGCTTGCCGCCATGCCGCGCGAACGCAGGGGTGCGCCAAGCTGCGGCTCGACTGCCACCCGAACCTGCGTGGCCTATACGAGCGGCTCGGATTCACCCACGTCGACACTTTCAATCCCGGCTGGGATCCAACCTTCATCGCAGAACGCCTAGAACTCGAAATCTAACGTCCGTTCGGGCATCGAGGTCCATGTCGGGGTGGGACGGGCCCGTGGCTTCAAGATCACTTGCAGTCCGACCGCGATGTCTTGGTTGCGCGAGAGGTTGTCGATATCCTCCACTTCCATCATCAACCCTGGATAATGCCGCCGCCGTCATCGCCGCCGACGCCCGTGCCGGGCTTTTCGGGCCTGTCAGGCTTGCTCGGCCTTCAGCCTGCCTGGGCGAGATCTCCGGCGGACGGATTAACGGCGGAGCTTCGCCGCCTTTCGTGCGTGTGAAGGCCGAAGATAGTTCTCTCAAAAACATCCGTTTATGAGAGATACCAAATGTCATTTTCAGAAGACGACTGCACCAGTTGATTGGGCGTAATGGCTGTTGTGCAGCCAGCTCCTGACAGTTCAATATCAGAAGTGATCTGCACCAATCTCGACTATGCTCAATACTCGTGTGGGCTCTGTTGCAAAAATCGTGAAGCTTGAGCATGCTTGGCGGAGATTGGACGGACGGAACGATGACGGATTTCAAGTGGCGCCATTTCCAGGGTGATGTGATCCTGTGGGCGGTGCGCTGGTATTGTCGCTATCCGATCAGCTATCGCGACCTTGAGGAAATGCTGGCGGAACGCGGCATTTCGGTCGACCATACGACGATCTATCGCTGGGTCCAGTGCTACGCCCCGGAGATGGAGAAGCGGCTGCGCTGGTTCTGGCGGCGTGGCTTTGATCCGAGCTGGCGCCTGGATGAAACCTACGTCAAGGTGCGGGGCAAGTGGACCTACCTGTACCGGGCAGTCGACAAGCGGGGCGACACGATCGATTTCTACCTGTCGCCGACCCGCAGCGCCAAGGCAGCGAAGCGGTTCCTGGGCAAGGCCCTGCGAGGCCTGAAGCACTGGGAAAAGCCTGCCACGCTCAATACCGACAAAGCGCCGAGCTATGGTGCAGCGATCACCGAATTGAAGCGCGAAGGAAAGCTGGACCGGGAGACGGCCCACCGGCAGGTGAAGTA